>NZ_CP149130.1:385000-685000 GCF_037811135.1 Aeromonas rivipollensis | reverse complement strand
TTCGGCGCGGTGAGCAGTACCGAATGCATCCATTACAAAGACGTCACACAGGGCGGCGTATTTTTTGGCCAGCTCTTCGGTGTTCTTCTTCTCGCCTTTGTTGAAACGGCAGTTTTCCAGCACAACCAGCTCACCGGTGGCGACGTCTACGCCATCCAGGTAATCCTTGGCCAGGCGGACCGGGCAGGACAGAGCGTCTTTCAGATAGTTGACTACCGGGGCCAGGGAGAATTCTTCGTTGTATTCACCCTCGGTCGGACGACCCAGGTGGGAGGTGATCATCAGCTTGGCGCCCTTTTCCAGAGCCAGCTTGATGGTCGGCAGCGTCGCCACGATACGTGCATCGGAAGTGACCTTGCCGTCTTTTACCGGCACGTTCAGGTCAGCACGGATCAGAACGCGTTTACCCGCCAGATCCAGGTCGGTCATCTTGATAACAGACATATTCAGTCCTCTATATATTTTCAGGTAATGTTAAAAAAACAGTAACCTTGCGCCCGGTGCAGGCTCTCAGCCTGCGGCCATCATGGCCCGGGTGGTATCCAGCATGCGGTTGGCGAAGCCCCATTCGTTATCGCACCACATCAACATCTTGACGAGGTTGGCATCGCTCACCCGGGTCTGGGTACCATCAATGATGCAGGAGTGTGCATCATGATTAAAGTCTACGGAGACCAGCGGCTCTTCCGTGTAGTCCAGGATACCCTGTAATGTACCTCTGGATGCCCGTTGCAGGGCTTGATTTACGTCACTAACTGTCACTTTTTTACGAACAGTAATACTCAGATCCATGGCGGTGACGTTGATGGTCGGCACCCGCACCGCGATCGCCTCGAACTTGCCGGCGAAGTGGGGGAGGATTCGCTCCAACCCCTTTGCCAGCTTGGTATCCACCGGGATGATGGACTGGCTGGCAGCACGGGTTCGACGCAAGTCGCTGTGATAGGCATCGATGACTTGCTGATCGTGCATGGCCGAATGAATTGTCGTAATAGTACCACAATTTATCTCGAATTCTCGATGCAATGTTTCGATGACGGGCACCACGCAGTTGGTGGTACAGGAGGCATTGGAGACGATCCGCTCCGCTCCCGTCAGCACCTGATGGTTGACCCCGTAGACGATGGTGGCATCCACGTCCGCATCCGCCGGATGGGAGAAGAGCACCTTGCCCGCTCCCGCCCCCAGATGCAGTTCGGCATCGGCCCGGGAGCCGAATACCCCGGTGCAGTCCAGCACCACATCCACCCCCAGCGCCCGCCAGGGCAGCTTGGCCGGATCCCGCTCGGCAAACAGGGAGATGAGATCCTCCCCCACCAGCATGCTGTTGCCCGCGAGCTGCACCGGGTAACCGAAGCGGCCGTGGCTGGTGTCGAAGCGGGTGAGATGCACCATGGCTTCGGGGGCCGCCAGTTCGTTGATGGCGACTATCTTGATGTGCTTGTCACGGCCGCTCTCGTAGAGGGCCCGCAACACGTTGCGACCGATGCGCCCGTATCCGTTGATGGCAATCTTGATCATGAAAAATCTGTGTCCTTACCTGCGACAAAGTGACGGGCCCCTGACTGCTTCACGACAGCAGGGCCTCCCGGAAGACGCCCCTGGCCAGCAGCGCTGCCCCGAACACACCGGCGCTGTCGCCCAGAGCCGGGGCAATGATGGGGGTGGCGAAGCGGGGATTGAACAGAAATGGCAGCACAGTCTGCCGACCGACGCTGTAGAGGCTCTGCACGTTGCCCACACCGCCGCCGATGACGATGACGTCCGGATCCAGGATGTTGACCACGTTGGCCAGGGCCTGGCCAAACAGCAAATGCAGTCGGTCCATGGTGAGCTTGGCCACATTATCGTGGGCGCTGGCCGCCGCTATCTGGGCCAGTGACAGGTGGCGCTTGGCCTTGGCTTCATACCAGGCCTCCAGCGCCGGGCCGCTGATGAAGGTCTCGACGCAGCCGCGCTTGCCGCAGTAGCACTCGGGGCCGTCGGGGGAGAGCACGTTGTGGCCCCACTCCCCGGCGATGCCGTGATGGCCGTTGAGGATCTGGCCGTTGATAACGATGCCGGACCCAACCCCTGTGCCCATGATGATGCCGAACACCACCTTGGCATCAGGATGGTGCTGGCGCACCGCCCCCAGATGGGTTTCCGCCAGGGCGAAGCAGTTGGCGTCGTTGGCGATCAGTACCGGAATGCCGAGCCGGCGCTCCAGATCTTCCTTGAACGGCTTGCCGTTGAGCTCTGTGGTGTTGCAGTTCTTCATCAGCCCGGTCTGGGGATCCCGCGCCCCCGGGGTGCCCATGCCGAGGATGGCGGGACGCTGGCCGAGCCGCTCGGCGCACTCGTCCACCAGCTTGGCGATCTGGCCTATCATGTGCTCGTAACCGCCACGGCGCTCGGTGGGGATGCGATGGCGCAGCAGCACCTCGTCACCCTCGAGCACCACGCACTCGCACTTGGTCCCGCCAAGATCGATACCCCAATCCCAAGAACCCTTGCTCATCCTGCCTCCTGCCATGTTCGACGACGCCCTCACCCGGTCGTCAGGAGGCGCACTCGCCCATCCTGTCCACGACCCTGTTCAGTGGTGGTGCAGTGTAACCCGAGCGGTGACCAGGATGCAGCCCCCGCGAGGCCGGGCAGCAAAACGGGGCCCGAAGGCCCCGTTGTCATGCTGCTCAATCGTCTCAGCGACGGTGGTATTGAGCTGACAGTTCATGCACCGCATTGACGAAGACGCCGGCATGCTCCGGGTCCACATCCTGATGGATGCCGTGGCCCAGGTTGAAGACGTGGCCATTGCCCTGACCGAAACCGGCAAGGATGGTGGCGACCTCTTCGCGGATGCGCGCAGGGGTGGCGTAGAGCATGGAGGGATCCATGTTGCCCTGCAGCGCCACCTTGTCGCCGACCCGGCGCTTGGCATCCGCAATGTCTATGGTCCAGTCCAGTCCCAGGGCGTCGCAGCCGGTGGCGGCGATCTGCTCCAGCCACTGGCCGCCGTTCTTGGTGAACAGGGTCACCGGCACACGGCGGCCTTCGTGTTCGCGGATCAGGCCATCGACGATCTTGTGCATGTACTGCAGGGAGAAGTCGCGGTAATCCCGCGGGGTCAGCACGCCGCCCCAGGTGTCGAACACCATGACGGACTGGGCACCCGCCTTGATCTGGGCGTTGAGGTAGCTGATCACGCTGTCCGCCAGCTTGTCCAGCAGCAGGTGCAGGGTCTGCGGCTCTGCGTACATCATCTGCTTGATCTTGGTGAACGCCTTGGAGCTGCCCCCCTCCACCATGTAGGTGGCCAGGGTCCAGGGGCTGCCGGAGAAGCCGATCAGCGGCACTTCGCCCTTCAGCTCGCGCCGAATGGTGCGCACCGCGTTCATCACGTAGCCGAGCTCGTCTTCCGGATCCGGGATGGGCAGCGCCTGCACGTCGGCCATGGACTTGATGGGGCGCTCGAAGCGCGGGCCTTCCCCGTGCTCGAAGTAGAGGCCCAGCCCCATGGCATCGGGCACGGTCAGGATGTCGGAGAAGAGAATGGCGGCATCGAGGGGATAGCGGCGCAGGGGCTGCAGGGTGACTTCACAGGCCAGCTCGGCATTGCGGCACAGGGACATGAAGTCCCCCGCGACGGCGCGGGTCGCCTTGTATTCCGGCAGGTAGCGGCCAGCCTGACGCATCATCCACACCGGGGTCATGTCCACATCCTGGCGCAGCAGGGCACGCAGGTATCGATCGTTCTTCAGCTCTTTCATCCCAGTTCCTGAGTTCATATCCAGCATAAAATGGCGGATATGATACCACTTTGTGCAAGGCTGAGGGCGGCACAAACGCGCCGCCGGCTCGCCGGAGTGCAAAGATGTGAGGGGGCGCAAACCAGGGCCCCGCTTTTCAGGGCCTCTCAGCGGCCAGACTCTGCTCGATCAGCCGCCGCGCTATGGTGCCCTGGGGGGGCAGACGTGGCAGCCGGTCAGCCTCGAAGAAACCGGCGGCCACCAGCTCGTCGTCCTGCACCTTGATCTCACCGCTCTGGTAGTCGGCGGTGAAGCCCATCATCAGGCTGTGGGGGAAGGGCCAGGGCTGGCTCGCCACATAGCGCACGTTGCATACCCGGATGCCGCTCTCCTCGAACACCTCCCGCGCCACGCACTGCTCCAGTGTCTCTCCCGCCTCCACGAAGCCCGCCAGCACCGTATACATGGGATCCTCCGCCTGATAGTGACGGCGATGGGCCGCCAGCAGGATCGCCGGGCCCTTGCGCACCGCCACTATGATGCAGGGGGAGATGCGCGGGTAGACGACATGACCATGATGGCACATCTGTGCCCACTCCCCGCTCTTGGGGGCCATGGGGGCGCCACACTCGCCGCAGAAGCGATGGCTGCGACGAAAGGTCACCAGCTGCCAGGCGCGGCCCGCAAGCCTGAACCCTTCCTCATCTCCCGCCACCATCAGCTGGCGCAGGCCCGTCATGGCCTGGGTATCGGCAGTTGCCCCCAGATCCAGCAGATAGCAAGGCTCGCCATCCCAGTCGTCGAAGCGCTCGAACTGGGCCTCTTGTAGCGGGGGGGGCAAGCAGGCGCGCGGGCCTCCTGGGATCTGCCCCTGGGCATCCAGCAGGACGAGGTGATCGCCCCCCAGCACGAACCAGCGGGCCTGTTCGGTCGATGACATAAGATGAAAGCTCTTGTTGAGAAAGGCGTGCGAGGCACGGACAAGTGGGGTTCATCTTACGATCGGGCAGGCCCGGAGGCGACCCCAAGATGGTCCCATCGACTCTCTTGCCGCCCAAAAACAGAGGGGCCGCCTTGGCGACCCCTCTCTCGTTCAATCGATCCTTCGATCAATTCATCCAGCGCTCGCTGCTCTTGCGGCGACGGGGGAGCATGGGGAGCAGAATGCCGAGCAGTATGCCCCCCAGCACCATGGCACCACCGCGGATGAACCAGTCCATCTGCATGTCGTGCTCCTGGTTGTCATAGCTCTGGGTCAGGGCGTCGTTCTGCTCCTTGAGGCTGCTCATCTCGGTGCTCTGGCTGGCGAGCTGGGCCTTCAGGCTGGCGATCTCCTTGCTCTGCTCGGTGATCTGGCCATCCTTCTCGGCGAAACGACGCTCGTTGTCGCCATTGAGGTTCAGCAGACGAGCCTTGGCCTCATCCAGCTCTTTCTGAACCTGGGGCAGACGCTCGCGCAGGCTGATCTCCGCCTGCAGTTCGCTGTTCTTGATCCAGCCTTCACGACCACGGCCGTCCACCACCTGGGTGAAACCGGCGTCGTTGTTTACCGCCTTAACCTCCAGCGGTTCACCGGCCTTGACGCTGCCGAGGATCCGGTACTGGGTGCCAGGACCGTTGTGGATATAGGTAAAGATGTTGTCTGAGACATAACGGGTATCGGCCAGTACCTGTTGGGCACACAAGCAGATCAAGATCCCGAGAAGGGCGCGCATGGTCGATCGATTCTCTTCGTTGAATTAGGTTGCAGGCCGAATGTTAAGCCGCCAGCGGGTCAAAGGACAAGCAAAGAAAAACGGCGCCCCCCTGACTGAGAGGCCTCTCACGGCTTCTCCGGTTTGCCACGCGACCATTCCAGACGCCGCAGGCTACTTCTGTTGCAATGCCTTCACCTCGGCGCGCAGGGCCCTGAGCTCCTGCAGCAGTTGCGCCTGCTGCTCGCTCTGTTGGCGCCGCCACAGTGTGGTGTCGTCGTTGGTCTTGCCGGGATGCACGAACAGGCTGGCCATGAAACCGCTGAGGGCACCGAACAGACCCACACCAAACAGGATGAGCAGGCTGGCGACGAAGCGCCCCTCCTCCGTCCTGGGCACCAGATCCCCGTAGCCCACGGTCGAGAGCGTCACGAGCGTCCACCAGAAGGCATCGTAGGGCGTCTGGATCAGGCTCCCCGGCTGGCCCGTCTCCAGCCAGTACATGACGCCCGAGCCCACCCCCAGCAGCAGGAAGAAGAGAAAGAGGATGCCGGACAAGGTGGTCTCGTTGCGCTCCCGGCGAAACATGCCCAGCAGATCCGGCCTGTCTCGCAGCAGCTGATAGACCCGCCACAGCTGGATGAGCCGTGCCCAGCGCAGCTGCTCCACCATGGGCAGGCTGCCCGGCAGATAGAACCAGTTGGCCTTGAAGAAGGCCATGCGGTCGGGGGCCCTCACCCAGCCGTAGGCGAAGTGGGCGAGGAAGAAATAGCAGATCAGGCTGTCGACGTCATAGAAGAGTTGCAGTGTCTGCGGGCTCCACTCGCGATGACCCCACCAGCGGGCGCAGACCAGACAAACGGAGATCACCGACAGAAACGCCATCAGCAGATCCATGGCGCGCAGGTGAGTTAAGTGATGTCGCATACAATTTCCTACTTTAGGCACGGTGCGAATTAATAAAAAGGAAGATAATGCCGATAGTCCTGAGGACAAAGGAAAACCGGCCATTAAGAAGGAGAAAGATTATGCAGTTAAACTCGCTGGAGAGGCGAATGAGCAACATCCGGTTGGTGCCCAAAGTGGTACTGCTCATGGTGTTCAGCACGCTGCTCTTGCTGGCCAAGCTCTGGTTTGATGCCAGCAACCTGGAAGCCACCCTGCTCGGCGAGGGCATAGACGCCGCCAAGGCCAATGCCATTGCCGATCGCCTGCTCTGGACCGGTCTGATGGAGACGGCGCTGATGGGGGTCGTCTTCGTGGTGCTGCTGCTGACCGGCTCACGCCTCATGGTCAAACAGGTGCATTACCTGGTGGGTCTGCTGGAGCGCTTCGCCCGCAAGGATCTCAGCCACAGCGTGCTGCTCAAGTCCCGGGACGAGTTCGGTGACATCGCCAAGGCGGTCGCCCACTCCCAGGAGAACCTCAAGGAGGTGTTCGGCACCCAGCGCGCCGCCTGCAAGGAGCTCAACGACATCGCCTCCCAGGTAACCCTGTGCATGGATGAGGCCAACGAGGCGATCAACGAAGAGTTCACCCAGATAGAACAGCTCGCCAGCGCCATGAGCCAGATGGTGGGCGCCATTCGCGAGGTGGCCAACCATGCGGAGCAGGCCTCCCACGCCACCGCCGACGCTAGCGCCCTGGCCGAGGAGGGGAGCCGCTGCGTGGCTGCCACCGTCAGCACCATAGACACCCTCTCCGGCAACATCCAGCGCTCTTCCGCCGTGGTCAACGAGGTGGAGCACGGGGTCGATCGCATCGGCTCCGTGGTGGACACCATCCGCAGCATCTCCGAGCAGACCAACCTGCTGGCCCTGAACGCCGCCATCGAGGCCGCCCGCGCCGGCGAGGCGGGACGCGGCTTCGCCGTGGTCGCCTCCGAGGTGCGCGAACTCGCGAACCGGGCCCAGGCTGCCACCGTCGAGATCCAGAAGATGATCGAGCAGCTGCAGGGCAATGCCCGCCAGGCCGTCGGCCTGATGGCCGAGAGCGTGCAGCAGGCGGACAAGGGGGTGGAGCAGGTGACCCAGGCAGGCACCCAGCTCGCCACCATAGTGCAGCGGGTACAGGGGGTGGCCGACATGAACCGCCAGATCGCCGCCGCCTCCGAGCAGCAGAGCTCGGTGGCCGAAGAGATGAACGCCAACCTGGAGCAGGTCAAGCAGGTGGTGGAAGGATCGGTGGTGGTACTGCGGGAGCTGAAAGATGCCTCCGAACTGGTGGAGCACCACAGCCAGACCCTGGATACCCATATCCAGGCCTTCAAGCTGGCCTGATGGCATCAACCTAGTGCGAACAAGGGCCCCGTTAGGGACCTTTGTTATTGATATCACAGCAAGGTGTCGGAAAGAGGGAAGGATCACAACCAGACCCTGGATACAGATATCCAGCCCTTCAGGCTGGCCTGATGGCATCAACCTGGTACGAACAAGGGCCCCGTCGGGGGCCTTTGTTATTGATATCACAGCAAGGTGTCGGAAAGAGGGAAGGACCACAGCCAGACCCTGGATACAGATATCCAGGCCTTCAGGCTGGCCTGAGGTCGTGATTTGAGTAAACTGGAAGGCCCCGCCAGGGGCCTTTTTTCATCTCATGTCACGGCAAGGAGCCAGGATGCAGCACACACAATCCCCACTGGAGATCAGCGACGACAAGGGACGGCTCGATGTCCCCCTCATTCACCGTTTCCTGTCCGAGGAGGCCTACTGGAGCCTCGGCATTCCCCTCTCCACGGTGCAGCGGGCCATCAATCATTCGCTCTGCTTCGGCGGCTATGTCGACGGCCAGCAGGTGGCCTTCGCACGGGTCATCACCGACAGGGCCACCTTCGGCTATCTGTCCGATGTATTCGTGCTGCCCGCCCATCGCGGTCAGGGCCACAGCAAGGCCCTGATGGCCGCCATCCTGGCCCATCCCGCCTTGCAGGGGCTGCGCCGCCTCTCCCTCGCCACCTCGGATGCCCAGGGGCTCTATGCCGGCTTTGGCTTCGCGCCGCCCCGCGCCCCTGACAGCCTGATGGAAAAATACGACCCCGAGATCTATCAGCGCCCCTGAGCCTGCGCCGGCGGCCCATTTTCCCCGCCGGCTCATGCTTCTCTCTTCCGGGCTGTGACGCAGGCGCGGGACAATGCTAGATTGGCTGCCGGTGTTTTCATTCCCTCTGCAGACCCGTTAATCACAAGGACGGCAACCGTGGCCCAGCATTCCTCTTCTCTCCCCCCATCTCCGGCATCCCTCTCTGCTCTGTCACCCTTGCTGCAGGATCAGGCCGGGCGCCAGTGGCAGCGGCTGCTGGCGCTGGCCCCCGACTATGGCGATTTGCCCGCAATGGAGCAGCAGACCCTGCTGACCCTGTTTGGCCTCTCGGATTTCGTCGCAGACTCCCTCATCAAACAGCCCGAGCTGCTGGCACAGACCCTGGCTTCCGGGGATCTGGCGCTGTCCGAGCGCTGGCCCGCCTACCAGGGCGATCTGGCGGCCCTGCTCGCCGAAGTCCATGACGAGGAGGCGCTCAAGCGGGTGCTGCGCCAGTTCAGACGCAGCCGCATGCTGGTGATCGCCTGGCGCGAGCTGCTGGGTCAGGCCCAGGTGGAAGAGAGTTTCATCCATCTCACCAGGCTGGCGGACGCGCTGATCTGCGGTGCCCGAGACTGGCTCTACGCCAGACAGTGCGCCGAGCTCGGCACCCCCATGGACGGCAACGGTGACCCGCAGCCCCTGCTCATCCTCGGCATGGGCAAGCTGGGGGGCGGCGAGCTGAACTTCTCCTCGGACATCGACCTTATCTTCACCTTCCCCGACAACGGCTACACGGTCGGCGGGCGGCGCGAACTCGCCAACCAGCCGTTCTTCATCAAGCTGGGCCAGCGCCTGATCAACGCCCTGCACCAACCCACCCAGGATGGTCAGGTGTTCAGAGTCGACATGCGGCTGCGCCCCTTCGGCGAGGCGGGGCCGCTCGCCATCTCCTTCGCCGCCATGGAGGATTACTACCAGCACCATGGCCGCAACTGGGAGCGCTACGCCATGGTCAAGGCGCGGGTGCTGGGGCCCCAGTGCGAACACGCCCAGGCCCTCACCGAGTTGTTGCGCCCCTTCGTGTTTCGCCGCTACATCGACTTTGGCGTCATCGACGGCCTGCGCCAGATGAAGGCGATGATAGCCGCCGAGGTACGCCGCAAGGGGCTGGAGGGCAACATCAAGCTGGGGGCCGGCGGCATCCGCGAGGTGGAGTTCATCGCCCAGGCGTTGCAGCTTATCCGTGGCGGTCGCGAGCCCGCCCTGCGGGTACGCCACCTGCCCGAGGCCCTGGCGGCCATCGCCCAAAGCGGCGCCCTCGACGAGGAGCGCTGTGCGCGCTTGCTCCAGGCTTATCGCTTCCTGCGCCGGGTCGAGAACATATTGCAGGAGATAGGGGATCAGCAGACCCAGACCCTGCCCACTGAGGAACGGGATCGCCAGCGGCTGATCGCCGCCACCGGCTTCGCCGACTGGGACGCCTTCATGACGCACCTCGACGAGGAGATGGCCATAGTCCATCAGGAGTTCGTCGCCGTGGTGGGGGAAGAGAAGGAAGCCCCCGCCCACCTGGAGCAGCTCTGGCTCGATCTCTGGCGCACCGAGCTCGACGCTGCCGAGCTGGAGCAACTGCTGACTGCACAAGGGGTGACCGAGCCTGCGCCGCTTTGCGCCGCCCTGCTGCGCTTCAAGGAGGAGTACAAGCGCCGCCAGGTCGGCCCCCAGGGGCGCATCGCCCTGGACTGGCTGATGCCTGAGCTGCTGCGACTGGTGGTGGCGAGCCGTGAGCCTGCCCGCCTGTTCGAGCGGGTCTGCACCCTGCTGACCCGCATCTTCACCCGCAGCGCCTATCTACAGCTGCTGGCGGAGAACCCCGCCGCCCTGCGCCAGCTGGTGCGCCTGTGCGACGAGAGCAACCTGGTGAGCGAGCAGCTCGCCCGCTACCCCATACTGCTGGACGAGCTGCTGGATCCCCAGCACCTCTACCACCCCACCCCGCTGGATCAGTACAAGCCCCAGCTGCGCCAGTTCCTGCTGCGCATCCCCGAAGAGGACGTGGAGCAGCAGATGGAGGCGCTGCGCCAGTTCAAGCAGGTACAGCTGCTGCGCATCGTCGCCGCCGACATCGCCGGCGCCCTGCCGCTGATGAAGGTGAGCGACCACCTCACCTGGCTGGCGGAGGCCATCACCGAAGAGGTGGTCAATCAGGCCTGGGCCCAGATGAGCGAGCGCTACGGGGTGCCCCCCGAGGTGGCACTGAGCGGCCAGCGCGGTTTCGCCGTGGTGGCCTATGGCAAGCTGGGCGGCATAGAGCTGGGTTACGGTTCGGATCTCGATCTCGTGTTCCTGCACGGCGGTGACCCCAACGGCTACACCGACGGGCGCAAGCCCATCGACAGCCGCCAGTTCTACCTGCGCCTGGCCCAGCGGATCCTGCACCTGTTCAGCACCCGCACCCCCTCGGGGATCCTCTACGAGATCGACATGCGGCTGCGCCCCTCCGGCGACGCCGGCCTGCTGGTCTCCTCTCTCGCCGCCTATGAGCAGTACCAGCAGCACGAGGCCTGGACCTGGGAGCATCAGGCCCTGGTGCGGGCCCGCCCCATCTATGGGGACGAGGGGGTCATCGCAGAGTTTGCCCGCATCCGCCGCGCCGTGCTGGCCAAGGAGCGCGACCTCCCTACCCTGGCCCGCGAGGTGCGCGAGATGCGCCACAAGATGCGGGATCACCTGCTCAAGGCGGGCGAGGGGGAGTTCGATCTCAAGCAGTCCCCGGGCGGCATGGTGGACATAGAGTTCATCGCCCAATACCTGGTGCTGGCCCACGCCTGTGGCGAGCCCGAGGCCCTGACCCGCTGGTCGGACAACGTGCGCATCTTCGACGAGTGCGTGATGGCGGGGGTATTGACCCTGGAGCAGGCGGAGGGGCTGAAACACGCCTATCTGGAGATCCGCAACCAGGGCCATCGCCTCAACCTCTCGGAGATCTCCCGCAAGGTGGGGGACGATCAGCTGCTGACCGAGCGGGGCCATGTGCTGGCGGTCTGGCAACAGCTGCTGGGGGAGTAAGTCTCTCGTTGCATCAGTATCAAGGGGCGCCATGGCGCCCCTTGTTGCTGTCGGGAGACTGTGACTCCGCCCCTAGCGCCCCCCGGCCACATCGATAAAGGTGCCTGTGGCATAGGAGGCTTCGTCCGACAGCAGCCAGGCGATGGCGGCGGCCACCTCCGCCGGCTGACCGCCCCGTTGCAGCGGAATATTGCCCTTGATCCTGTCTACCCGGCCGGGCTCGCCGCCGTCGCCGTGCATCTCGGTATAGATAAAGCCCGGACGCACCCCGTTGACCCGGATCCCCTGGGCCGCCACCTCCAGCGACAGCCCCCTGGTCAGTACGTCGATGGCCCCCTTGGAGGCGGCGTAATCCACGTACTCCCCCGCCGAGCCGAGGCGGGCGGCGGCCGAGGAGACGTTGACGATGGCGCCCCCGCTCGTCATGCGGCGTACCGCCTCCCGGCAGCAGAGGAAGTAGCCGGTCACATTGGTGGTCAGGGTCTTGTTGATGCGCTCGGCGCTCATCTCCAGCACCGTCATCTGGGGCTGGAGTATGCCTGCGTTGTTCACCAGATGGGTGATCACCCCGAGCCGCGCGTCCATCTCCTCGAACAGGCGCACCACCTCGGTCTCCACGCTGACATCCGCCTGCACCGCTATGCAGGAGACCGGATGGCGGGCCCGGATCTCGGCCACCAGCGCCTCGGCACTGGCCCTGTCATGGCGATAGTTGAGGCAGAGGTGATACCCCTGCCCCGCCAGATAGCGGGCCGTCGCCGCCCCTATCCCCCTGCTCCCACCTGTGATCAGCACCTGTTTCTTCATGGACGCTCCCTGTTCCTTGTCTCTCGTCTCGACCCGGATATTACCCCATCCTCGGGGGCAACGCCTGGCCCCATCCCCTGTGTTAGGCAGCAAAGAACCCGCACTGGGCGGGCTCTTTATGGCGATAAGACGCGGGGCCGGGGTTATTTGAACAATCCCTTGAGCAGCTGATCCGCCACCCCCTTGATCTGCTCGTCGTCGGTCTTGTCTCCCAGCAATTTCTTGAGGCCGCGTTCGGCCTCCTTGCGGGCCTTCTCCTCCAGCACCTTGTTGTTGCTAAGCAGCTCCTTCACGTCGAGCCGGTAGCTCGGGGTCTGCCAGTGGCCGCCGATGCGCACCGGTATGGTGACGTCCTTGAGCTCGTCCACGCTCTTGCCCCCCTGGCCCTTGCTGCTCTCCACCACAGAGGTGAGGAACAGGAAGTCGAGGGTCTCCGGCACCAGAGCGGTCTGGCCCTGGCCTTTCACCCGCAGGGCGGGCGCGAGCAGCTGGATGTCGTCGCTGCGAGCCACGCCATTGGCGATCTGGAAGTTGGCGGTCAGGGCGCTGAAGTCGGTCTTGCGCGCCTCCTTGACCTGATCCGCCCCCTTGCCGGTCAGGGCGGCCCGCGCCTCGCGGATCATCTCCGCCAGGTTGATGCCGTGCAGGGCACCGTCGCTCAACCTGAGGCTCAGCTTGCCCTGCATCTGGCTGCGCAGGGCCTGCTCGGAGAGGCCAGTGCCCTGCACCTGCACCTCGAGATCCCCCTTGCCTTCCAGTCGATCGTTCTGGGCCAGGGTCTGCAACAGCGGCCGCACATCCACCCCTTGTATCCGCTTGTGCACCTGATAGCGGGCGGGTTGCTGGCGGGCGTCGAGCACGCCGCTGGCTGTCACCTGACCGCCGGCCACGCCGGCGCTGAACTGCTTGAGGCTGAGCTGGCCACCGGCCAGGGCGAGCTGCAGATCGACGGCACTGAGATCCAGCCCCTTCAGCCGCAGGCTGCCCAGTTGCAGCCGGCCAGCCAGGTCCACCGACCTGAGGACGGCCAGGTCAGGCTCTTGCGTTGAGAGCGCCTTGGCGGCGGGGGCGGCCCCCTTGTCTCCCCCTTTCGCAGAGGCGGCGGGCGCGGCCGCCACCTTGGCCGGGGTGGCTTGACCGAGCCAGGCGTCGAGATCGAGTTTCTCCCCCTTGAGGTCGAACTCCACTTTGGGGACTGCCCCCAGGTGGACGGCACCGCTGCCGCTCAGCAGGGCGTCATCGGCACCCATCACCAGGTTGCTGAGGGTGACGGTCTGCTTGTCCAGCTCGGCACGGGCAAAGCCCGCGAGCTTGAGGTTCATCTGCGGACGCGGCAGGCTGTCGCCGCTCAGCCTGGCGGCCAGCACGGCATCCGATACCTCCACCAGTTGCAGCCCCTGATCGAGCCGCGCCTTGAGGGTTCCCTCCAGGGTCCCCGCCAGGGTCGGCTGGTCCGCCGCCCCCTGTGCGCCGCTCAGGCTCAGTGCGAGGCTGCTCCACTGCCCCAGCGCCAGCCGGTCGGCCTTGAGGGAGAAGGCATCGAGCCGCTGTGTCGGCTCGCTCAGGCTGCCGCCCAGGGTCAGCTCCCTGAGCTCGCTGGCCTTGAGCTCCCGGGCCAGCTTGAGCTGGGCCTGTCCCTTGAGATCGAAGGCCCTATCCCCCTGCGCCCCCTTGGCGGCCAGGGTCACGGGCACCCACTCACCCGGGGTCAGCTGACCCAGATCCAGATCCAGCCTGTCGAGACGGGAGACGGCGCCGCTGCGATCGTCCCGCACCAGGGCGCTGGCCTCGACAAGTGCCACCCCTTGCAGGCTGATCTGCCAGGGTTTTTCTTCGGTGGCGGCAGGGGCGGCGGGCTGGCTATCACCGCCAGGGGGTTGAGCGCCAGCGCCCTTGTCGGCAGTGGCTGTCTTGACCAGACCGTGCAGATTGGAGCTGCCATCGGCCCTGGTCTGGATGAAGAGATGGGCGCCACTGAGCGTCACCTTGCCAATCTCCAGCCGGTGGGAGAGCAGCGGCAGCAGGGCGACAGAGGCGTCACCCTGCGTGAAGCGGAGCAGGTCCGGCTCGGCAAAGCCGGCGGGGTTGCGAAGTTGCACCTTCTCGAGAGAGAGGCCGAGGCTCGGCCAGAAGCGCCAGCCGATCTCCCCTTCCATCACCAGCTCGCGGCCCGTGCTCTTGCGCACCTGCTCCGCCAGCTGGGGCTTGAATTGATTGGGGTCAATCAGCGACACCAGGGCGGCGATGGCCACCACGGCCGCCAGCGCCAACCCCAGCAGTATGTAGATGATCTTTTTCACGACGAACTCCTCAATGCAGATCCTGTGGCTGACTATACCACCGGGGGCGCGGCGCAGGCTGTACAGGCCCCAAAACGGGCAAATGGCGAGACAGGGATGGTCGCGCCCGCCTGCCCCACCACAAAAAAAGGGCCCCGCAGGGCCCTGGTCTCACTGGACGGTCGGCAGTTGCCGGTAGCCCATCTCGTACAAGGTGAAGGCATAGATATCCGCGCTCTGCTCGATCAGCTTGGCCACCGGCGTGCCCGCCCCGTGCCCGGCATTGGTCTCGATGCGAATGAGCTGGGGATGGGGGCCTGCGTCATCGGCCTGCAGGGTGGCGGCGAACTTGAAGGAGTGAGCCGGCACCACACGGTCGTCGTGATCCGCCGTGGTCACCAGGGTCGAGGGGTAGCTGACCCCGGGCCTGACATTGTGCAGGGGCGAGTAGCCCTTCAGATAGTCGAACATGGCCTCGTTGTCGGCGCTGGTGCCGTAGTCGTAGGCCCAGCCAGCCCCGGCGGTGAAGCTGTGGTAGCGCAGCATGTCGAGCACCCCCACCGCCGGCAGCGCTACCCGCACCAGATCCGGGCGCTGGGTCATGACCGCCCCCACCAGCAGGCCGCCGTTGGAGCCGCCGCGGATCGCCAGCCGGTCGGTGCGGCTGTAGCCCTCGGCCTTGAGGTACTCGGCCGCGGTGATGAAGTCGTCGAACACCTTCTGCTTGTTCATCCTTGTGCCCGCCAGGTGCCAGGCCTGGCCGTACTCACCGCCCCCCCGCAGGTTGGCCACCGCATAGACGCCCCCCAGATCCAGCCAGTTGGCCACCGACACGCTGAAGCTCGGGGTCAGGCTCACGTCGAAGCCGCCATAGCCGTAGAGAATGGTCGGGTTGCTGCCATCAAGCTTGAGGCCCTTGCGGTAGCTGATGATCAGCGGCACCCGGGTGCCGTCCTTGCTCTGGTAGAAGCGCTGCTCGGAGACGTAATCCGCAGGTTTGAAGGGGGCAGCCGAGGCCCGATAGAGGCTGATGGCCCCGCTCTTTGGCTCGAACTGGTAGAGGGTGGGCGGCTGGGCATAGTTCTCGAAGCCGAAGTAGAGGGCGGGATCATCCTGCTTGCCGTTGAAGCCGCTGACGCTGCCGAGGCCCGGCAGCGCCACCTCGCGTACCCGCTTGCCTTCGTAGTCAAACTGCTCGACCCGGGCGGTGGCATCCACCATGTACTCGGCGAACAGGTAGCCGCTGCCGCTGTGCACCCTCAGCACCTGCTGGCGCTCGGGGATGAGATCGCGCCAGTGCTCGGGGCCCGGGTTGTCGGCCTCCACTCTCACCAGCCGGCGGTTGGGGGCATCCCTGTTGGTCAGCAGGTAAAGCGTGCCGCCCTTGTTGTCCACCAGGCTCACGTCCGCATCCAGATCTCCCTGCACCGTTAGCAGCGGCGCGTTCTCCAGGCTCAGATCCTTCACATAGAGGCGGTTGCCGGAGGTGGAGTTCGCCGCCGAGATGAGCAGGAAGCGGTCATCCTCGGTGACGCTGGCCCCCACGTAGCGGTGCTGTTGGGCCGGGATGGCGCCGAACACCAGCCGATCATCCTGCTGCGCCGTGCCGAGCCGGTGGAAATAGAGCTTGTGCTGATCAGTTTTGGCCGACAGCTCGCTACCATCGGGCTTGTCGTAGCTCGAGTAGAAGAAGCCCTCGTTGCCGAGCCAGCTGATGCCGCTGAACTTCACATCCTTGAGAGGCGCCTCCAGCGGCTGCTTGCTCTCCACGTCCATCAGGTGGATCTCGCGCCAGTCGCTGCCAGCCAGGGACAAGGAGTAGGCCAGGATGCGGCCGTCGCGGGAGAAACTCAGCTGATCCAGCGCCGTGGTGCCGTCGGGGCTGAGCAGGTTGGGATCGAGGAACACCTCCGCCGGCTTGCCCGGCAGCTGGCGCCACAGCACGTTCTGGTTCTGCAGGCCGTCGTTCTTGAAGAAGTAGTGGTAGCGCCCCTCGCGAAACGGCGCCCCCTCCTTGGCGTAGTTCCAGGAAGAGGCGAGCTTCTCCTTGATGGCGGCGCGATACGGGATCTGCGCCAGGTAATCCTGAGTTACCCGGTTCTGGGCCTTGACCCAGGCCTCGGTCTCGGGGCTGCGGTCATCCTCCAGCCAGCGGTAGGGATCGGCCACGGCCTGGCCGAAGTAGTGATCCAGCTGCTCGCTCTGGCGGGTGGCGGGGTAGTGAAGGCGCGCTTTCCCTGACATGGCATCCTCTTTGGTTGGCTGGCCGCTGCAGCCACTCAGCAGTGACAGGGCCAGCAGGCTGACAATGGCTCGCATCGAGGCGGCTCCCTGCGGTTTGGGTGAAACGGGCAGGTTAGCAAAGAGTGCCGTATGGCCCAACCCCCCAGCGGGCGCCCGACCCGTTCCCCTGCCGCCCCCCCATACCCAGCGGGAGTCATATGAATTTTTTCGCTTAAGTTTGCCGCTTTATTTTGTTTGTTATCCGGTCCTTGGGTCACAGGATGGCATAAGCCACTGACCACAGCGACCCGCTCAGGATAACCCATGCCGTACAGCTATCTCTCACATCTGCGTTGCAGCAAGACGGGCGAGACCCATGATGCCGACCAGCCCCAGCAACTGAGCCGGGCGGGGGCGCCGCTCCTGGCCAGCTACGATCTCGAGGCCCTGAAGAAGGCCTGGCACCCCGCCGCCCTGCTGGGTCGCCCCGCCAGCCTGTGGCGCTATCACGAGCTGCTGCCGGTGCGCGATCCCGCCCAGGTGGTCACCCTGGGGGAAGGCTTCACCCCCCTGCTGCCCCTGCCCGCTCTGGGCAAGCAGATCGGCATTCCGGATCTCTGGATGAAGGATGAGAGCGTCATCCCCACCGGCTCCTTCAAGGCCCGGGGCGCCGCAGTCGGCGTCTCCCGCGCCCGGGAACTCGGCGTCAGCCACTTCGCCATGCCCACCAACGGCAACGCCGGTGCGGCCTGGGCGCTTTACGGCGCTCGCGCCGGGCTGCGCAGCACCATAGTCATGCCCCAGGCGGCCCCCGCCATCACAAGGCTGGAGACCTCTCTCGCCGGCTCCCGCCTCTATCTGGTGGACGGCCTCATCAGCGACGCCGGTCGCCAGGTGGCCCAGGCGGTGGCGGAGCAGGGGCTGTTCGATGCCTCCACCCTCAAGGAGCCCTATCGCATCGAGGGCAAGAAGACCATGGGGCTGGAGATCGCCGAACAGCTCGGCTGGACCCTGCCGGACGTGATCCTCTACCCCACCGGCGGCGGGGTCGGCCTCATCGGCATCTACAAGGCGCTACGGGAGTTGCAGGAGCTGGGCTGGGTGCAGGGGCCGTTGCCGCGGCTGGTGGCGGTGCAGGCGAGCGGCTGCGCCCCCATAGTCCAGGCCTGGCAGCAGGGAGAGCACGAGTCGCGCTTCTGGCCCGACTCCCAGACCCTGGCCTTTGGCATCAATGTGCCCAAGGCGTTGGGGGACTTTCTGGTGCTGGACGCCCTCTATCGCACCGAGGGCTGCGCCATAGCGGTGGACGACAGAGCCATCCAGGCAGAGATCCGCCAGCTCGCCTCCCGGGAAGGCAGCTTCGTCTGCCCGGAAGGGGCGGCCGCCTTCGCCGCCGCCCGCCAGCTGCGGGAATCGGGCTGGATCCAGGGGGGCGAGCGGGTGGTGGTGCTCAACACCGGCGCCGGCATCAAGTACCCGGACGCCATCACAGTGCTGCCCCAGCGGCTGCGCCGTGACGGGAGGATCCCCGCATGAGCTTCGACTGGTCCTTTGTCCTCAGCACCCTGCCGGCCTTCGGCAAGTCGGTCTGGGTCACCCTGCAACTCGGCACCCTGGTGATCCTCACCTCCCTTGCGGTCGCCCTGTTCAATGTGACGCTGCTCGGCCTGCACAGGCCCTGGCTGACCCGAGTGATCCGCGCCTATGTGGAGCTAGCCCGCAACACGCCGCTGCTGATCCAGCTGTTCTTTCTCTATTTCGGGTTGCCGGCGCTGGGCCTGTCGCTCTCCGGCTTTGCCACAGCGGCGATCGCCATGACCTTCCTCGGCGGCGGCTACCTCACCGAGGCGCTGCGTGCCGGCATCGGGGCTGTCCCCCCCAGCCAGCTGGAGGCGGGCCGGGCCATCGGTCTCTCCCGCGGGCAGCTGCTGCGCCACGTGCAGCTGCCCCAGGCCTGGCTCGCCAGCCTGCCGGCGCTCTTTGCCAACTTCATCTTCCTGCTCAAGGAGACCACGGTGGCCTCGGCGGTGGCGGTGCCCGAGCTCCTCTACACCACCAAGAACTACATCGCCCTCTACTACAAGACCTACGAGATGCTGGCGGTGCTGACATTGATGTGCGTGCTGATCTTTCTGCCGCTGTCCCTTGCCCTGCGCGTCGTTGAAAGGAGGCTGCAACATGGTCAGTTCGGTCACTGAGCAACTGATGCAGGCATCGATCGTCCTGCTACCACCATCCGACACCGATGCAGAGAAAAGGAGGGATCGATATGGCCAGTACGGTCACTGAGCAGCTGACGCAGGCCCTGCCGCTGCTGGCGGTGGGCGCGGGTCAGACCCTCGCCATCTCGCTGCTGGCCATCCTGTTCGCCACCCTGGGGGGCGTCGGTTACGGCGTACTGGCGCAACAGGGAGGCCGGTTGGTTCGGGGGCTGCTGCGGGTCTATCTGGAGCTGTTTCGGGTGGTGCCCGTGCTGGTCTGGCTCTACCTCTTCTTCTTCGGGCTGCCGATCTTCTTTGGCCTCGACATCCCGGCCTTCTGGTGCGCCGTGCTGGTACTCGCCCTCTGGGGGGCCAGCGAGGTGGGGGAGGTGGTGCGCGGCGGCCTGGGATCCCTGGCTCGTGGTCAACAGGAGGCCGGGCTGGCGCTGGGGCTCTCCCGCTGGCAGCTCTATCGCCACGTGCTGCTGCCCCAGGCGTTGCAGCGACTGACGCCGCCGACCATCAACATCTATACCCGCATCATCAAGACCAGCTCCCTGGCGGTGCTGATCGGGGTGGTGGAGGTGATCAAGGTGGGCCAGCAGATCATCGAGCGCACCTATGGCTCGCTGCTCATCTACGGTCTGCTGTTCCTGTTCTTTTTTCTGGTCTGCTATCCGCTCTCGCTCGCCTCGCGCCGGCTGGAGCAACAATGGGGTAATGCGGTATGACACCTCTGCTTGAACTCAATGCTGTCAGCAAACAATTCGGCCAAAACCGGGTACTGGACGAGGTCAGCCTCACGGTGAACGCCGGGGAAGTGATCGTCATCCTGGGGCCGAGCGGCTGCGGCAAGAGCACCTTGCTGCGCACCCTCAACGGGCTCGAACCCATTCAGGGGGGCGACATTCGCTTCGACGGAGAGCGGCTGGATGCCAGCACCGACTGGCAGCGGCTGCGCCAGCGCATCGGCATGGTGTTCCAGAGCTATCACCTCTTCCCCAACCTGACGGTGCTGGAGAACGTGCTACTCGGCCCTGTGCAGGTGCAGAAGCGGGAGCGGCAGGAAGCCCTGCTGCAGGCGGAACAGCTGCTGACCCGCATCGGCCTGTGGGAGCGGCGCCACGACTATCCACGCCAGCTTTCCGGCGGCCAGCAGCAGCGCATCGCCATAGTGCGGGCCCTGTGCATGAACCCGCAGGTGATGCTGTTTGACGAGGTGACCGCCGCGCTGGATCCCGAGATGGTGCAGGAGGTGCTGGAGGTGATCCGGGATCTCGCCGGCAGCGGCATGACCCTGCTCATCGTCACCCACGAGCTGGCGTTCGCCCAGGCGGTGGCGGATCGCATCGTCTTCATGGACGGCGGCCACATCCTGGAGCAGGGCAGCCCCCACCAGTTCTTCGACAACCCCAGGAGCCAGCGTACGCGCCAGTTCCTCGCCAAGTTTTCTTATACAACTGTCATCAAACGAAAGGAGTCAGCATGAAAATAATTACTTCGGTTCTGTTCAGTGCCCTGATCGGCCTGGGTATCGCCAGCGGCGCCGCCCAGGCAGAAGAGGGATCCCTTGCCAAGATCAAGGCCCGCGACAAGCTCATCGTCGGCGTCTTCACCGACAAGCCCCCTTTCGGCTATGTGGACGAGAAGGGCAACTACGTGGGCTTTGACACCGATCTCGGCCGCCGCTTCGCCAAGGATCTGCTGGGGGACGAGAACAAGGTCGAGTTCGTGGCGGTGGAGCCCGCCAGCCGCATCCCCTTCCTGCAGAGCGACAAGGTGGATCTGATCCTCGCCAACATGACGGTGACCCCGGAGCGGCGCGAAGTAGTGGACTTCACCAACCCCAACCTCAAGGTCGCGGTACAGGTACTGGTGCCGGAAGGAAGCCAGGCCAAGAAGCTCAATGACCTGGCCAGCAAGACCCTGATCGTTACCACGGGCACCACGGCGGACATCTGGCTGACCCGCAACCACCCGGAGTGGAAGGTGCTCAAGTTCGAGAAGAATTCTGAATCCCTGCAGGCCCTGGCCCAGGGACGCGGCGATGCCTACGCCCAGGACAACCTGGTGCTCTTCAGCTGGGCCAAGGAGAACCCGGGATATCGGGTGCTGCCCGAGAAGCTGGGCTCGGAAGACCCCATCGCACCGGCGGTGAAGAAGGGCAATATCGAGCTGCGTGACTGGGTCAACGACCGTCTCGCCAAGCTGGGGGAAGAGAAGTACCTGCTGAAACTCTATGACCAATATGTGCGCGATCGCTTAAGCGCCGATACAAATCCCAACGATGTGATAGTGGAAGGAGGCAAATGGCAGGGTTGAGCCCTGCCACCCCAAGGCAGTGCCGAGTGTGTGTGTGATCTTTGGTTCCGTTGGTCTTCAAACCGCAAGGTTTGGTTTTCAGGCGTCCCCTCAGGGTGGCGCCTTTTTTTTGCGTGTCGGGCAGCGGCCAGGGCGCGCGCCCGCTCTGTGAGCCAGCTCCCCCTGCTGGCGCACCGTCTGTGCCATCCTGACAGGGAGAGCAATGAGAGGAGAACCCCATGTGGATCGAGGCGGAGCCCGTCTACGGCGCTCTGGTGTCACTGGCCATAGGGCTCATCATAGGACTGGAGCGGGGCTGGCAGGTGCGCCAGCTGGGGGACAACCAGCGCATCGCCGGGATGCGGACCTATGGCCTCATCGGCCTGCTCGGCGGGGTCTGCGCCCTGCTGCTGCCGACCCTGGGCCCCTGGCTGGCCCTGCTCGGCCTGCTGGCTGTGGTGGCTGGCTGCGGCCTCTCGGTCTGGCTGGCCCTGCGCTGGCAGGGAGAATTTGGCCTCACCAGTTCGGTGGCCATGGTGCTCACCTACCTGCTGGGGCTGATGTCTGTGCTGCAGAGCCCGAGCGAGGCGGTGGCCTGCGCCGTGCTGGCGGCGCTCTTGATGGGGCTCAAGGGCCAGATCCAGCAGGGCATGCTGTTTTTGAGCGAGACGGAATTTCACGCCACCCTGCGCTTCCTGCTCATCTCTCTGGTGCTGCTGCCGGTGCTCCCCGACGTCGAGATGGGTCCCCTCAACGCCTTCAACCCCTTCAAGATCTGGCTGATGGTGGTGGTGATCGCCGGCATCTCCTTCTCGGGCCACTTCGCGGTGCGCCTGCTCGGCACCCGCGCCGGCCTGGTGCTCACCAGCATGCTGGCGGGGCTCGCCTCCTCCACCGCCCTCACCCTGCAGTTTGCCCGCCTCAACAAGGAGCAGCCCGGGCTGGAGCGGCTGCTGGCCACCGGCATACTGCTGGCGGGCGCCACCATGTGGTTGCGACTGCTGGTGCTGGTGCTGCTCATTCACAACGAACTGGCCATGCGCCTGGCCCTTCCCCTGCTGCTGCTGGCAGCCATCGTCTACGGCTTCGCCTTCTGGTTCTGGCGCCAGCGCGAGGAAATGACCGACAACCCGGTGCAGCCCGAAACCCGCAACCCGCTGGATCTCGCCACCGCCATCAAGTTCGGCCTGCTGCTGGCGCTGATCGGCTTCATGGCCACACTGCTGCAGAGCAAGGTGGGCAACTCCGGGGTCTATCTGCTGGCGCTGGTCTCCGGCATCACGGACGTGGACGCCATCACCCTCTCCCTCTCCCAGCTCTCCCACAAGGAGCTGGCCCTGGAGGTGGCGGCCCGGGCCATTCTGCTGGCCGGGCTGGTCAACTCCCTGGTGAAGGGGCTGCTGGCCCTAGTGATCGGCGGCCGCCGCCTGGGGCTGAGGGTGATGCTGCCCTACCTCCTCTCGGTGCTGCTGATCCTGCCCCTCCTCTGGGCGGGCTGACCAGGTCACCAGGGATCCCCTGACGCCGCCCTGCCCGTCACGTATACTGGCGCCTCTTGGCACATGAGAGGAGGCGAGCATGGCAAGCGACTGGGACAAGGTACTGGCGGGGGGCGCCCTGAACAGCCAGAGCGAGGAGATAGCGAAAGACCGCATTCGCGGCCAGGCGCTGCTGGCGAGACTCAACGCCACACCGGCGGGGGATCACCAGGGGCGCCAGAGCCTGTGCGCCGAGCTGTTCGGCCACTGCCCCGACTCCTGCTGGATAAGCTCCCCCTTCATCTGCGAATTTGGCCGCAACATCCATCTGGGGGAGAAGACCTTCTTCAACTTCAACGTCACCATACTGGACGTGGGCGAAGTGCACATCGGCAGCCATGTGCTGCTGGCCCCCAACGTGCAGATCTACACCGCCACCCACTCCATGGACCATCTGGATCGGCGCAACTGGACCGCCTACAACAAGCCGGTGCGCATCGGCGATGACTGCTGGATTGGCGGCGGCGCCATCATCTGCCCCGGCGTCACCATAGGGCCGCGCGCCATCATAGGCGCAGGCGCCGTGGTGACCCGCGACATCCCTGCCGATTCGGTCGCCGTCGGCAATCCGGCCAGGGTGATCCGCACATTAAGCCCGGACGAACCCCGGGATCCGGCACTGCTGTCATGATGGTCCTGGCCCTGCTGCCCCTGATCTGGACCGCCTGGCTCGGCATTGAGGGGGCCAACTGGTGGCCGCTGGCCCTGGTTACCACCATGAGCCTGCTCACAGTGCTGGCCTACGCCCACGACAAACGCCAGGCCATTCGCGGCGGCTGGCGCGTCCCGGAATCCCGCCTCCATCTGCTGGAGCTGCTCGGCGGCTGGCCCGGCGCCCTGATGGCCCGCCACTGGCTGCGCCACAAGACCCAGAAGGGGAGCTACCGCCTGCGATTCTGGGCCATCGTCTGGGTGCAATTATTGCTGCTCGGGCTCTGGCTCGGCTGGCCGCTCTGGCAGGGACTCTGAGCCGACGCGCTGGCAATGCCTCTGTCAGCCCAGTCGCCCACGGGGCAGACAGGGGCGCTGCACAATCGCCCCTCCAGGAAAGGACCAACTTCCATGACACACCCGCACATCATGCCAAGCGAATACTGCACCTCATACGCCCCACCATCAATATGGAGGGCCCAGGACATGAATAACCGATTGGGAATAGCACCCAAAAAATTGTATCAAAATATGTCAGAGGGGAAACTGGCAATATATATTAAGAGTCAGTTCATCAAAGCCAGGGGAATAAAGGAGCGCATTGAATGCATCGAACAATATAATTTGTTACAAGATATTTCAGATGAGGATATAAATAATTTCATTCATAATTCATTCATACTGAACACAAGCATAAAGACATAATGAAAGTACATTTTTTAAAATACTGGTCGCGATTAATTTCGCGGGTTATTATTTGATCACGTTATAGAGTTACCAAACACAGCCGCCTTAAAGATCGTCATACGTACTTTCCACATCCTTGCATAGCTGTAACTCGCCCCTGTTTATGATTGCCCAAGCCCCTGCCAGGCTTGCTCCAAAAATATAAACCTAGAGGACCTTGCTTATGACAAAGATGTTACGGTCATATGTCGCCCTATTCTTTTCATTTTTATTACTGGGTTGTAATGGTAATAACAATGACTCATCCACTGTAATACCGCCAGATATCTCCATATCTGGATTGCAGATCACCCCCGCCGTTTCCTCCCTGCCCGTTGGCTTGAGTGAACAACTCAAAGGGGAAGTCATTCTGTCCGATGGTCAGGTGCTGGATGTCACGACTGACGATGCCGTGAGCTGGCGTTCCAGCGACCCGGCCGTTGCCACCATCAGCAACAATAGTCCAGACAAAGGCAGGGTGACCGGCGTGTCCGCAGGAACCGTCACCATCACCGCCTCCGGTGAAGCCAATGGCCAATCCTTCAGCGCGACTGCCGAGGTGACCATTACCAATGCCGTCGTGACCCGGGTACAGATCACCCCCGCCGTTTCCTCTCTGCCCGTTGGCTTGAGTGAACAACTCACAGGGGAAGCTCTTCTTTCCAATGGTCAGGTGCTGGATGTCACCGCTGACGACGTTGTGAGCTGGCGCTCCAGCGACCCGGCCGTTGCCACCATCAGCAACAATAGTCCAGACAAAGGCAGGGTGACCGGCGTGTCCGCAGGAACCGTCACCATCACCGCCTCCGGTGAAGCCAATGGCCAATCCTTCAGCGCGACTGCCGAGGTGACCATCACCAATGCGGTTGTGACCCAGGTACAAATCACCCCCGCCGTTTCCTCCCTGCCGGCAGGCTTGAGTGAACAACTCACAGGGGAAGTCATTCTGTCCGATGGTCAGGTACTGGATGTCACGACTGACGATGCCGTGAACTGGCGTTCCAGCGACCCGGCCGTCGCCACCATCAGCAGCAGTGGCGCCGACAGAGGCAGGGTAACCGGCGTGTCCACAGGAACCGTCACCATCACCGCCTCCGGTGAGGCCAATGGCCAGCACTTCAGCGCCACCGCCGAGGTGACCATCATCAATGCCGTCGTGACTCGGGTACAGATCACCCCCGCCGTTTCCTCCCTCCCGGCAGGCTTGAGTGAACAACTCACAGGGGAAGCTCTTCTTTCCGATGGTCAGGTGCTGGATGTCACCGTTGACGACGTTGTGAGCTGGCGCTCCAGCGACCCGGCCGTTGCCACCGTCAGCAACAGTGGCGCCGACAAAGGCAGGGTGACTGGCGTGTCCGCAGGAACCGTCACCATCACCGCCTCCGGTGAGGCCAATGGTCAATCCTTCAGCGCCACCGCCAAGATGACCATCACCAATGCGGTTGTGACCCAGATACAAATCACCCCCGCCGTTTCCTCCCTGCCGGTTGGTTTGAGTGAACAACTCACAGGGGAAGCCCTTCTGTCCGATGGCCAGGTGCTGGATGTCACCGCTGACGATGCCGTGAGCTGGAGCTCCAGCGACCCAGCCGTTGCCACCATCAGCAGCAGTGGTGCCGACAAAGGCATAGTCACCGGCGTATCGACGGGCACTGTCACCATTACCGCCGCCGGTAAGGCCAATGGCCAGCACTTCAGCGCGACTGCCAAAGTGACCATCACACATGCGGTTGTGACGGAAGTTCAAATCACCCCCACCGCCTCCACCCTGCCGGCAGGCTGGAGTGAACGGCTCACAGGGAAAGTCATTCTGTCTGATGGTCAGGTGCTGGATGTCACCGCTGACGATGCCGTGAGCTGGAGTTCCAGCGACCCGGCCGTTGCCACCATCAGCAACAGTGGTCCAGACAAAGGCATGGTGACCGGCGTGTCCGCAGGGACTGTCACCATCACCGCCTCCGGAGAGGCCAATGGCCAGCACTTCAACGCCACCGCCGAGGTGATCATTACCAATCTCGTCGTGACCCAGGTACAGATCACCCCTGCAGTTTCCTCCCTGCAGGTTGGCTTGAGTAAACAGCTCAAAGGGGAAGCCCTTCTGTACGATGGTCATCAGTCGATGCTGCTGCTGGATGTCACCGCTGACGATGCCGTGAGCTGGAGCTCCAGCAACCCGCTCGTTGCCATCATCTTCAACAGTGGTCCCGACAAAGGCCTGGTGGTCGGCATGTCCGCAGGGACTGTGACCATCACCGCCTCCGGTGAAGCCAACGGTCAGCACTTCAGCGCCACCGCCGAGGTGACCATCACCAACCTCGACGTGACCCAGGTACAAATCACCCCCGCGTTTTCCTCCCTGCCGGTTGGCTTGAGTGAACAGCTCAAAGGGGAAGCCATGCTCTCTGATGGCAAGGTACTCGATGTGACCGCGGATAACGCCGTGAGCTGGAGTTCCAGCGACCCGGCCGTCGCCACCGTCAGCAGCAGTGGCGCCGACAAAGGCAGGGTGACCGGTGTGTCCGCTGGAACCGTCACCATCACCGCCTCCGGTGAGGCCAATGGCCAATCCTTCAGTGCGACTGCCGAGGTGGAGGTTAAGCCACCCCTGGCGTTTTTCACTACTCCTGACACGATTGGACGTAACTGGAACGATGCCGATGCCTATTGCAAAGGAATGAACCCAGCGGCTCGCCTGCCAACCAGAGTCGAGCTCCAAAACCTGTTTATTCAGAGCTCATCTGTAACGGAGCTCAGTCAGTCCAATTACGACATGTGTGATGTTCACGGGTGGCCCCTGCTCGGCCGATGTGGCGGTAGTACGAACCTCTACTGGGCCAGCGAGATGAGCGGGCTAGGCGGCCACTGGCACACCTACATGAACAACGGTACCTCCGTCAGCCAGGCCGACGATACCGTCAGCAACCACGTGGCCTGTGTTCGTAAGGATATTTAGCTTTTGTTGCTGGCGCGCAAGCGCCAGCTATATCCGTGCGCTTGGGCATCTGCAACACAACACCGTCCTGCGCCCCCAGTAAATAAACGTCTCGACAGTGAATAGATTACTGGCGGCCACCATCCGCCAACCAACACCAGGCAATTAACGCTGCTCTGATTGAAATCAGATGTTGTGAATGGGCATATAAACACCCCCATCAAAAACATGATTTCCAGCCTGACTATCACGACGCACATAAATTCATGCGAGCCCTTCAAGGCTTGCGCCAGAAATATAAACCTGGAGGACTTTACCTATGACAAAGATATTACAGTCATATGTCGCCCTGCTTTTTTCATTTTTATTATTGGGTTGTAGTGGTGGCTCAGAGGATTCCACCCCCGAGACCTCCCCATCGTTAGAACGGATCCATATTGTTGCCAGCCCGGTCAGCACTCGAGGAAGCAGTTCACTCATCCTGGCAAAAGGCAATAACCAGCCCTTTATTGCAACGGGTCATTACGGCGATGGTTCGGTCAAGGATCTGACGAGTGAGACAAGCTGGCATTCCAGTGACGACCGGATCGCCACCCTTTCGGCATCAGGTGCACTCACTGCAAGAGACGCAGGGACAACCACCGTCACGGCCAGCCACGATGGCATCATCAGCAACACAATCCAGATCACCGTCACCGACGCCGTCCTCACCGCCATCCAGGTCACGCCGCCAAGCGTGTCGGTCGGCAAAGGCCATACCCGGCAACTGACCGCCACCGCCACCTACAGCGACAACACCACGGCCAATGTGACCGGCAGCGTCGCCTGGCTGCCAGCCGACATCACCACGGCCACCGTCACCACCACTGGTATTCTGACCGGCAGGATTGCGGGCTCCACGGAAGTGACCGCCAGCCTGGATGGCGTGACCAGCAACGCAGTCCAGGTCACCGTCACCGATGCCGTCCTTACCGCCATCCAGGTCACGCCGCCAAGCGTGTCGGTCAGCAAAGGCCAGACCCGGCAGCTGACCGCCACCGCCACCTACAGCGACAACACCACGGCCAATGTGACCGGCAGCGTCGCCTGGCTGCCAGCCGACATCACCACGGCCACTGTCTCCACCACTGGTATTCTGACCGGCAGGATTGCGGGCTCCACGGAAGTGACCGCCAGCCTGGATGGCGTGACCAGCAACGCAGTCCAGGTCATCGTCACCGATGCCGTCCTTACCGCCATCCAGGTCACGCCGCCAAGCGTGTCGGTCAGCAAAGGCCAGACCCGGCAGCTGACCGCCACCGCCACCTACAGCGACAACACCACGGCCAATGTGACCGGCAGCGTCGCCTGGCTGCCCGATGACACTGCCACGGCCACCATGACCACCAACGGCCTGCTGACCGGTGTGGAGCAGGGCACCGCGGAAGTGACCGCCAGCCTGGATGGCGTGACCAGCAACACAGTCCAGGTCACCGTCACCGATGCCGTCCTCACCGCTATCGAGATCACGCCGCCAAGCGTGTCGATCGGCAAAGGCCAGACCCAGCAGCTGACCGCCACCGCCACCTACAGCGACAACACCACGGCGGATGTGACCGGCAGCGTTGCCTGGCTGTCCGATGACACCGCCACGGCCACCGTGATCAGCGGCCTGCTGACCGGTGTGGAGCAGGGCACCGCGGAAGTGACCGCCAGCCTGGATGGTGTGACCAGCAACACAGCCCAGGTCACCGTCACCGATGCCGTCCTCACCGCCATCGAGATCACGCCGCCAAGCGTGTCGGTCGGCAAAGGCCAGACCCAGCAGCTGACCGCCACCGCCACCTACAGCGACAGCACCACGGCGGATGTGACCGGCAGCGTCGCCTGGCTGTCCGATGACACCGCCACGGCCACCGTGATCAGCGGCCTGCTGACCGGTGTGGAGCAGGGCACCGCGGAAGTGACCGCCAGCCTGGATGGTGTGACCAGCAACACAGCCCAGGTCACCGTCACCGATGCCGTCCTCACCGCCATCGAGATCACGCCGCCAAGCGTGTCGGTCGGCAAAGGCCAGACCCAGCAGCTGACCGCCACCGCCACCTACAGCGACAGCACCACGGCGGATGTGACCGGCAGCGTCGCCTGGCTGTCCGATGACACCGCCACGGCCACCGTGATCAGCGGCCTGCTGACCGGTGTGGAAGAAGGCACCACAGAGATCAGTGCCAGCCTGGATGGCGTGACCAGTGACAGGGTGACGGTCAATGTCGTCAACCCTCTTTTCGGGGAGTTTGAAGATATTTCCGTCAATGACTTCACGTTTGCGGTCGATGCCGGGTTCCCGACCACGGGGTTTCATGGGGCGGAATTTACCCTGAATACCCCCAGTGCGCCGAGCGAGTACACCTGGAGCAGTAATGTGGAATGGGTTTCGGTAGACAACGACGGAAATGTTCGTATTACTTCAGAGGATCATTCAGCACCAGTAAGAATGCTAACCCCAGTCACCATCACAGCAGTCCCCACCTCGGGGGGGGCACCTCTAACCTATACCTTTGCGTTACGCCACTGGTTCTTCGTTCATACGTATAGTCAGTATCCATATAAAAGCTCTGGTACGACGGCTTCGTGGTGGTGTAACTCACGTGATAGCAACTCTAGAATCCCCCCTGTGAGTGAAGTGTCATTGGGTCTGAGGATTCGACAGGTAGGTGCATTATTTTCTGAGTGGGGAGCCGCAGATTACTTCATTGTCAACAACTACTCTATGGGCTCAACCTATTGGGCATACACTACTAAAACCTCTATCGATGGTCGAGAACCAACCGTCCGTATGAGTGATGGGTATATTGGTGAATCTACAGCGACCCTAAGCAATAGAGTGATGTGTCGCGTTGCGATTTATTACTAATATCTAAACGGCATAACGCCCCCAAAGGCCCCTCAAAGAGGGGCCTTATATTAAAAATAGTAGAAATTCATTGATGACCAGAATTTCAACATCAATCATCAACCTTTCTTATTTTAGTGTCAGACTGCAATATCAGTTCGACAAGATAATTTCCAACATCTCGCCATCGTTAGGACAGGTCTATATTGTTGCCGGCCCGGTCAGCACTCGAAGAAGCAGTTCACACATTCTGGAAAAAAGTAATACCCGGGCTCTTGATGGCAACAGGTCATGATGACGATGGTTCGGTCAAGGCGTAGACCGGTGAAGCAGACGGACATGCCGGTGACATGGCGTCATCCAGCCTATCCCACTCATATTCAACATAAGCGTCGCCTTCTACCTTCCCGCCGGTCGTCACAAAGGTCTGTCGTGCGGCTTTATTTGCCATGTCGGTCCCGGCCCAAACCAGTCTGACACCATCGCGCGTGCAGCAGGCAATCAGGGTATTGACCAACCCTTTTCCTATGCCACACCCTCTTTTTTCATCCATCACCTCAATATCATAAAGATATGCCAGGCTACCTCCTGTTCTGACGTCGGGAAAGCGGTACGCACTGAGCAGCCCGACAGGTTCATCGTCATGCAAGGCAACCAGCAGATAACAGCGATCATCGGAAATAGCGGCGGCAATATCCTCCAGAGAGGCTTTTACTGTTCCCTCATCTGTATCGGCAAGCAGTATGGATAACGCCTTGAACCAGATATTCTCGTCACCGCTCTCCAGCCTTCTTATTTCCATATGATGACCTCACAATGATGCCCGGTCTGATACGTATCATCGACATCAGGTGACAGGCATTTATTAAAAGAGGACTCCATCAATAACATACTGAATAATGTGCATGGATGATCGACCGCAAGCTTTTCGCGAACATGCATCCATATTTACTCGCGGCAAAAAACAGCGTCATCGCCAGCACATTCCATTTCCAGTCACGGCCTAATGCCAGAGGTGCCATCACATCCAGGCATTATCCTTGACAGACGCTGACCCCCCGGGCAGTCCGGCGCTGACAGAAGATAACCAGGCGGGCATTGCCGCCCAAGGGCGGGTATGAGACAACGGAAGACAGGGAGGTGAGCCCTCTCGTTCAGGTATAGGCAAGGAGTCATTCATGAGTCTGTGGACAGGCATAGTCCTGATCGTCTTTATCAGCGTGTTGTTCGGCTATCTTGGCAAACGCGCCCGCTACCAGCTGGGGGATGCCCGCATCACGGATCGCCTCGGCAAGCAGGATCTCATCATCAGGGAGTTGCAGGAGCGGGTCGCCAACCTGGAGGCCATAGTGCTGGAGCAGGAGAAGCGCCGTCCTTTCGACGAGCTATAGGGATGCCGCCGGGCAACTAGCAGGAGACCGGCTCCCCGCACAGCCCCCCTGACGAAAAGCCAAGGCAGCAGGCGCGGGAGCGGGAATAAAAGCAACGGCAACCAAAGTTGCCGTTGCTTTTATTCGTTCGAACCCCAGACTCCGGGGCGGCGCGGCTAGTCTGCCGCAGGCGCTGCGGCAGGCGACATGCCCTCTGGCATGCTCTCTTGCATGGCATTAGCCAGCGCCTCTCCGCCCCGCTCACGGGCCCCCTGGATGGCGCCCTCCCTGTCTTCTTTCTCCTTGTTCTGGCTCAGCTTGAACTTGCCGACCAGCTGATCGATCTCGATCTCTATGCCTACCACAGCCTGCACCATGGCCTCGATATAGTCTCTCGGCGCGTCCGCCATCTTCCAGGGAGCGGGCTCGGCAGCCTCCTGGGTGCGGGTCAGGGTGGCGAGCAGGCGACGCACGAAGCGGGCATCGTCCCGCACCCGGATGCGACCGTGGGCGTGTACCACGGCATAGTTCCAGGTGGGCACCTGCTTATGATGTTCCTGCTTGCTCGGATACCAGTTGGGGGAGATGTAGCCCTCGACGGCCCTGAAGATCACCAGCACCTCCTGCCCTTCCTTCACCTCCTGCCAGAGCGGGTTGTTACGCGCCACATGGGCCCGCAAGATCCCATGCTCCCCCTCATCGGCATCTAACTCGAACGGCAGGTGGTTGGCATCCAGCCCCTGCTCGCCCTGGGTGACCAGGGCCCCCAGGGGATAAGCGCGCATCAGCCGATGCAAAGAGGCGGGGTCGGTGGCGGCAAAATGGGGTGGCAGGTACATGCAGGCTCCTTTATCCGTGGTGGTGTGTCCGTACTAAACCCATCGAGATGCTCCCATGGGGGAAAGCATCATCTAGAGTTTGCCTGCCGAGCGCCACCGAAGAAAGCCTTGGCCGCCACCGGATAGCCGCTGTCACCCGTTCAGGGCAAAGGGCTCCCTTTGGCCAGATAGCCGATGTGATAGGCATCGGCTCCTGCCGGCATCACTTGTGGGAGCGATGGCAGGAGATCCACCTCCAGCCACTGCCAGCGGGAAAGGTCCCAGCCGCTCAGCATGGCCCCGGTGCGCAGCTCGGCCAGGCTGGAATGGGGGGCAATGGGAGTGCGCCGCAAGATGGCCACCCTGGCCTGCTCGAGCTCCTCCATCTGCGGGGCTGACAGCAGATGCCAGGTCTCGATATGGGGCCAGCCAAACTGCCTGGTGAGTGCCGCGAAGCCCTCGCTGACAATGAAGCTGCGCATCGCATCGGCGCTTTGCCACACATAGAAGGGGGCATAGCGATTCTCCCGGCATGGCAGCGCGGCCTCGTCATGGCGGCCATAGAGATAGGCCTTGAACAGCAAGCCGGGGAAGCCGTCGAGTCTGGCGCCATTGCTGGCGATCCGCTGCTCGATCAGCGCCATGTCGTAGTCCGCCAGCAGGGTGAATCTGTAGTGCATGGCGATCATAAGCTCACCTCCGGCCGAAACATCAGACCCCGTCCGAAGCTCCACTCCTCGCTGCCGTTCAACTGGATCACCACCATAAGGTTATCGGGATGGATGCCCAAATCCACATGCAGGCGCTCGGCAAGCCGCTCATAGAGCCGCTGCTTGACCACTGTGCTGCGCGGCTTTCCCGCCAGGATCTGGAACAGGATGAAGTCGCCGTCCCGGCGGCCGGTCTGGTAGTGGGGGTGATAGACGAGGGCCCTGGCCGGCAAGGCCTCCAGGATCTGGAACTTGTCCTCCAGCGGCACATCAAACACCTCCACCAGGGTCTGGTGATAGAGCGCGGAGAGCTGTTGCAGGCGCGCGTCGCTCATCCCCTCGCGCACCGTGATACGGGTCAGCGGCATGGGTTGGCCTCCTCGCGGGCGGGCAGCAGGCTCACGGCGGTGACCGCCGCAGGCAAGCCGGCGTAGAAGGCGAGATGGGTGAACAGCTCCTCCAGCTGATCCCGTGTCAGGCCGTTTTGCTGGGCGAACGCTATGTGCCAGGGCAGCTGTTGCACCCGCCCCAGCGACGCCAGTATGGCCAGGGTGATCAGGCTGCGCTCGCGCGCTGACAAGGCGGGCCGCTGCCAGATATCGCCAAACAGCGTCTCTTTTGCCAGCTGGGATAGTCTCGGCGCCACCAGCGCCAGGTCGTCACGATCAAGAACAGGATGGGTCATGGCAATCTCCTTGGATGGTGAAGCCACTCTCTCCCACTGCTACAATTTAGAAAATCGAAATATCAAAGACCGATAATCCTAATTATCAGGACAATTATGACACCCCTTCCCCTGAACCTGGATCTCGATGCCCTGCGCAGCTATGTCGTCGGCATGGAGTGCGGCAGCTTTGCACTGGCGGCGCAGCGACTGTGCCGCTCCACCTCGGCAGTCAGCGCCCAGTTGAAAAAACTCGAACAGCAATGCGGCACAGCGCTGGTCGCTCGCAGCGGGCGCCACCTGGTCCCGACCCCCCAGGGCGAGCTGCTGCTGGGGTATGGGAAAAGGCTGCTGGATCTCAATGACGAGACCATGCGCGCCCTGAAGGGGGAGTTGCTGCAAGGAGAGATCAGGCTGGGAGTACAGGAGGACTTTGGCGAGTCTTTGCTGCCGGCTGTGCTGGGGCCCTTCTGTCGCCTGCACCCCGGGCTGCGGATGACGACCCGCATCGATCGCAATGGGCCGCTGACAAAGGGGATCAGGGAGGGCAGCCTCGACATGGCCCTGACCTGGCAGCCACAAGATGAGGCCATGGATGCCCGGCTCATCGACCTGGTGCCACTGCAATGGATAGCACACCCGGACTGGGGGCTCGCCCCTCTGCTGGCAAGGGGGGAGCCTCTGCCCCTGGTGGTCTTCGATGCCCCCTGCCTGATGCGATCACGGGCCATCCGGGCCCTCGACGAGGCCGGGATCCCCTGGCGCATCGCCTTCACCAGCCAGAGTCTGGCGGGGATCTGGGCGGCCTTGCAGGCAGGGCTCGGGCTCACGGTGCGCTCCACCCTAGGCATGCCAGCCACCCTATCCCCCTTGACCGATGTGCTGCCATCGCCGGGCACCCTGGGGATCGCCCTGCTGAGGGCGGGCAATGAACCCAATGAGGCCGAGCACCAGTTGCAGGCCCTGCTCACCGATGCCGTGCATCAGGCCAGTGCCAGCAAGGGCTGAGGACTCTCGACCCTTGCTGGCATAGCCGCAGACCCGCCCGCACAATAGGGCACATAAAAAAACGGCAACCCCGAGGTTGCCGTTTTCTGCTCATGGGGCCCTGGCCGCTGCATTTCAGCTGGCGCGCTTGGCCAACCACTGTTCGGCGGCGACCAGCGCAGCGTCTATCTGCTCGCGGGCGACGCCGCCCTTGGCGACCCGCTTGGCCAGGGTCGCCTCCAGCTCCAGGTTCGGATAGACATCCTCCCCCACCACAGGGCTGAAGCGCTGGAACTCAGGTAAAGAGAGCTCCTCCAGCGGCTTCTTCACACTGATGGCGTAGACCACGGTTTCACCGACGATATGGTGCGCCTCGCGGAAAGGGATCCCCTTGGCCACCAGGTAATCCGCCAGTTCGGTGGCGTTGGCGTAACCGCCCTGGGCCGCCGCCCTGGTGCGCTCACCATTCACTTTCAGATCGATCAGCACCAGGGCCGCCATGTCGAGGCAATCGTGCCAGGTGTCGAGGGCATCGAACAGCCCTTCCTTGTCTTCCTGCATGTCCTTGTTGTAGGCCAGCGGCAGCGCCTTCAGGCTCATCAGCATGCCCATCTGGGCGCCGACCACCCGGCCTGTCTTGCCACGAATGAGCTCAAGGGCGTCCGGGTTCTTCTTCTGGGGCATCAGGGAAGAGCCGGAGGTGACCGCATCGGAGAGCTCCACGAAGCCCGCCTCGCCGGTGTTGTAGAAGATAAGATCCTCGGCAAAGCGGGACAGGTGGGCCATGGACAGCGACGCCACGTGCATCAGCTCAACCACGTGATCCCGATCGGAGACCGAATCCAGGCTGTTGCGGGTCGCGCCACTGAAGCCCATGTCCAGCGCCAGCGCTTCCCGGTCGATGGCGTACGCCGTGCCCGCCAGGGCGCCGCAGCCGAGCGGGCTGGTGTCGAGGCGCTTCAGGGCATCCTGCAGACGGGAGTGATCCCGCTCCAGCATCTCCACATAGGCCAGCGCCCAGTGGGCGAAGGTGACCGGCTGGGCCCGTTGCAGGTGGGTGTAACCCGGCAGCACCGCGGCCTGGTTGGCACGGGCTGAGGCGACCAGCCCCTGTTGCAGCGCCGTGATGGAGCCGAGCAGCAGCTCGCCCTGGGCCTTGCACCAGAGTTTGAGGTCGGTGGCGACCTGATCGTTGCGCGAGCGGCCGGTGTGCAGCTTCTTGCCCAGGGTGCCGACGGCATCGATGAGCTTGCCCTCGACCCAGGAGTGGATGTCTTCGGCATCCGAACTCAGGATCTGCTGGGGATCCTGCTGCACCGAAGCGAGCAGCACCTCCATCGCCTGCTGCAGTTTGCCCTGCTCATCGGCGGTCAACACGCCCACCTTCACCAGCGCCTTGGCCCAGGCCATGGAGCCCTGGATATCCTGCTCTGCCAGGCGGTAATCGAACCGCAGCGAATCGTTGAACTGCTTGAACCTGCTATCGGCTCCCTGACTGAAGCGTCCACCCCAAAGTGCCATACTGCTCTCCTTGAATGCGTTGTCGGTGGCGCTTTGGCCCCCGAGCCTGAAATCGTGCCCTGTTTTTCTGCGAGCCTGTTATCTCACAGAAGCGGCCAAGGCGCAGCCGCTCTCGTCGCCCTCCCCGTGCTGAGCGAAGGTACAACGCGCCGTTTATAAAGGAGGGGGCAAAGCCCCCTCACCGGTATCAACGGGTCATGTCTTCAGATCAACCGTGGGTATGGTCACCGCCGATGGCCTGATGCTGCTCCTTCATGGCGCGGATCCGGCTCGCCAGGGTGTAGAGACGGATAAAGCCTTCTGCGTGGCTCTGGTCGTACACTTCGTCGGCGCCGAAGGTGGCGAAGTCTTCGGAGTAGAGGCTGTTCGGCGACTTCTTCTGCACTGCCGTGACCTGGCCCTTGTACATCTTCAGCACCACTTCACCGTCGAGATCCTCGGCGATGGCGTTGGCGGAGGCGACAATGGCCTTGCACAGCGGGGTGAACCAGCGACCGTCATAGACCAGGTGGGAGAACTCGGCACCCAGCTTCTCGCGCCAGGCGCGGGTCGGTCTGTCCAGTACCAGCTCTTCCACGGCGCGCAGTGCCGCCACCATGACGGTGCCACCCGGAGTCTCGTAGCAGCCACGGGACTTCATGCCCACCATGCGGTTCTCGGTGATGTCGATGCGGCCCACGCCATGCTTGCCGGCACGCTCGTTCAGGGTCATCAGGATCTGGTGCGGGGTCAGCGGCTGGTCGTCGACCGCCACCACTTCACCCTGGGCCACGGTCAGCTTGACGAATTCCGGCTCGTTCGGTGCCTGCTCGGCAGAAACAGTCCACTGCCAGACCGCTTCGGACGGCTCGTTCCAGGTGCTCTCCAGCTCGCCACCCTCGGTAGAGATGTGCCAGGCGTTGGCATCGCGGCTGTAGATCTTCTTCAGGGTTGCCTTGCAGGGGATGTCGCGGGCTTCCAGATAGGCCAGCAGATCTTCCCGGGAACGCATGTCCCACAGACGCCAGGGGGCGATCACCTTCAGTTGCGGGGCCAGGGCGGCCACGGCGCCTTCGAAACGCACCTGATCGTTGCCCTTGCCGGTACAGCCGTGGGAGATGGCGTCGGCGCCTTCCGCCAGGGCCGCTTCCACCATCGCCTTGGCGATGATGGGACGGGCCATGGAGGTACCCAGCAGGTAGGTGCCTTCGTAGACGGCGCCGGTCTTCAGGGTCGGATAGACGTACTCCTTGACGAACTCTTCCCGCAGATCCTTGACGATGCACTTGGTGGCGCCGGAGGCGATGGCTTTTTGCTCGATCCCTTCCAGATCGTCACGCTCCTGACCGACGTCGGCGACGAAGGCGATGATCTCCGCATCGTAGTTCTCCTTCAGCCAGGGAATGATGGCCGAGGTATCCAGTCCGCCCGAGTAAGCCAGTACGATCTTGTTGATTCCGCTCATTTACTTCTCTCCGTGATGATTCGATAAGGTTGTGATTCAGGGTCGGTCGCCGGCTTATTTATGACCTAGCAGGGTCAGCAGCACGGCATTCTGGATATGCATCCGGTTTTCTGCCTCATCCATGATGAGGGAGGCTGGTCCGTCCATGACCTCCGAGGTGATCTCCAGCTCCCGGTGCGCCGGCTGGCAATGCAGCACATGCTGGATGCCGGTGCGATCGAGCAGGGCCTGGTTGATCTGATAAGGCATGAAGATATCTTTTACCTGCTCCATTGGTGTGTTGTCACCCATGGAGACCCAGGTGTCGGTATAAACCACGTCAAAGCCTTCGATGGCGCCCACGTCATCGCTGATATTGATGTGGGCACCGGACTGCGCCGCCAGCGCCTGGGCCTGCAGGAAGATCTGGGTGTCCGGGCCATGGCCCTTGGGGCAGACCAGGGTCACGTCGGTGCCAAGCGTCGCCCCCAGCAGCAGCAGGGAGTGGCTGACGTTGTTGCCATCGCCGAGGTAGGCCAGCTTCACCTTGGAGAGATCGCTGTAGTGCTCGGCAATGGTCATGAAGTCCGCCAGCCCCTGGCAGGGGTGGTAGAGGTTGCACAGGCTGTTCACCACCGGCACGGAGCCATGCTCAGCCAGCTCGACCAGGGTCTGGTGATCGAACACCCGGGCGACGATGGCGTCACACCAGCGGGACAGGTTGGCGGCGAAATCCTTCACCGATTCCCGCTTGCCGAGCGCGCCGTTCTGCTGATCCAGGTAGACGCTGTGACCGCCGAGCCGGGCGATGCCGATGTCGAAGGTGACCCGGGTGCGCAGGGACGGCTTCTCGAACAGGGTGACCACGCTCTTGCCCGCCAGGGCCTGGCCGTACTTCTTCGGATCGGCCTTGACCGATTTGCCGAGGGCGATCAGCGCCTCGATCTGTGCCTTGCTCAAGTCGCTGTCTTTCAGAAGATGTTGCATCGGATGTTCCTTTTTCCGGCCAGGGTTAGAGGGTGACTTGGGTGCCGACGGCGCCGCCCGCCAGCAGCTTGAGCAGTTGATCCTGGTAGCGCCAGCTGGCGACACAGACAGGTTTGCCCAGGGTCTCTGCGGCGTGCAGTGCGGCCTTCACCTTGACCGCCATGCCGTCCGTAATAACGCCCTTCTCCATCAGGTCCAGCGCGCTCTGCTTGTCCAGTTGCGGCACCAGCTTGCCCTTGCCATCCAGAATGCCACTCACGTCGGAGAGCATCACCAGATCGGCGCCCAGAGCCTCGGCAATGGCGGTGGCCGCCTGATCCGCATTAACGTTCATCAGCTGGCCATCTGCGGTGATGCCGATGGAGCTCACTACCGGCAGGAAGCCCTGCCCCAGGATACCAGCCACCAGCGCCGGGTTGCCCGGCTGGCAGTCACCGACGGCGCCGAGATCCGGGTCGAGCTGGGTCACCTGGCAGAGGCCGCCGTCGGCGAGACAGAGACCCACCGCAGGGATGCCGGTGGCGATGGCCTTGGCCATCATCATCTTGTTCGCCGTGCCCGCCAGGGCCCCGGCGATGAAGGGGATCTGCTCGAACGGGGTGACCCGCAGGCCGTTCTTCTTGGTGGAGGTCATCCCCAGCCCCTTGAGCAGGTCATCCACCAGGCAGCCACCACCGTGCACCAGCACCAGGGGACGGTGCTGATCGTCCAGGAAGGTTTTCAGGGTAGCGAACAGGGCGGTCAGGGCCTCGTCGTTCTCGATCAGGGCACCACCCAACTTGATTACCAGCGTCTGCTTGTCCATCTTCTCGATCCTTCCTTAAAGCGTTAAATCAGGCCGGTGGCCGGTTCAAAACCAAACTTGATATTTATGCACTGCATAGCCTGGGAGGCGGCACCCTTGAGCAGGTTGTCGATGGCGGAGACCACCACCAGCATGTTGCCCTGCTGCTGCCAGGCGAGGTCGCAGTAAGGGGTATTGGCCACGCCACGTATGGAGGGCATCTGGCCGGTGAGGCGCACCAGGGGCTTGCCTTCATAGGCCTTGAGATAGGCTTGATCCACCTGGGTCTGCGTCACGCCATCCGCTAGTTGCACATAGATGGTGGCCAGTATGCCCCGCACATAGTTGCCAAGGTGGGGCTGGAACAGCACCCCCTTGCCGAGGTGGTGGCTGATCTCCGGCTGGTGTCTGTGATTGAAGGTGCCGTAGGGGCTCAGGCTCACTTCGCAGAAACTGGTGTTGATGGCGGCCTTGCGACCGGCCCCGGAGACGCCGGACACAGCGTTGATGATGGGCTGCCATCCCTCGGCAATCAGACCGGCCTGCTGCAGCGGCTTGAGGGCGCAGAGCGACGCGGTCGGGTAGCAGCCGGGCACCGCAATCAGCCGGGCGGCGGCAATGGCATCGGCATTCCACTCAGCCAGACCGTAGACGGCCTGTTCCAGCCACTGCTCGCTCTCGTGGGTGAAGCCGTAGAAGGAGGAGTAGAACCCCTGATCCTTGACCCGGAAGGCACCGGAGAGATCGAACACCGGCAGCCCCTTGGCCAGAAACTTGGGGGCGAGCTCGGCGCTCACCTCGTGGGCGGTGGCCAGCAGCACCAGATCGGCCTGGGTCAGGATCCGGGTCATGCCGTCCTCGTCCAGCGGCAGCAGCGGCTGATCCAGCTCACCGACCCACTGGGGATGTAGAGAAGAGAAACGCTTGTGTGCGTCCTGGCTGCCGGCCGACACATAGAGGCCGAACAGCTTGAGCTCTGGATGGTTCTGGACCAGTGCGGCCAGTTCGGCCCCCGCGTAGCCACTGGCACCGACGATAACGGTATTGAGCATGTTTGAGTATTCCAAGTCTGGGTTCGAAATTCACAGCGTGGTGCTGCGGTGCAAGGGGTCGGCTATCGCCCCTTAGATGCAACGAGTGCGGAGGGGCAATTCAGGCGGATATGCGTCGTCGGTTACAGATCAGGTGACAGAACATTAACTTTCCCTTACAACTAGAAGCCTTGTTGATGAGCGCTCGAACAGAATATTCATGCACTCACTTTGCATTTGTATTTTCTAACAGAAACACTCCGGGGACGCAAGGAGCAGCTGATGGCCAATCTGGATTTTTTTTCACTTTATAAGAATATTATTGCGATTCCCTCTATCAGCAGCACGGATCCCCGCTGGGATCAGAGCAATGAGGCGGTGATCCGGCTGCTGGCCGACTGGTTCGGCCAGTTGGGTTTCCAGTGCGAGGTGACGGCGCTGCCCGATCTGCCGGGCAAGTTCAACCTGGTGGCAACCTATGGCCAGGGGGAAGGCGGCCTGCTGCTGGCGGGCCACACCGATACTGTGCCCTTCGACGAGGGGGGCTGGAGCAAGGATCCCTTCAAGGTGACCGAGGAGGGCAACCGCCTGTACGGGCTCGGCACCATCGACATGAAGGGCTTCTTCGCCTTCATAGTGGAAGCGCTCAAGGAGGTCGATCTCAAGACGCTCCGCAAGCCGCTGCGCATCCTGGCCACAGCCGACGAGGAGACCACCATGGCGGGGGCCCGTGCCATCGCCGCGGCCGCCGAGATCAAACCCGACTATGCGGTGATAGGTGAGCCCACCGGCCTGGTGCCCGTGGTGGCTCACAAGGGCCACATGTCGGAGGCGATCCGCATCACGGGCAAGAGCGGCCACAGCTCGGATCCCGCCAACGGGGTCAACGCCATGGAGATCATGCACAAAGCCATGGGCCAGGTGCTCAAGCTGCAGCGGGATCTCAAGGAGCGCTACGCCGACCACCGCTTTGCCGTGCCGCAACCCACCCTGAACCTGGGCTACATCCAGGGGGGCGACAGCCCGAACCGCATCTGCGGCTGCTGCGAGCTGCACATCGACATGAGGCCCACCCCGCAAGTTGGGCCGGATGAGCTGATGGGCATGCTGAAAGAGGCGCTCTCTCCCATCGAAATCCACCAGCCGGGTTGCCTGCACCTGCAGCACCTGCACGAACCCATCCCGGCCTATGCCTGCGAGGATGGCTCAGATCTGGTACGTGAAGCCGAGAAGGCGAGTGGCCGCGCCGCCGAGTCCGTGAACTATTGCACCGAGGCCCCCTTTATCCAGCAGCTGGGATGCCAGACAATAGTGATGGGCCCGGGCCATATCACCCAGGCCCATCAGCCGGACGAGTATCTGGATCTGTCGTTCGTCAAACCGACCACGGCGGTGCTGCAGCACCTGATCCGGCGTTTCTGCGTCTAGCTCGACGGGAATGTAAGTAAGTTACATGACAAGCCGCCCAGGGACAGGTGAGGGAAATACATGTTCTGAATCGGCTTGTTATTTGACCTTGCGCAGACAATCTGGGTAGATTGTCCCCCTAAGATGACGGAGCATATGTTGTAATCGCACAACAATAAGTGAGGCTGCCTCTCCCCCCGGAAGGTCAAGGGGCACCAACAAAAATAAGGATGTGGAATGAACGAAAAGTACGCCGCACTACGGGCCAACGTAGGCATGTTGGGCCAACTGCTGGGTAAATCCATCAAGGATCATCAGGGTCAAGCCTTCCTCGACAAGATTGAGACCATTCGTCAACTGGCCAAGTCCTCCCGCAAGGGCAACGAGACAGACCGGGAACGCCTGCTCGAGACCCTGCGTACCCTCTCCGATGACGAGCTGCTGCCGGTGGCCCGCGCCTTCAGCCAGTTCCTCAATCTGGCCAACGTGGCGGAGCAGTTCCACACCATCTCCCGTCGCTGCGAAGAGCAGGAGTGCACGCCGGACCCGCTTGAGCAGATGTTCGCCAAGCTCAAGGCATCCAACCTCTCCCAGGAGGCCATCATCCAGGCGGTGCGCGAGCTGGACATCGATCTGGTGCTGACCGCTCACCCCACAGAGGTGACCCGTCGTACCCTGATCCACAAGCATGTCCAGCTCAACGACTGCCTGGAAGCGCTGGAGCTCTCCGATCTGCTGCCCCGCGAGCGGGACAAGATCCTCAATCGCATCGAACAGCTGGTCAATCAGGCCTGGCACACCAACGAGATCCGCGAACAGCGCCCGACCCCGGTGGACGAAGCCAAGTGGGGCTTCGCCGTGGTGGAAAACAGCCTGTGGCCGGCCATTCCCGAATTCATGCGCAATCTGGACGAGCGTCTGCAACACCACCTGGGTGTGCGGCTGCCGCTGGATGCCGCGCCGGTCAAGTTCACCTCCTGGATGGGCGGTGACCGCGATGGCAACCCCTTCGTCACCGCCAAGGTGACCGCCGAGGTGCTGGAGCTGGGCCGCTGGATGGCGGTCAACCTGTTCTACAAGGACATCAAGGAGCTCACCTCCGAGCTCTCCATGGCCGACTGTACCGAGGCCCTGCGCGCCCGGGTCGGTGACAACCCCGAGCCCTACCGCGCCCTGGTGCGCGAGCTGCGCGAAGCGCTGCGCGAGACCCAGGAGTTCCTCACCGCCAAGGTGCAGGGTCAGGCGAGCGAGAGCCGCGATCTCATCAAGACCACGGCCCAGCTGCGCGAGCCGCTGGAACTCTGCTACCACTCTCTGCACGCCTGCGGCATGGGCAACATCGCCGATGGCATGCTGCTGGATGTGCTGCGCAAACTGGCCTGCTTCGGCATCCATCTGGTCAAGCTGGACATCCGCCAGGATGGTGAGCGTCACGGTCAGGTCTTCTCCGAGCTGACCCGCTACCTCGGCATGGGGGACTACGCCGAGTGGAGCGAGGACGACAAGCAGGCCTTCCTGCTCAACGAACTGAACTCCCGCCGCCCGCTGATCCCCACCGACTGGGCACCGAGCGACGAGACCCGCGAGACCATAGATACCTGCCGGGTGATCGCCGGTCACGACCCCGATGCGTTCGGCATCTACATCATCTCCATGGCCGGCGCCCCCTCTGACGTCCTGGCGGTGCAGCTGCTGCTGAAGGAAGCCGGCTGCAAGTTCCGCATGCCGGTCGCACCGCTGTTCGAGACCCAGGAAGACCTGATGGCGGGCACCGCCGTGATGGATCGCCTGCTGTCGGTGGACTGGTATCGCGGCTACATCCAGGGTCGCCAGTACGTGATGATCGGCTACTCGGATTCCGCCAAGGACGCGGGCATGATGGCCGCCGGCTGGGCCCAGTACGCCGCCATGGAATCCCTGGTGGGGCTGGCTGAAGCCAACAACATCCGCCTCACCCTGTTCCATGGCCGTGGCGGCACCGTCGGTCGCGGCGGCGCCCCCGCCCATCAGGCGATCCTGTCCCAACCGCCGGGATCCCTGCGCGGTGGCCTGCGGGTCACCGAACAGGGGGAGATGATCCGCTTCAAGTTCGGCCTGCCCAAGGTGGCCATCCACAGCCTGAACCTCTACACCAGCGCCGTGCTGGAGGGGAACCTGCTGCCGCCGCCCAAGCCCAAGGAGTGCTGGCGCGCCGTGATGGAGCAGCTGGCTACCGTCTCCTGCGATCACTACCGCAGCATAGTGCGCGGCCACCCGGACTTCGTGCCCTACTTCCGCGCCGCTACCCCGGAGATGGAACTCGGCAAGCTGCCCCTCGGTTCCCGTCCCGCCAAGCGCAAGCCCAACGGCGGTGTCGAGAGCCTGCGTGCCATCCCCTGGATCTTCGCCTGGACCCAGAACCGGCTGATGCTGCCAGCCTGGCTCGGTGCCCACAAGGGGCTGCAGCAGGCCATAGATGACGGCCAGAAGAGCGTGCTGGACGAGATGAGCCGCCAGTGGCCCTTCTTCCGCACCCGCCTCGAAATGCTGGAGATGGTGTTCCTCAAGACCGACCTCTGGCTGGCGGAGTACTACGACACCCGTCTGGTGCCGCAAGAGCTGTGGGCCCTCGGCAAACAGCTGCGTCAGGAGCTTGCCGACTCCATCCAGGTGGTGCTGGAGCTGCGCCCGCAGGGTGACCTGCTGGACGACCAGCCCTGGATCAAGGAGTCCATCAAGCTGCGCAACCCCTACACAGACCCGCTCAACGTGCTGCAGGTCGAGCTGCTTGGTCGCTCGCGCAAGAACCCGGAGACCCTGCACCCCGAGCTGGATCAGGCGCTGATGGTCACCATAGCCGGCATAGCCGCAGGCATGCGCAACACGGGTTGATGGCCCCCCCATCAATGACAAAGGGCACCATATTAATTGGTGCCCTTTCACATGGATTGTCGGTAGAAAAATCATCAGATATGGATATAATAAATTACAATTCAAAAAAAATATTACACCCCGTCGAAATTAATATGAAATCACAAATAAATTGATGCGTATTTATAAATAAAACTGTTGTAGAAAGTATCTAGAAGCGAACGAAAACAAATTATCTAACGAGCGATCAACATACTAATCGCTTCACATTGTTAACTAATAAACAAGGATATTTATGTTAGAAATCCCAGCAAGTGCACTTATACCTGTAGGCGTTGTTTCTGCATCTGTAATAGCCGGAACCTTTTCATTTATTAATCTTGTTTTATCTAAAGATCAAAAAATCTCTGAATTCAGGCAATCATGGATTGATTCATTTAGAAATGATCTTGCTGATTTTTGTGGGAACTTGATAACAATGGTAGATATCCAAGAAAAAAGATCCCGTGCTAAAACTCGCGGCCAGGAACCAGAGTTTTCAGATAAAGATCTGAAAGACCTCCTTACCTCTACTGCCTCAGCTTACACACGAGTTCTTTTAAGACTTAACCCATCTGATGCATCACCTCACCAGAAAAATCTGAAAGAGGCCCTACTGGCAGCCAATGAATGTGCCAAAACAGCTAATTGGGATGAGTTAAGGAGTAAAATATCTGAAATCCGAAACGTTGCACAACAGCTACTAAAATATGAGTGGGAGCGGGTTAAGAAAGGCGAACCTACTTTCATATGGTCAAAAAGAATTGCATTAGGGTTACCGATCGCAGCAATATTTTTTGGGTTTTATTTTTTTAATAAGCCACTAATTTCAAATATTAGAATTCAAACTCAAGAGGTTGAACAATCAGACCTCCAAAAAGCATCCTCCGAATAAATTCTATTCGACATCTTTCATATGTTAAGATTGAGTTGCTATCTAATGTAATCGATTAGCACCATTGCACTAAATATGTTATAGGCGAAAATAGTCCGGCCTTATCCAAGCTAGATTAAAATGCTCACTATAGTTTAAAAATACATAGCGACTGCATTTGGTCAGTACATTACAGAGAGCCCATTTGTATCCATAATGAGAAATGGCGCCTACACCTATATGGCGCCCTTTATCGTTGCATGGATCCCCTGTCCCCTGCTGGCCACAGGCCCTAGGCAATACGGTTGCGTCCCCGGCGCTTGGCCTCGTAGAGGCGCTGATCCACGCACAGCAGCCAGTCGTCCATGCAACGATACCCTGTCTGATAGGGGGTGAGACCCACGCTGATGGTGACGACCATTGCCTGGTGCTGATGGGAGAAGGTGTGCTGCTCTATCTGCTGGCGGGTACGCTCCATGATGGCATGGGCTTCCTCCTGGGTGGTGCCGCGCAGCAGCATGATGAACTCCTCCCCGCCGAACCTCGCCACCAGATCCTGGCTGCGCACCGCCTGCATCAGCAGACGGGCCAGCTCCTCGAGCACGGCATCCCCAGCAAGGTGGCCATGCTCATCGTTGATCTGCTTGAAGAAGTCGATGTCGATGAGGGCCAGGCAACAGGCTTCCCCCTCGGCCGGATGACGCTGAAGATGCTCGAGCAGCACATTGGCCTGACTGAAGAAGCTGCTGCGGTTGGGCAGCTTGGTGAGAAAGTCGTGTTCGGCATTGAAGCGCAGCACCCGCTCCATGTGGTTGCGTTCGTCCTCCAGATTGCGGGCGTGGATCAGGGTGCCCAGGGCCGTAGTGAGCGGCTCCAGCAAGCTCACCAGGGTTTCGTCGAAGCCGCCCGGGCGGTTGGCCAGGGCTATCATGCCGATGGCCTCCCCCTTGTGGCGTATGGGGATGCCGAGAAAGCTGTCCAGATGGGGATGACCGCGGGGAGATACGCCGCGACTCGCCGGATGACTCGGCAGATCGTTGCAGCACACCAGGGTGTTGTGGGTGACCACGTGGCCGAACAGATTGTCGAGCTTGTTGAAGATGAGCCCCCCTCTGCTCTGGCGTTGCTGCTCGTACCAGGCGTGGGTGGCCTGATCCCAGGAGATGTTGGAGATGGAGGGGATGTAGAGGCTGGGGCGCTCGTCTTCGTACTGGATGATGCCGATGAAGCCATAGGCGCTCTGGCTCACGCTCAACAGTCGCTCGAAGACGGTGTCGCAGGCGGAGCCGAGATTGCGATCGAGCAGAAAGCTCTGGTGGGCGGCCACCACTATGTCGAACAACTGGCTCTGCTGCTCGACCCGCTGCTCCGCCAGCACCTCTGGGGTGATATCGTGGGCCAGCTTGATCACCCCGAGCAGGGTCCCCGCCTCGTTGGTGATGGGCATGTAGGTGGCGTGGATCCAGACACTGCCGCCCCCGCCCATGATGCGGCGAAATGACCCGGAGCGGATCTCGCCGCTGAGCACCCCCTGCCAGAAGCTATCCTGCCCCCCTTGCTGCTCGGGGGGAAGCAGCAACAGGTGGGACTGACCTATCAGCTCCTCGGACGCATAGCCGAGGAGGCCGCAGAACAACTCATTGACCGACACCATGCGGCCATCGAGATCGAACTCGGCTATGCCATAGGCACGGTCCAGGGCGGTCAGCCTGGCAAGGGCGTCATAACGCCCCAGGGTACCCATGTCGACGAAGCTGTTTACCGGGGTATTCATGGCCAGGATTCCTTTCGATCGCCAACACCTGATCACAGCCGGTATAGGCAGAGAGAGACAGCCCCAGATCATAGGTGTGAAGCGGCCGTTTCGCTAATCTGGGCCCCTACGAGATGAGCGCCATCGAGGAGGGCCACTTGCCATGCCCGCCGCCCGGGCGCAGACTGTCTGGCCTTGTTTCGGCCCGAGGAGACCCCATGACACCCGCCATCAACCTGCTGAAGAAGCTCAAGATCCCCCACAAGCTCTACCCTTACGAGTGCGAGGCCCACGACGATTTCGGCAAGCACGCAGCAACCCAGCTCGGCCTGCCCCAGGCTCAGGTGTTCAAGACCCTGCTGGCCCACCACGACAAGCAGGCGGTGGTCGCCATAGTCCCCTCCTCCGGCATGTGCAGCCTCAAGCAGCTCGCCAAGGCCACCGGGCTCAAGAAGGTGGAGATGATGAAGCCGGCCGACGCCGAGAAGCTGACCGGTTACAAGGTGGGGGGCATCAGCCCGCTGGCCCAGAAGAAGCTGCTGCCAACGGTGCTGGACGACTCCGCCATGGGGTTTGACGAGATACTGGTGAGCGGCGGCAAGCGCGGCCTCTCGGTCGGAGTGGCCCCAGAGGACATGATCCGCCTTCTGCAGTGGATAGCCGCTCCCATAGGCGAGCACCATGAGTAGGCCCACTCGTTAAGCAAGATCCAGCACGAGAGAGGCCCAGCAATCGGGGCCTCTCTCGTGTTGCCAGTCAGGCCCAAGGGACCAGAGGCTTATGGTTTCACCCGGCAGGCGGCTGTCAGCTCGGAGAGCCGCAGCCGCTGGCGCCCCTGTTCATCGAAGTTGGCATCCGCCAGCCAGCGCTCGAAACAGCCCTTGAGGGCTGGCCATTCGCCGTCTATTACCGAGAACCAGGCGGTATCCCGGCTGTGTCCCTTGTCCACCCGTGCCTGGCGGAAAGTCCCCTCATAGCAAAAGCCGAGACGCAGCGCCGCCTGCCAAGAGGGCCGGTTCAGGGCATTGCACTTCCACTCGTAGCGGCGATAGCCCAGGGCGAAGGCATTGGCCATCATCAACGCCATGGCCGCCGTCGCCAGCCGCGACTGCTGCAGGGCTGGCGAGAAGTGCAGCCAGCCTACCTCCACGCTGCCCGCGGCGGGGTCGATGCGCAGGTAGCTGGCAAGCCCCAGCGCCCGGCCGCTCCTCTCATCGACAATGGCATAGAACTGGGGATCGCCCCTGGTGGCGACTCCTCGCAGCCAGGCCAGCATGGCCGCCTCATCCTCGAAGGGACCGCTGGTGAGATAGGTCCACATGGCCCCGCTGTCGGCACTGAAGGCCTGCCACAGACTGCCACCGTGGCGCTCGGGGTCGAGCGGTTCCAGGCGACAGCCCCAGCCGCTCAGCACCCGGTGAGGGGGGAACTCGGCGCCACGCCAGTCGGGCAGAGACTCGCCCAGGGGCTGGCCATGATCGTTGAGGATGGGTTCAGCAGGCACAGGCGATCCCCCCTTCCAGCAGCACGCCGGCCTCGCTGCCGGTGGCGACGGCGAAGCCGTCCTGGCGCCACCAGTGCAGACCGCCGATCAGCTCCTTGACCCTGAAGCCCAGGGCCGCCAGCTTATAGGCCCCCTGGGTCGAGCCGTTGCAGCCGATGCCATCGCAGTAGCAGACATAGACCCTGTCCCGCGACAGCCCCTGCGTGGTCGCCGGGGTCATGGTGCTATGGGGGAAGGAGATGGCACCGGGAATATGACCCTCTGCGTAGTGCGCCGGGGAGCGAGTGTCGATGACCACTATGCTGCCCCCCTCAGCCGCCTCCCCGGCCAGCAGATCGGCGGCGAGATCCGCCGGATCGGTGCGAAACTTCAACTGGGCCTCGAAGAAGGCGCTGGCCTCCAGCGGGCTCGCGACCCCGGTACTCAATACATGACTCATCCTGAACCTCCTTGTGATTAGAGCGCTATCTCTGTGGTGACGACTGTGTTGACCGAATTGGCGATGAAGCACTCCTCGTGGGCCTGGTGGTGCAGCCGCTCCAGCGCGGCGAGATCGGGCTGACGCTCGCCGCCAAACCGCACCCTGGGGCGCAGGGTGACCCGGGTGATGGACTGGCGACCCCGCTCATTCTTCTCCATGATGCCGACCGCCTCATCCCGGTAGCTCTCCACCAGATAACCCGCCCTGGCGACCAGCCAGAGGAAGGTCAGCATGTGGCAGCTGGAGAGCGAGGCGACGAAGGCCTCCTCGGGATCCACGTGCTCGGCCACCGAAAAGGGCAAGGGCACCACATGGGGGGAGGAGGAGGCGGGCACCCTGACTCCGCCGTCAAACGCCCACTCATGGGCCCGGCTGTAGCGCTGATCGACAAAGGGCTCGCTGGCCCCTCGTTGCCAGCTGATGGTGGCGCTGTATTCCGACATGCAGACTCCTTCTGTGACCAATGTGTGTTGCCAATGGGATTGCTTCACTTCCTTGTCCACCAATGTAGCGACAAAATGGCCTTGCCACGCCGACCAATTTTGCCAATATGGGCAGACCAATCTCACAGCGCGAGCCAGCATAATGACCGTCCTGCCGACCCTCTTTGCCGACCAGCAGCAAAACGATCTTCCCCTGCACGAACAGCTGGTACGCACCCTGCGGGGGGCCATGACCGTATGGGGGGGCCACCTGCCCCAGCCCAGAGGAGGCCAATCATGACAGTCCTGCCGACCCTCTTTGCCAATCAACAACACGGCGAGCTGCCGCTCCATGAGCAGCTGGTACGTACCCTGCGGGAGGCCATACTGGCGGGCCATCTGCCGCTGCACGGCAGGCTGCCGGCCAGCCGCATGCTGGCCCGGGATCTCGGCGTCTCCCGCAGCACAGTGGAGCTGGCCTATGGCCGGCTGGAGGCGGAGGGGTATCTGGTGCGCAAGGTGGGTGCCGGCAGCTTCGTCGCCCTGGCGGCGGTGCGCCCCGCGCCGCGCCCGGCCCAGTCGGCGGCGGGGCTTTCTCGCCGCGGTCAGGAGATGGCACAAGGGGGGGCCTGCCACGAGGTGCCAGAGGTGGGCAACTCCTTTGCCTCCAGCCAGCCGGATCCCCGCCTCTTTCCCCAGGCGCTCTGGGGTCGCCTGATGCAGCAGCAGTGGCGCCAGGGGGCCAGCGACTGGATGAATTACGGGGATCCCCAGGGGTTGGGGGAGCTTCGCGCCGCCATCAGCAGCTACCTGGTGCAGTCGCGGGGCGTGGTGTGCGAACCGGAGCAGATCCTGATCCTCACCAGCTCCCAGCAGGGCATATTGCTGGCGACCCAGCTGCTCATCGATGCCGGTGACACCGTCTGGGTGGAGGATCCGGGTTATCCCGGCGCCCGTACCGCCATGGAGAGCGCCGGCGCCCGCATCCACCCGGTGCCGGTGGACGAGGAGGGGCTCAACCCTGCCGGTGAACACCCCAGCCCCAGGCTCATCTACTGCACCCCGGCCCACCAGTACCCCCTGGGCGTCCCCATGAGCCTGCCGCGCCGCATGGCTCTGCTGGCGGAGGCCGAACGGCGCGGAGCCTGGATCCTGGAGGACGACTACGACGGGGAGTACCAGTACGATCAGCGGCCACTCCCCGCCTTGCAGGGGCTGGATGGCCAGGGGCGCGTCCTCTATGTGGGGACCTTCAGCAAGGTGCTGTTTGGTTCCTTGCGCCTCGCCTACCTGGTCTTGCCGCGCCCCCTGATGGAGGCCTTCAGCCGGGCCCGCGCCGCCGTCGACGGCCACAGCAACCAGCTGCAGCAGGCGGTCACCGCGGACTTCATCCGCGCCGGCTACTTCGCCACCCACCTGCGCCAGAGCCGCCTCCTCTACCAGAGCCGGAGGGATCTGCTGCTGGCCGAGCTGGCCGAGCACTGCCCCAGGCTCACCCCCATCCACAGCGGCGCCGGGCTGCAGTGCGCCGTGCTGCTTCCTGCCGGGGGCGAGGCCCGCTGGACCGAGGCGGCCAATGCCCGGGGGTTGGGGCTGCGCCCCCTGCGCCAGTTCCACCTCGCCCCTCCTACCCGGGAGGGCTGGTTGCTCGGCTTCGGCTGCCTCGACAACCAGACCCTGCGCCAGCTGTGTCGCCAGCTGGGCACTCTGATGGAATCGGTCTGAGGTTAGGCCAGCAGAGCCCGGGCCCCATCATCACACTCTGCTGCCTGTTGAGGTCGCAGATAAATGCCGTCTGAGGCCAGGCCCAGAAGTCAGAGGCGTCCGGGCCCAACAAGCGCACTGTGTCGCCAATGGGGTTCGCTGACAAAAGCCGTCTGAGGCCAGGCATAGAGGTCAGAGGAGCCGGGGGCCATTAGCGCTGTGTCGCCGGTGGGGCACCGAACTATAATGGGCACAATCCCGTTGTAGAACCCGGCCAAGATGTATCGACTCCTGCTCCTGCTCCTCACGCTCTCCCTCTCCTCCTGCCCGATGGCGGCCACCCGATTTACCCTGCTCAGCCCGGAAAACGAACAGGATGCCCGCATGGACTACTACCGGGAGGCGATGCGGCTGGCACTGGAGAAGACCCGCCAGCAATATGGCGACTACGAGCTGCGTGACTCCCTCAAGATGAACAAGGCGCGGATGCGGCTCGAGGTGCAAAAAGCGGGCAAGAATGCCCTCTTCATCGTCGACAACTGGCCCCAGAAGACGCCTCACCCCAAGGTCAGCCTGATCCCCTTCCCCATCGATCTCGGCATTCTCGGTTACCGGGTCTGCTTCGTCGGCGCCGACCGTGCTGAGGCGCTGGCCGGGGTCCGTACCCTGGCCCAGCTTCAGGCGTTCAGTCAGGGGAGTGGCAAGGGGTGGCAGGATGCCGACATCCTGCGCCACAACGGCTTCCAGGTGCAGGAGGTGGACAACTACGAGTCGCTGTTTCGCATGGTGGCCCGTGGCAGGGTCGATCTCTTCTGTCGCGGCGCCAACGAGATACTGGCGGAGTGGGAGACTCACCACCCCAGGCTGCCGACCCTCACCGTCGATCCCCATGTGGCCCTCTTCTACCCGCTGATCCACGCCTTCTACAGTCATGCCACCTACCACAAGGAGCGCGAGCGCATCCAGCTCGGCCTGCGGCTGGCCTGGCAGGACGGTTCCCTCAAGCGGCTCTGGCGCCAGCATTTCCAACCTTCCCTGGCGTTCACCCAACTTGCCTCGCGCCAGCTGTTCAGGCTGAACAACCCCCATCTGCCCGGCGAGGGAAGCGACTACAGATCCTATCTCTATGATCCGGCCCGGGATGCCTTCGGCATGCCTCCCCACGACAAGGCGGACAGGGTCGGCAAGTAGCGCCTAGCCACGCCCCCCCTGCTCGCGACACAGGGCGAGCCAGGCCTCGGCGGTGCGGGAGAGGTAGCGCCGACTCGGCCAGATCACTCCGAGACGCCAGCTTAGCTCCGGCATCAAGGGCCTCAACACCAGGCCGTCCGGGGTCAGCCGCCGGCAGATGGGCTCGGGCAGGAAGGCGACCCCCATGCCGCTGCGCACCATGGCGGTGAGAAAATCCCACTGGCTGCTGCGCGCCGCCACCTGGGGGGTAAAGCCCGCCTGCTGGCAGGCCTGCTCCAGCCGCTCGCTCAGGGTGAAGGCCTGGGTGTAGAGCAGGAAAGGCTCCTCCTGCAGATCCGCCAGCCGGATCTCGGCACACGCCCGCCAGCGGGGCTGGTCAGGCAGCACCACCTGGATGGGATAACGATCCAGCTCCAGGGTGCTCAGGGCTCCCTCTTCCTTGGTCGGCAGCATGGTGATGGCGAGATCCAGCTCCCCCTCCAGCACCGCCTGCTCGATGCGGCGCCCGCCGTACTCCACTATGGAGAGCTCCACCTTGGGGTAGCGGCTACGGTAGGCACGGATGAGATCCGCATAGACGTGACCCACCATGGGCGGTATGCCCAGCGCCAGGCGCCCGTGCTGCAGGCTCTGCAGATCCGCGAGCTCCGCCTCCAGCTGCTGCATCTGGGCCAGGATCAGCTGGCCACGGGCAAACAGCACCTGGCCGCTGTCGGTCAGGGTGAAACTGTGCCCCTCCCGATTGAGCAGGGGCTGGCCCAGCTCCTCCTCCATGTTGCGGATCATCTTGCTGATGGTGGGCTGGGTGACGAACAGCTTCTCTGAGGCGCGGGTGAAGCTCTTCTCACGCACCAGTTCGACAAAGTAACGCAGGGCTCGGATATCCATGGGACGCTCGTCTGGGGTGATCGCCAAATAATGCCAATTTGGCATATTTTTCATAATTTAAATTCATTTTTTGCAGGTTTGGCCCACCCTTATACTGTGACCAGGTTCACAGAAAGACGCCCATCATGAAAGCCTTCTGCCTTCGCTGGTTGCAAACCCCCTTCCAAATCGCCCTGCTGGCGGCCATCTGGCTGCTGGCCGACACAGCGGTACGCACCTTCCACCTGCCCCTGCCCGCCAACCTTACCGGCATGTTGCTGCTGCTCATCTGCATCCTTCTCGGGGTAGTCAAGGCCCAGTGGTTCAGCGCAGGTGCCCGCTGGCTGCTGGCGGAGATGCTGCTGTTCTTCGTGCCCGCCGTGGTGGCCGTGGTCAACTATCAGGATCTGCTGTTGCAGGAGGGGTGGCGCATCATGCTGGTCTTGCTGATCAGCACCACTCTGGTGCTGGGCACCACGGCCCTGGTGGTGGACAGGGTCTATCGCCTGGAGCTGAAGCTGGCCCGCCGGAGTCGCCGCCATGTCTGACACCCTGCTCGGCCTGCTCTGCTTCGCCCTCACCCTGCTGTTCTACTACGCCAGCAAGTGGCTCTATGGCAAGAAGCGCATCCTGCCCCTGATGCCGCTGCTGCTGGCCCCTGCCCTGCTGGTGGCGGTGGTGGTGCTGTTCCACATCCCCTATCAGGACTACATGGCCGAATCCCACTGGCTGCTCTGGCTGCTGGGCCCGGCCACCGTCGCCTTCGCGGTGCCGGTCTACGAGAACCGCGCGCTGATGCGCCGCCACTGGCTCTCCCTGTCGGTGGGGGTGGTGACCTCGGTGGTGATGGCGGTGGGCAGCACTGTGCTGCTGGCCCGCTGGTTGAACCTCTCCGAGCTGCTGCAGCGCAGCATGGCCATGAGATCCATCACCACACCCTTCGCGGTGGAGGCGACCCGATCTGTGGGCGGCAACGCCGATCTCACCGCTCTGTTCGTGGTGCTGACCGGGGTGATCGGCATGGCGGTGGGGGAGAGCGTGCTGACGGTGCTCGCCATCCGCAGCCGCCTCGGCAAGGGGGCGGGTTTTGGCGCCTCGGCCCACGGGGCTGGCACGGCCCGGGCCTATCAGATGGGCAACGAGGAGGGGGTGGTCTCCAGCATGGTGATGATGATAGCCGGCATGGCCACAGTGCTGCTCGCCCCCCTGCTGGGCAAGCTGTTCTGGTAAGGCATTGTGACCACCAACGAGAAGAGGCGCCCAGGGGCGCCTCTTCTTTGTGTCATCCACCAGGCTCTTAGAGGCTGGCGCAGATCTGCCACAGATCGTACTGAATGGCGGCGGCCGTCACTTCCCGGCCCGCCCCCGGCCCCTGAATGACCAGGGGGTTGGTGCGATAGCTGTCGCTCTCGATGGCGAACACGTTGTCACAGGGCAGCAAGTTGGCGAACGGGTGGTGGGGCTCCAGGGTCTCCAGTCCGACCCGCGCCTTGCCGTCGTGCTCGAAGCGGGCGACGTAGCGCAGCACCTTGCCGACCCGGCGGGCCCCCTCGAAGGCGGTCTGGATGGGATCATCCAGATCTTTCAGCCTGTCCATGAACTGATCCGTGCTCACCTTGCGCAGGGAGACGGGCACCAGGTTCTCCAGCTCGATGTCGGCGGAGTCGAGCTCGAAGCCCGCCTCCCGCGCCAGAATGAGCAGCTTCCTGCGCACGTCCTGGCCGGAGAGATCCTCGCGGGGATCCGGCTCGGTCAGGCCGTGCTGCCAGGCCTCGTCCACCAGCTCGGAGAAGGGGCGCGTGCCGTCATATTGCTGGAACAGCCAGGAGAGGGTGCCGGAGAAGATGCCGGAGACCCCCTGGATGTGGTCGCCACTCTGGCGCAGCATCTGGATGCTGGACTGGATGGGCAGCCCGGCCCCCACTGTGGCGTTGTAACGCCACTGCACCTGATGATCGCGGCAGCTCTGCTTGATGCGCTGGTAGAACTCGCTGTCGGCGGCACCGGCAAACTTGTTGGCGGCGATGATGTGGCAGCCGAGCTGGGCGAAGTCCGGGTAGTAGCGGCTCACCGTCTCGCTGGCGGTCATGTCCAGCGCTATCAGGGCATCGAAACCGTGCTGCTCCAGCTGGGAGAGCAGTTCCGGCCAGATCAGCGGCCTGGGATTGAAGTTGTCACGCACCTTGAGGGGATCCAGCCCCTCCTCGTCCAGCAGACCCCCTTCCGAGCTGAACACCCCGTAGAGGGTGAGCGCCAGATTGAGCTCGTGCTCGAGCCGCGCCTTCTCGCGGGCGTAAAGCGCCAGCCAGTGACCGCCGATATTGCCCTTGCCGAACACCACCAGACCGACCCGGGTCGGGCGGCTGAACAGGGCGCTGTGCAGGGCGATGAGCAGGGGCTCCAGCACCACCTGGCGCACCACGGCCACCAGACTCAGGCCGTCTCTGGCCACCTGCACGAACTCCAGCGGCTGATCCGCCAGCAGCTGATAGAAGCGGTGACACTGCTCGGCGTTGTCGGTCACGCCAGCCCCCACCAGGGCCACCAGACTGAATCCCTCTTTCTGGATGAGACCGGTGAAGCTGCCCTGCAGCTGGAAGTCGCGCAGTATCTCGAAGGCCCCTTCCGCCACTTCCAGGGTGTAGGCCAGGCGCAGCACCCGCCGATCCGGCTGACGCTGCAGGGTGAGCGGGTTGAGGCGATGACGGGTAAGATGGGCCTCGATGGCGGCCACCGTCTGCTCATAACCTGTCTGGGGCAGCACCTTGAGTTCGATGAGGGCTATCTGATCCACCGAGGAGACGATGCGCGCCCCGCCGGAGCGCGGTGCCCGGCGCAGTATGTGGGTGCAGCCCTCGTCCGGGTTGTAGCTGCAGCGCAGGGTGAGGCGCTGGCGGCTGTCGGCCACGGGTTGCAAAGTACGGGAATGGAGCACGGAGGAGCCGAGGCGGGCCAGCTCGTTGGCCTCCGCCAGACTCAGGCGCTCCAGCAGGCGCGCCTCCTTCACCCGGCGCGGATCCGCGCTGTAGACACCGGCCACGTCGCTCCAGATGGTGGTGGACTCCCCGTCCGCCAGGGCGGCCAAGAGGCTGGCGCTGTAGTCGGAGCCGTTGCGGCCGAGCAGCAAAGATCTTCCTTCCATGTCGGCGGCGATGAAGCCGGTCACCACTATGCGGCCGGGGTGCTCCGCCAGACGCGCCTTAAGCAGCTCGCCGGAGATGGCGGCATCCACCTTGACCAGGGCGCCATCCTCGGCGCGCAGGAAGCTGCGGGCGTCGAGCCAGATGGCCTTGTCGCCACGGCTGCTGAGCAGGGCGGCCAGCAGGCGTGCCGACCACACCTCGCCAAAGGCCAGCAGGCCGTTGCGCTCGAAGCGATCAAACTGCCCTTCCAGGGTCTTGGCGATCTGCTGCATGTCGTCGGTCAGCTGCTTGCTCAAGTCGAGCAGCAACTCCCCCTCCAGCAGGCCGTCGATCAGACTCTGCTGGTAGGCGTGCAGGGCAGTGATGGCTTCGCCCGCGGCCTCGTCACCCGCCTCGGCCAGCTCCACCAGCTGGATCAGCCGGTTGGTGGTCTTGCCGGCGGCGGAGACCACCACCAGCTCTCTGCCCCCGCCCTGCTGCTCGGCCTGCTGTTCGAGAATGCTGGCGACCCGGCGATAGCAGACAGGATCCGCCAGACTGCTGCCGCCAAACTTGTGCACATGACGCCGCTTCAAGGCTCTCTCTGCCGTCACCGCACTCTCTCCTTGTTGTTGCTGTTCCATTACTTCACCTGTTCTGCCTGTTGTGCCAACTGCGCCTGTTCAAAGCCTTGAGCCAGATCGGCCACCAGGTCTTCACCGTGTTCTATGCCCACAGAGAGGCGCAGCAACTGGGCGCTGATGCCCGCCGCCTGCTGCGCCGCCGGAGTCATGGCCCTGTGGGTCATGCTGGCCGGATGGGCCACCAGACTCTCCACCCCGCCGAGGGACTCCGCCACCGAGAACAGCCGCAGCGCCGCGAGGAAGGCGCGCAGCCCCGTCTCGTTGCAATCGAGTTCAAAACTTAGCATGGCGCCGAAGCCGGACTGTTGACGGCGCGCAATCTCGTGGCCCGGGTGGCTTGGCAGGCTGGGGTGATAGATTTTTTTGACCAGCGGCTGCTGTTGCAGGAAGGCCAGGATCCTGTCCGTGTTCTCCTGATGGGCACGCAGGCGCGGCGCCAGGGTGCGCAGGCCACGCAGGGTGAGGTAGGAATCGAAGGCGCCGGAGGTGAGCCCCAGACAGTTGGCCCACCACACCAGGGAGTCGGCCAGCGTCTGCTCCTTGGCGATCGCTACCCCGCCCACCACGTCGGAGTGGCCGTTGATGTACTTGGTGGTGGAGTGCACCACCACATCGGCGCCGAGGGCCAGCGGCTGTTGCAGCAGCGGGGAGAGGAAGGTGTTGTCCACCACCACCTTGGCACCCACCTCATGGGAGGCGGCGGCGATGGCGGCCACGTCCACCACCCGCAGCAGCGGGTTGGAGGGGGTCTCCACCCACACCAGGGCCGGTTGCTGCGCCAGGGCCTCGGCGAGCGCGGCTTCATCCCCCTGATCGACGAACTGGACCCTGTAGTGGCCCTTGGCCGCCAGATACTCGAACAGGCGCCAGGTACCGCCGTAGCAGTCGTGGGGGGCGATCAGCAGATCCCCCGCCTTGAGCAGGGCCGTGGTCACCAGATGGACGGCTCCCATGCCGGTGCCGGTCACCACGGCGCCGGCGCCCCCTTCCAGGGCCGCCAGCGCGTCCGCCAGATTGGTGCGGGTCGGGTTGCCGGAGCGGGCATAATCGTATTGACGGGGCTCGCCAAAGTCGGCAAAGGTGTAGTTGCTGGAGAGGTAGATGGGGGGCACAACGGCACCGTGCTGTGTGTCTGTCTCAATCCCGGTGCGTACCGCCAGGGTGGCCTTATGACTCATGATGCTCTCCTTGGCGCTGTGACTGTGCAGTTGATCTGTCTCTATGTCCGATACAACGTACCGCCAGGGTGGCCTTGTGGGTCATTTCCGCTCTCCTTGAAGTGTCTCTGGACGATGGCCGCTGTGCCTCTGCCACGGCTATCCTGCCATTGCTGGCCTATGGTGAACCACCTTACGCCACCTCAAAAAAGCCGTCAACACTTCTAGACGTCTAAATGGCTTTGCTGTTGGATTGCCATTGAATTCCTTAAGGGTTAAAATCCGCGCTCACGGCCAAACGAGAACAGGTGGAACATGGGTACAGAGTGGAACGGCGACTACGTCAGCCCCTATGCGGAGCACGGCAAGAAGAGCGAACAGGTCAAGAAGATTACCGTCTCGATCCCGCTCAAGGTGCTGAAGGTGTTGACCGATGAGCGCACCCGTCGCCAGGTGAACAACCTGCGTCATGCGACCAACAGCGAGCTGCTCTGTGAGGCCTTCCTGCACGCATTCACCGGTCAACCGCTGCCCTGTGACGACGATCTGCGCAAGGATCATCCGGACAGCGTCCCCGCCGAGGCGCGCGCCATCATGGAGGCGCTGGGCAAAGAGATCGAAGATTTCGACGCCGAGTAATACGGTGGCCCATGGCACATAATCCCCCCTCTTCGATGACGCGGCCCGGTGCCGCGTCATCCCTATCCGCCCCCTGCCCGTTCAGCCTGCGCCACTACCAGAGCGACATCAGCAGCCACAGCCACGACTTCGCCCAGCTGGTGATCCCCCTGGACGGCCCCCTCGAGATCGAGGTGCAGGGCCAGGGGCGCCGCCTCGCCCCTGGCTTTGCCTGCGTCATAGCCCCGGGTGAACGTCACGACTACGCCGCCGACCCGGCGCTCTCCTTCCTGGTGCAGGAGAGCCACTGGCTGCCCGCGCCCCTCGGCGAGCGCCCCTTCATCCCGCTGGACGAGCCCCAGCGCCACTACCTCGCCTTCCTGCATCAGATGGTGCGCCAGGGTCGTCATGTGGCCGGCATGGAGCAGATCTGGCTGAGCCTCCTGGCCCAGGGTCAGGGCATGGGCCCAACCCTGGCTCCGCGCATGACAAGAGTGCAGCGCCACATCGAGGCCCACCTCGCCGAGCCCCTTGGCAACGGGCGGCTCGCCGCTGTTGCCTGCCTCGGCCAGAGCCAGTTCAAGCACGCCTTTCGCCAGCAGTTCGGCATGAGCGCCTCCCACTACATCCGCGGGCGGCGCATGGCGCTGGCACGCACCCTGCTGGCCCACAGTGCCCTGCCCATCGGCGAGGTGGCCAGCCGCTGCGGCTATCAGGATCAGGGGGCCTTCGCCGAGCGCTTCCTGACCGAGACGGGGCTGACCCCGTCGCGCTGGCGCCAGCAAAACGGCCCGCAGCCATAACAGTCCGGCCCCTTGCCGAAGACAGGGGCTGTCGTTTCGAGGCATGCTGGGGCCAATGCAAGGTGTGTGAAAGGAGGAGCCAAGATGCAGACCATAAGCTGGCAGCAGTTCGAGATGGTGGAGCTGAGAGTGGGCACCCTGGTGCGGGTCGAGCCCTTCCCCGAGGCGCGCAAACCCGCCTACAAGGTATGGGCGGATTTCGGCCCTGAGCTCGGGGTACGCAAGAGCAGCGCCCAGATCACGGATCTCTATCAGCCGGAGGATCTGGTGGGGCGTCAGATAGTGGCGGTGGTGAACTTCCCGGCCAAGCAGATAGGCCCCATACAGTCGGAGTTTCTGCTGACCGGCTTCTACCGGGCCGATGGCGCCGTGGTGATGGCCATCCCGGAGCAGGCGGTGGAGAACGGCGCCAAGCTGGGCTGAGGCCCTGTACCCCATGAAAAAAGAAGAGGCGACCCAAGGGTCGCCTCTTCTTTTTTGGCCGCAGCGCCGCTGTTACTTCAGCAGGCTGAAGACCAGGGCCGAGACCGAGAGCGAGCCGGTCAGCAGGATAAAGCCGTTCACCCAGCCCTGGCGGAAGCGGGCCAGCGCCTCCACCTTGTAGATGGCCACCACCGGCATGATGAAGAGGATCATGGCGATGACGGGGCCGGAGAGGGTCTCCATCAGGCCGAGGATGCCGGGGTTGATCACAGCCGCTCCCCAGATGGCGAAGAACATCAGGGCGATGCCGAGCTTGTCCGCCTTGGCCAGCGGCAGGCCGGTGGGCTTGGCGATCAGGCTCTTGAGGCTCTCGCGGGCCCCGAGGAAGTGGCCGAGGAAGGAGGAGCTGATGGCGATGAAGGCGATGAGCGGCCCCAGCGTCACTATCACGGGGTTGTCGGTGATGTTGGCAAGATAGGAGAGCACCGAGACGTTCTGGGCCTTGGCCTCGGCCAGCTGGGCTGGCGAGAGGCTCAGCACGCAGGAGAAGACGAAGAAGAGCACGAAGCCCACCAGCATCACTGTGGTGTTGCGCAGGATCAGGCCGCTCTTGGCCTCCGCCTGCTCGCCATATTCACGGCGCTGCACGTTGGCAAAGCCGGAGATGGCAGCGGCGTGGCTGAAGGCGAACACCGTCACCGGCAGCGCCAGCCAGACGGTGTTGAGGAAGCTGGTCCCCTCGAAGGCGGTCGCCTCCGGCCAGTGCCACTGGGGGATCAAATAGCAGGAGAGCGCCGCCAGAATGGCCGCCAGGGGGTAGACCATGAAGGCAAAGGCCCGCAGCATCGCCTTCTCCCCCGCCATCATCACGGCGATCATGGCGAACACCAGCAGGCCGGAGAGCATCACCCGGTTCGGGGCATCCATGCCGAGCTGGTTGATCATGAAGCTCTCCACCGTATTGGTCAGCCCGACGCCGTAGATGAGCAGGATAGGGAAGATGGAGAGGAAGTAGAGCGCCGAGATGAGGCGACCGGCCATCTTGCCGAAGTGCTCCTCCGCTACCTCGGTGAAGTCGGCGTGGGGGCGGGAGGAAGAAAGCACGAAGCGCGCCAGCCCGCGATGGGCCAGGAAGGTCATGGGGCCGGCCAGCACTGCGACTATGACGAGGGGCCAGATGCCCCCCAGACCCAGGTTGATGGGCAGGAAGAGGATGCCAGCGCCAACGGCGGTGCCAAACAGGCTGATGACCCAGTGGGTATCGTGACGACGCCAGCCGGTGCTGGCAGTGGTGGAGTGGGAACCGGATAACTCCCGGGAGACCTCTGCAGATGAACTCATTGATAAACCACTTATATATAGTATTAAAATCTAAGAATATTGTGCTCCTTTAGCATTTAATTCTCAAAAATGGAGGTTGGCAGATCTCACTGGCAAAGCTCGGTTCAGCCAGTGAGATTGGGCGTGATTCCCAGCCCACCCTGTTCTTATAAACCTTTAAACAGGCAATTTATCGAAATATAAAACCAAAATATAACTATTGGTCGATTTTTTATTTCGACCGATGCGGGTTTTTTAGAATTACCTGAAAATAGATGCCAGCACTTTGGGTTTGGCTGTGATGATCCACTACAGCAATCCATTAAAGTAGCGAATACCCCTGAATATGCCGCGAAAAGCCAGCGGATCACACCAAGCAATCAGGCGACCACGAGGCCGCCTGATTGGATGATTCGGCTGCATTTCAACCGGCTCAGTGAGTCAGGATCTTGCCCCAGTCGAGATCCGGGTCCCCCATCACTATGAAGTCAGGGTTCTCCAGCGACTCCGTTTCGTTGTAGCTGAGCGGCTGCAACGCCAGGCTGAGGATACGCCCTCCCGCCGCCTCGACGATGCACTGGGCGGCGGCGGTGTCCCACTCGCCGGTGGGGCCGAGCCGCACGTAGCAGTCTGCCGCCCCTTCCGCCACCAAGCAGGACTTGAGGGAGCTGGAGCCGAGCGGGATCAGCTCGTAGTTGATGGCCGGGTTGAGGCGGCGGGTCAGGTTCTCCAGTTTCTGGCGGCGGCTGATGGCCACCACCAGGGAGTCGGGCTGATCGTGCTCGTGGTGCATGGCGCTGATGGGATGCACCTCGCCGTTCACCTCCTTGAAGGCGCCGTGGCCGCGCACCGCCCAGTAGAGCACGTCGGCCTCGGGGGCATAGATGACGCCGAGCACGGGGACATTGTCCTGCACCAGGGCGATCAGGGTGGCGAAGTCACCGCTGCCGGCGATGAACTCGCCGGTGCCGTCCAGGGGATCCACCAGCCAGTATTGCCGCCAGTTGGCACGCTGGCTGAAGGGCACATCGGCCGCCTCTTCGGTCAGCACGGGCACATGGGGGGTGAGCGCCGACAGCGCCTGCTTGAGGTAGGCATCGGCAGCAAGATCGGCACTGGTGACCGGGGTCGCATCCTCCTTCAGCTGACGCTCGAACTGACCGCCGTGATAGATTTCGTGAAGGATACGCCCCGCTTCGCGGGCTATCTCCTTGACCCCAGGTATCCAGGCCAACAACTCCTGCATCTTGTTATCCTCTGTTTTTATTACCTTTGCCCAGGCTTGGGCTAGCCTTCCTGCTCCGCCAGCCATTTGCTGGCCAGCAGCAGGGCACTGATGCTGCGCGACTCTGTGAAGTCGGGTCGCGCCAGCAATTCGTCGATGCGATTGAGGGGCCAGGGGATCACCTCGAGGGGCTCGGGCTCATCGCCGATCCGCTGCTCCGGGTAGAGATCCCGCGCCAGCAGTATGTCCATCCGGCTGGAAAAATAGCCGGGGGCCAGGGAGACCTGCTTGAGGGGAACGAGGTCACGGGCCCCGAAGCCCGCCTCCTCCATCAGCTCCCGGTTACCCGCCTCGAAGGCGTCTTCGCCGGGATCGATCAGCCCCTTGGGGAAGCCCAGCTCGTAGGAGTGAGTGCCTGCCGCGTATTCGCGCACCAGCAGCAGGGTGTGGGCGTCGAACAGAGGCACCACCATGACGGCGCCTCTGTTGCCGCCGCGCATCCGCTCGTAGACCCGCTCCTCCCCGTTGCTGAATTTCAGATGCAGGGATTCCACCTTGAACAGCCGACTCTCGGCCACCAGCTCGGCCTTGATGATCTCCGGCTTGCGCTTGTCATGGGCCATGGCCTCGACGCGGATATGTTCGGGTTTGCACTTGTGGGGGTCACTCATCGGGGCTGACTGCTCGTTAAAAAAGAGTGCTTCAAGAGTAAACGACTCCCCAAGGGAACACCACGGGGCAAGGGCCGGAAAGGTGCCTGAAAAATCCGTTATAATGCGCCCCGTTTTCCCCACCCCGTCCGACACAAAGAGGCCCCATGCCCACCCCACTGCCCTGGCACCAGATAGACACAGTTCTGCTCGACATGGATGGCACCCTGATCGACCTTCATTTTGACAGCCACCTCTGGCAGCAGCTGGTGCCCGAACGCTACGCCGCGCGCCTCGGCCTGCCGCTGGCCGACGCCAAGGCGCAGATCGAGGCCCGCTATCAGGCCGTCAGCGGCACCCTCGACTGGTACTGCGTCGATTACTGGAGCCAGACGCTCGAGCTCGACATCCGCGCCCTCAAGCAGGAGATCCTGGAGAAGATCCAGTGGCGGCCCAACGTCATCCCCTTCCTGGCCGCCCTGCGGGCTGCGGGCAAGCAGCTGGTGCTCTTTACCAACGCCCATCCCGCCAGCCTGTCGGTGAAGGATGCGCGCCTCGGCCTTGCCGGGCATCTGGATCTCATGGTGAGCACCCATGAGCTGGGCTGGTCGAAGGAGAGCCAGCACTGCTGGCAGGCGCTGGCCGCTCGGCTGGCATTCGATCCGGCCCGCACCCTGTTCATCGATGACAGCGAGCGGATCCTGGCCGCCTCGGCCGAATTTGGCATCGCCCACCAGCTCGGCATCCGCCACCCCGACAGCCAGATGCCGCCACTCACCTTCCAGCACTTCCCGGCGCTCGACGACTACGCGGACCTGCTGCCCCTCGGTGCATGACACGCTCAAGGCCCTCTTCACGAGGGCCTTGTCGCATCATGCAAAGGCCGGGGAGACCGCGATGAGAAAGAAGGTCGGGATAAACATCAGCTGCAGGGTCCACTCGCTCATGAGGACTCCCTCAGGCCGCATCCCGCGGGGCCAGTACCCCCATGCCAGCCAAGTAGTCGAGGGCGCTCGCGGTGAAGCCGACCTCCGTGAGGCGCGCCGCCGTGAAGGGGGCCGCATGCAGGGGCTGGCCGCGACTCACTCGCTCCATCCAGTCCGGGTTGCCGAGGGCCGCCGTGCCCACCGCCACTAGATCGGCGCCGCCGCACAGCGCCCGACCGGCCGAGGCGCCGTCGTGGATCTTGCCCGCCACCATGAGCGGCACCCGCCCCCCCAGCCCGACCCTTACCGCCTCCAGCAGGGCGCCCCCCTCGGGATCCCCTGCCACCACCTTGAAGCTGTCCCCCATGGAGAAGTGCAGATAGTCGATCCCCTCGTCTGCCAGCAGGCGCGCCACCGCCAGCTGGTGGGGCAGCGCTATGCCCTGGATATGGGCATAGCTCTCGGGGGAGAGGCGCACCCCGACCAGAAAGTCGCGAGGCAGGCGGGCACGGATGCCGCGCACTATCTCCACCAGGATCCGCGCCCGGTTGGCCAGGCTGCCACCCCAGCGGTCGGTGCGCCGGTTGTGCAGGGGGTTGAGGAAGTTGCAGAGCAGGAAGTTGTGGGCCCCGTGCAGCTCGACCCCGTGCAGACCGGCGGCCTGGGCCCGCTCGGCGGCGCGCACGAAGGCCTCGATCAGCGTCAGTATCCCCTCCTCCGTCAGCCCCTTGACCCCGAGGGGATAGCGCCCGCCCGGCGCCAGCTCGCACGGGCCGACCGGCGCCCCGTCGTTCAGTTCGGGCAGGGCCCGCAGCCCGCCGTGATGCAGTTGTACCACCGCCAGCGCCCCCGCCTGCCGCGCACTCTCGGCCAGGGCCGTGAAGGCCTGCTGCTGGGCGTCTGTCATCAGGGCCGGCTGACCGGCCCAGCAGCGCCCGCCTGGCTGCACCTGGGTGGCGGCGGCGATGAGCAGGCCGAAGCCGCCGCGGGCGCAACGCGCCAGCCAGTCGAGTTCGGCCTGGGCAGGATCTCCCCCGGCGCCGCTCATGTTGTGGGTCAATGGGGCCAGCACGGCCCGGTTCTTGAGCCGCAGACCGGCCCGCTCGAAGTGGAAGCTGTCGCCAAGTGCCTTGTTCATCGCCCTCTCCCGGGATCGCAATGGAATGGCCGCCACTATAAACCTGGACAATCAGGATATAATCTGGCAAACAAGCAAGACATTCATTCCTGACAAGACATAATCAGCGGAGCTTTCATGAGCCACCACAAGCTCGACACCCTCTATCTGATGCGCCTGCTGGTCGCCATCGTCCGCTGTGGCTCCTTCGCCGCGGCGGCGGCCTTGCTCGGCATCACCCCGAGCAAGGCCTCCAAGGATCTGCGCCACCTGGAGCAGAGCCTCGGCAGCACGCTCTTGAGCCGCACCACCCGCCGGATTCAGCTGACCGACGCGGGGGAGCTTGCCTACCGCCAGGCCGACCAGATGATCGCCCTGCACGAGCAGTTGCTGGACGGGCTGCAACGCCGCCGCTCGGCCCTGTGCGGGGAGCTGCGCATCACGGCGCCGGATCTCTGGGGCGAGGTGGTGCTGACCCCGGTGCTGCTGCGCTTTCGTGCCGACCACCCGGAGGTGCGTCTCATCGCCGACTTCAGCAACCGCAGCGCCGACCTGCTGCGCGACAACCTGCACGTGGCCTTTCGCAGCACAGAGCTTGGCAGCCAGCCCTACCTGGCGCGCCCCATCGCGGTGGACGATCTGGTGCTGTGCGCCAGCACTTCCTACCTGGAGGCCCAGCCGCCCCTGGCCACCCCGCAGGATCTGCACCAGCACAGCCTCATCACCCGCAGTCAGGAGTACAGCCGCCACGAACGCTGGATCCTGCTGAACCAGGGGCGTGAAATCCCCGTTGAGGTAGCGGGCGAGCTGGCGTTCAGCAGCAAGAGGGCGATCCACGAGGCGATGCGCCAGGGGCTGGGGATCACACTCCTGCCCCGCTATCTGGTGGCGGCCGAGCTGGCCGAGGGAAGGGTACGCGAGGTGCTGCCCGCCTACCGTCCCAAGGGGGCCCACTTCTACGCCCTCTACACCCAGCGCAGGGCCGAGTCGGCCCTGGTCGGCCACTTCCTCGACTATGTCATCGAGGCGCTCACCACCTCATGAGCAGATCACCAGGTGATACTGCTTCTTGCCCCGGCGCAGCAGCAGGTAGCGGCCGAACAAGCGGTCGGCCGCCGTCAGTTGCTCTTCCCGGCGGATCTCGCCGTTGAGGCTGATGGCGCCCGCCCCCAGCAGCTCGCGGGCGATACGCCTGGAGTTCGCCAGACCGCTCTCCACCAGCAGGGTCACCAGATCCGTTTGCTCCTCAACACGGCAGCTCGGCATGCCATCCTGGGCCAGCTGGGCGAGATCGCTCTCCCCAAGGCGGGCTACGTCGCCACTGAACAGCAGTTCGCCGATGCGCCGCGCCGCCGCCAGCGCCCCCTTGCCGTGCACCAGTTCCGTCAGCTCGTCCGCCAGCACCTGCTGGGCCAGCTTGCGCCCCTGCCGCCGGGCATCTTCCGCCTCCAGCGCGGCGATCTCGGAGAGCGGCATAAAACTGTAGTAGCGCAGGAAGCGGTAGACATCCTCGTCCGCGGTGCCGAGCCAGAACTGATGGAAGGCGTAGGGCGAGGTGAGCGCCGGATCCAGCCAGATGGCGCCCCCCTCGGTCTTGCCGAACTTGGTGCCATCGGCCTTGGTGATGAGGGGCAGGGTCATGCCATGAACCTGGGTCTGGTGGAGGCGACGAGTGAGATCCATGCCGCTGGTGATATTGCCCCACTGATCGTTGCCACCGATCTGCAGGGTGCAGCCGAGGCGCTGGTTGAGCACCGCGAAGTCCTGGGATTGCAGCAGGGCGTAGGAGAACTCGGTGAACGAGATGCCCTGATCCGGGCGGGCCAGCCGCTGGCGCACCGATTCGCGGGCCAGCATGGCGTTGACCGAGAAGTGCTTGCCGATGTCCCGCAGAAAATCGAGGGCGGACATCTGCCCCATCCAGTCGGCGTTGTTGACCAGCACAGGGGCCGCCAGCCCCTCGCTCGCGGGCAGCAGCGCCCGGATCTGGGCCGACAGGCTGGCCACCCAGCCCTGCACCCTGTCGGCGCTGTTGAGGCTGCGCTCGGTCGCCTTGAAGCTGGGATCGCCTATGAGGCCGGTGGCTCCGCCCACCAGGGCCACAGGGGTGTGGCCCGCCAGCTGGAAGCGGCGCAGCATCAGGAGTGGCACCAGGTGGCCTATGTGCAGGCTGCCGGCGGTGGGATCGAAGCCGCAGTAGAGGGTACGCGCCGTGGCGAGGTGGGCGGCCAGGGCCGCCGGGTCGGACATCTGGGCCACCAGGCCACGCTCGGTCAGGTCGGTGAGCAAATGGGGGTCGATCATGGGGTCTCCAACAGCAGGGGAAAGTTGCCATACTCGCCCCTATGACTGGTGGCGGATATGTCCCCCAGGGGACAGTTTTACCACTCTCGTGCTAGCATCCCGTCCATATCGGGGAGCCTCTCCCTGCCACCCGGAGCCCGTCGCCATGAGCCAGTCCCTCGCCACAGACTCGCTGACCCAGAGCCTGACCACCGCCGTCGATGCCCTGCACAGCCCGGCCTTTGCGGCGGCCCTGGTGCGCCTCATCCAGCAGCAGGTGGCGTTCGACTGCGCCCTGTTGCTCGGGGTGGGGCCGCGCCCCCTCTATCTCTACGACAACCTGAGCCACCAGCGGGCCCTGCTGTTCGATCGCTACCTCACCAGCCACTTCAGTCAGGATCCCTTTATGCAGGCGCTGGAACAGGGTCTGGAGGCCGGGGTCTGGACCCTGGCGCAGGTGTCGAAGGGGCGACTCGACCCCGAATACCGCCACCACTTCTATCAGGCCACCGGCTGGCAGGAGGAGGTGGGGCTGATCCTGCCGGTGCGCGACGGTTTCACCCTGATGCTGTTTCTGGGACGCCTAGACAAGCGCCAGAGCCTTCGCCCAAAGGAGCGCGCCAGGCTGGAAGCCTTGTTCCCTCTGGTGCATTCCCTGTGCCGCCAGCAGTGGCGCCAGAGCCAGCCGCTGCTGGCCCAGAGCGCGGCGACGAGAACCACTGATGGTGCTGCGAAGAGTGCGATGCCCGGCGCACCGGCAAGCCTGGACGGCGCCAGCCTCAAGACCGCGGTGGAGCAGGCGATGACCAGCGTGGGCGGAGACAGGCTCACCCGCCGGGAGCGGCAGGTGGCGAGCCTGCTGCTGCAGGGGCTGGATACCGAAGCCATCGCCGCCGAACTCGGCATCGGCGGCGGCACAGTGAAGAATCACCGCAAGCACCTCTACGGCAAGCTGCGCCTCGGCTCCCGGGCCGAGCTGTTCAGCCTCTTTCTGAACCACCTCATCACCAGGCCACTGAGCGGCGTACCAGAGACGCCCGCCCCATAACGACCACACCCCGCCGAAGCGGGGTGTGGTCTGCCAAGAACAGCGCCCTCAGATCCTGCCCTGATAGCGCAGCGGGAAGCGGCCCTGACCGTCGGGTTGACCGAGGAAGGGCAGCCCCTGCTTCATCTGATCCGGCAGTGCCGGGCCTGGCTTGAGGGTGCCCTGGAACAGATACTGGCGATTGGCCTGCAACTCCAGCTTGCCCTGCACCTGCACCGCCTCGGAGCCCTGCTTGAGCTCAGCCACCAGACGGGAATCGAGACAGGTCAGCTTGAGCTCGGGATCCCCCAGCAGCAGCTTGCCCGCCGGGGTATCGGCCTGGGCGTCATACCAGTTGAGGTTGCCATAGAGCTCCTCACACCAGGGCTTGCCCTGGGCGAACTGATCGACCTTGAGTTGCAGCTGACCCGCCGCCGTCAGGGGGAAGGGCAGGCGTGTGGGCACCCGCGCCAGCAGCCAGGGAGCGGGGGCGTTCAGGGTGATGTCACGACCGAAGGCGGCGCCATTCCAGCCGATCACCCCCTGACCGTTGAGGCCGGCGCGGTCGCCGAAACGCACCGACACCTCGGGAGCCAGACGCAGCAGCGACCAGCCGTCGAGCTCCCAGCGCAGTTGGGTCAGGGACTCGCTGGCATATTGCAGCCGGGCAATCTGGCCACTCCAGAGGGTACCGCTCACCCCCTCCAGCTGCACCAGGTTGGGGGGCAGTGGCAGATGGCGAACCACCAGGGTGGCGGGCAACGTCACCAGCAGGAAACCGAGATAGGCCACCAGAAACAGGGCGGCGATCAGGACTTTTTGTTTCATAGAACAGGACTCGACTGCAAGGATCCGGCCCGGGCCAAGCCAGGAGCCAACACTGAGCGCCATGCCAAAAACCGGACGGCACTCGGTACTTTTGGTGTCATTGGGGACGGCTCAACTGCAAACGCCTGACCTTGACCAGGCCGGGCGCCAGCCCCTCCCGGGCCACCTCAATGATCTGCACCTGGACTCCGTACTGATCGGAGAGGGTCGCGAGCCAGAGCAGCAGATCCTCGAACGGGACTGTGTCTATCCACACCTGCAGCTCCTGCCCCTGGGGTTGCAGCCGGGCTATCTTGATCTTCTGGTTGAAGGCGGTGCGGTTCACCACCCCGTCCAGGGTACCGCTGGTGTCGATCTGGCGGCCTTGCCCCCCCTGCATCGCCAGCACCTCCTGCCCCTTCTCTTTCAACCAGGCGAGCGTCTGCTGCTGGTTGACCACCTGCCGCTGCCGCTCGTCGATGCGATTGGCGACGGGTTGCCAGATGACCCAGTAGCAGAGCCCGATCAGCAAGGCACAACCCCCTACCGCCACCAGCCGCTGCTCGCGGGGACTGATGCCACGCCACCAGCCTTGCAGTTTGTCCATCATGATGATTTCCCCTTCAGCACCAGCGCCCCTTCCACCTTGCCCTCTGTGCTTCGCACCTCACCCTGTTGCACCTCGAAGCGCTTGCCCGCCAGCTCGCGAAAACGCTCGATCTCGGTGAAACCGGGGGCCGTGACCTGCAACCTGAGCTCGCCCCTGGCCGCGTCGAAGCGCAGCACTTCAGGCTTGAGACCGGGCACCTCGGCAAACACCGGCGCCAGCTCGGTCAGCAGCAGCAGAACCCCACCCTGCGGGGCCTGCCCCAGGGACTTGAGGTGCTGGCTCATCTGGCTGCGGACGTTGACGATGCGGGTCTCCCCCGGGAAGATCCGGGTATAGACCTGCCGGATCTCGGCCTTGAGGGCCTTGTCCTGCTCAGCTAGTTGATAGAGCTGCACCCCGCGCTGGGCCAGGGCGACCAGCAGCAGTATCCCCGCCAGCACCGCCACCTTGCGCCACTGCAGCCAGTAACGGCCGTATTCGGTCTGGGGTCGATAGGGCCCCTGCAACAGGTTCGCCTGGCAGGTCAGCGCTCCCTTCGCCAGCAGCAGCATGGGCAACTCGGGATCCGCCGCCTGCCAGTTGGCGGCCGCGATGGCGGGAGCCGGGGTATGGCTATGGATGGTGACGGGTTCGGGCTGGGCCGCCAGCAGCATGGCCAGCAGCGGCTCGTCGGCGACGATCCCCTGGACGGGGTCCTGGCGGATCAGCCACTCGGCGCCGAGTTGCAATGCAGACCACCCCTCGGCGGCGGGCGGCAGGGCCAGCACGTCCGGCAGCAGTTGCAGGGTCTTGAGCCCCGCCTGCTGCAGCCACGCCAGCCACTCCTGCATCTTCGCCTTGTCCACCGCCATCAGATCCACATCCTGTCCCTGATGACCCAGCACCACCAGATGCAGCTCGTCCACGTCGGAGGCGATCTGCTCCTCGAGCAGATAGGGCAACGCCGCCGCGGCCTGACGGCTGTACTTGCCCGGCAGGCTGACCCGCCGGAAGATGAGATCGCTGCCGGGCACTAGGGTCACCACGGGGCGGCCACCGGCACGCTCCTGCAGCTCACCCAGGGCATGGGCCGAGGCCAGGGTGCCGGAGGCGATGATCTCCTGCTCCTGCGTCGACCACACCAGCCATTGCACCGGCTGCTGCGCATTGGTCCCCAGACGGATGACCAGACTCTCGCTCACAAATAATTCTCCTGCCATGCCCGCCAGCATCCTCGTCGATGGGCGGGGCCGCAGCCGTCGGCTGCAGTCCAGATAAGGGGCGGGACAGAGGGGGCCAGAGGCCTGCCATCTCCCTGTTATTCGGCACCGTCGTTCAGACGGCGCAGCATCACCAGCTTGTTGTCCTTGCCGCGCTGGAAGACGGTCTCCAGCCGGGCCCGCACATCACCCACCTCGGCCAGCAGACGGGCCTCGAAGAAGCTGCTCTTGATGTCCAGCGCGCCGTCCAGCCCCGTGATGCTGCCGGGTTGTACCGACAGCTCATCCGTCATCTCCTTCTTCTCCTTCCACCCCTTCTTGGGGCGGTTGGTCAGTACCCGCTTGGCGTCGTCCAGCCCTATCTTGCCCTGATAGAGCCCCACCAGCAGGGCCGCCTGCTCCGGCTTGATGGTGTTGATGTTCACCACCAGCTTGTCGCTTGGCAGGGTGCACACATAGGGGGCGAGCCGGGCGTAGAGCTCGCTGCTCACACCGCGCAGGGCCCGCAATTCGTCCGTGCCCAGCAACCACTGGTTCGCCACCAGATAGGGGGGATTGAGCCCCTCGTAATAGGCATCCTCGGCCCCGTTGCTCGAGACCAGCTGGGTATTCTTGTCGGTCCAGTCGCGGATGGCGTCGGTGAGCTGCACAGCCTCGTACTCATCCACCTCCAGCGCCTCGAGCAGTGCCCGGAACGCCTTGAACTGATAGGGCTGCGCATCGAGATCATCGCCGCTCTCACCCTCTTTCAGGGCCAGGCTCAGGCTGTTGAGGTTGAAGCAGGATTGCAGATCCCGCACCCGCCCGGACAGGGTGCCGTCGTCCACCGGGAAGACGGCATCCTGCCGTGCCCAGTTCTGGCCCAGGCTGACCACATCGGGGTCATCCTTGAAGTCCTGGTTGAGCACCTTGATCACCAGTGCCTCCGCCGACATGGCATACCACCAGGCCTGCTTGCCCATGGTGAGGTTGCTGGTCCGGCGCAGCTCCAGCTGCAACCGGCCGCTCATGTTGCTGGCGATGATCACCATCACCGACAGAATGAGCAGCACCACCAGCAGGGCCATGCCCCCTTGCCGGCCGGGGCTAGTGCGGCGATCAGCTGCCATTCTCTGCCCTCTGGCCGCCGGCCCCGATCAGGAACTGGCGACGACGAAGGGTACCGTTATCTTCCATGTCGAGCAGGGAGATACGACGATCAATTACCATTTTCAGCCCTCTGGCCACCGGCCCCGATCAGGAACTGGCGACGAATGGTGCCGTAATCCGCCAGATCCAGCTCCACCGCCAGCCCATAGGGCAGCAGGTCGCGCTGGGTCCACTCCTCCTTCCACATGCCCTTGTCGTAGAAATAGAGCCGCAGGGCCGTCACCCCGGTCAGCACCGGCTGAATACGCGGCTCTGTGCCGATCGCGGGATCCGGATAGAGGTAGCTCAGCCGCTCCAGGGTCTGATCCTTGAGTCGCCAGCCCACCCGCTGCAAGCCGGATCGCGGCAGCATGCCGTCCGGATTGAGCCAGCCGCCACGGATGAAGGCCATGCCCCAGTCATCGCTCTGCTGGCCGAAGCGGGAGGCCGCCAGCAGCACCTTGTTGTTCTCGCCGTCGATGCGGCCGCTGCGCGGCACCATCTGGGTGATGTCCCGCTCCAGCAGGTTGAAGGCGATCTGCAGCTCGGAGAGGCGAACCTCCTTGCGCTTGGCCACCTCGTCGCTGGTGAGCACCCCCTGCAGCACCTGATAGGCCCCCATGCTGAGGCTGGCGAAGATGGCGATGGCCACCAGCATCTCAAGCAGGGTAAAGCCGGCCTGGCGGACAGAGCGTCGGCCTGAGGTCACCGACATGGGCGATGGCCGCAGCAACATCTCAAGCAGGGTAAAGCCACTGTGGCGGGAAAGACGGCTGTTGCTCGGGATCATCGGCTGATATAGGTCCGCATCATGGCCACCGGGCTCTCTGCCTTGGGTGCGGTGCGCACCTCCACATCCAGGGCCTTGAAGTTGCTGTCGCTGGTGGCGACGCCACGATAGCGCCAGTACCAGGTCTGCCCGGCCATCTCCTCGTCCCCTTCCACCCAGCTGTCTCCCGGCCACTTGCCCTCGAGCTTCTGCTGCACCAGCTGGTTTTCCACCACCCAGGTCGCCAGGGTCTTCTGCTCCAGGTAGTTGAGGCCGGAGAGGTGCTCGCTGGCGGTTTTCATCACGGCAAGGCCGGCGATGGCAAATACCGCCAGCGCCACCATGACCTCCAGCAGCGTCATGCCGCGCGCCCTGGCGGGCCCGCCCGCCGGGGTGACGCTACGAACTCCCTCGCCGCCTGCGCTGGTGCCCGTCACTCTTCTTCCTCTTCGTCTTCTTGCAGGGAGAGGCGACCGAACTCGTCCCCCTTGAGGGTACGCAGGTAGCTCAGATCCTCGTCCTGCTGGCTCAGGGTCAGCACGAAGGGGGTGAGTTCTCCCCCCGGAAAGATGAAGATCTGGGGCGTGCGCTCCTTCTCGTCGCGGCCCTGCTCGCTCTTTTCGTCCGACTCGGTGCGCCAGCTGAACCCCTCCAGCTCGACGGCCAGGGTGATCCCCTCCGGCAGTTGCACAGGCCCCAGCAGCTTGTCGCCGGTCAGTGCCTGCCATTTTCGATCCTTGGCCGCTCGGGACATGAACTGCCAGCCGTTCTCCTCGATGCGCAGGCCCAGCAGCCGGCCATCCATCACCGAATACTCCTGCGCCTGTTGCAGGGTCGCCATGAGACGACGCGCCTGCTTGTCGAGCTCCCTGTCCCCCCGGGCCCCCCCCATGCTGAGGACGACGGCGGTGGCCACCAGTCCCATCAACATGGCGACCAGCAACACCTCCAGCAGGGTGAAACCCGCCTGACGATGGCGTCTCATGGGCACAGGATCCGGTTCAGCGGGCGCTCAGACACTTATTGGAAGTCCTTCAGGTTCCAGTTGCCGATGTCGTCATCCGTCCCGGCTTCGCCGTCCAGCCCCATGCTGAAGATGTCGATCTTGCCGAACTGGCCCGGGCTCAACAGCTGGTACTGGTTGCCCCAGGGATCCTGCGGCAGGCGCTTGATGTAGCCCCCTTCCCGGTAGCTGCGTGGCTCGGGCGACGCTGTCGGCTTGTTGACCAGGGCATCCAGCCCCTGCTCGGTGGTCGGGTAGCGGTTGTTGTCCAGCTTGTACATGTCGAGGGCGTTTTCCAGCGCCACTATGTCGGAGACCGCTTTCTGTTGATCCGCCTTCTCCTTGTTGCCCATCAGATTGGGCACCACCAGGCTGGCCAGGATCCCCAGGATCACGATGACCACCATGACTTCCAGCAGGGTGAAACCGGATTGACGACGCTTTTGCATGACTGACTCCCTAACGAAATGAGATGGCATGAACCACCAACGATTGATTGTTAAACCGCGATCGTTCGATTACGCCTGCCGGCTAATCAAACCTACGGGTTCGAATAACGAAGCCTATCCAGAGACCCGAACCTTATAAATTCACCATGTTGTTGAGCTCCAGGATCGGCTGCAGGATCGACATCACGATAAAGAGCACCACCCCGGCCATGGAGACCACCAGCATGGGCTCGAACACCCCGAGGGCGATGTTCACCTGGGTTTCGAACTCCCTGTCCTGGTTGTCCGCCGCCCGCTCCAGCATGCTGTCGAGCTCGCCGCTCTGCTCACCGGAGGCGATCATGTGCAGCATCATGGGCGGAAAAATCTTGGTTTCATCCAGTGCCTTGCGCAGGCTGGTCCCCTCCCGCACCCGCTCGGTCGCCTCGCCGATGCGGTGACGGGCAAAGTCGTTGGAGAGCACCTCCCCCGAGATCTTCATCCCCTCCAGCAGCGGCACCGCGCTGGCGTTGAGGATGCTCAGGGTGCGGGCGAAACGGGCGGTGTTGAGGCCGCGGCTGACCCGGCCGATGACCGGCAGGCGCAGCACCACCTGATGCCAGTGGCGGCGCCGTCCGGCATCCGTGAGCCACCAGCGCCAGACAAAACCGCCCACCAGCAGCAGCAACAGGAACCAGAGGCCGTAGTGCTGCATCAACTCGCTGGTACCGATGAGGAAGCGGGTGGTGGCGGGCAGTTGCTGGCCCATGTGTTCGAACTGGGCCACCACCTTGGGCACCACTGCGGTGAGCAGTATGGAGATGACGCCCACGGCCACCAGGGTGAGGACTATGGGGTAGATCATCGCCTGCAGCAGCTTGGTGCGCATGTGCTGGCGCTGCTCGGTGTAGTCGGCGAGGCGGTTGAGCACCTTCTCCAGGTGACCGGACTTCTCGCCGGCCGCCACCATGGAGCGAAACAGCTGATCGAACACATGGGGGAAGGCGCCCAGCGAATCGGCCAGCGAGTAACCTTCTACCACCTTGCTGCGCACCGTGGCCACCAGGCTACGCAGGTGAGCCTTCTCGCACTGCTCGGCCACCGCCTTGAGGGCCTCTTCGATGGTCAGCCCGGCGCCCACCAGGGTCGCCAGCTGGCGGGTGATGAGGGCCAGCTCGGAGGTGGAGGCGCCACGGCGAAACAGCACGAAGCGATTGGCCTCCCGCTTCGCCTTCTCGGTGGTCTCGTTCACCTCGAGGGGAGTCAGCCCCTGCTCGCGCAGCAGCTGGCGCACCTGACGGGCGGAGTCCCCCTCCATCACCCCGGACTTCTGTCTGCCTCTGGGGTCGAGGGCCTTGTATTCGAACGCAGCCATCTTAGTCTTCCCGGGTCACGCGCAGCACCTCTTCGAGGCTGGTCTGCCCCTGGAGCACCTTGTCGATGCCGTCGCGGCGTATGCTGGGGGTATGGCCCCGGATCAGGCGCTCGATGGCCAGCTCGCCGCTGGCACTGTGAATCGCCTCGCGCACCGCCTCGTCGATCACCACCAGCTCGTGGATGCCGGTCCGGCCGCGATAGCCGGTGTGGTTGCACTGCTCGCAGCCCACCGGGCGCCACATCTGTTGATCCGGCGCCAGCTCTATACCCATGGCGATCCGCTCCTGCTCCGAGATGGGATGCGGGGCACGGCAATCCGGGCAGAGGGTGCGCACCAGCCGCTGGGCCAGCACCGCCAGCAAGGATGAGGAGAGCAGGAAGGGCTCTATCCCCATGTCCCGCATCCGGGTGATGGCGCCGATGGCGGTGTTGGTGTGCAGGGTCGACATCACCAGGTGACCGGTGAGCGATGCCTGCACCGCGATCTGGGCGGTTTCGAGGTCACGGATTTCCCCCACCATCACCACGTCCGGATCCTGACGCAGTATGGCGCGCAGGCCCCTGGCGAAGGTCATGTCCACCTTGGTGTTGACCTGGGTCTGGCCAACCCCTTCCAGGTCATATTCGATGGGGTCTTCCACCGTGAGAATGTTGCGATCCCGGGAGTTGATCTCGGAGAGCGCCGCATAGAGGGTGGTGGACTTGCCCGAACCGGTCGGGCCCGTCACCAGTATGATGCCGTGGGGCTTGCGGATGAGCTCGCTGATGATGTTGCGATTGGCCAGCGTCATGCCGAGCTGCTTGAGCTCGAGGCGCACGTTGTTCTTGTCGAGCAGACGCAGTACCACCCGCTCGCCGTAGCTGGACGGCATGGTGGAGACCCGCACGTCGACGGCGCGGCCGCCGATGCGCAATGAGATGCGGCCATCCTGGGGCACCCGCTTCTCGGCGATGTCCATGCGGGACATGACCTTGATGCGCGACACCAGCAAAGAGGCGAGCTTGCGATGGGGGCGCAGTATTTCCCGCAGCACACCATCGATACGGAAGCGAATGACCAGGGCCCGTTCGAAGGTCTCGATGTGGATGTCGGAGGCCTCTTCCTTGATCGCCTCGCTCAGCATGGCGTTGATGAGGCGGATGATGGGGGCGTCGTCGTCGGCGTCCAGCAGATCCTCGCTCTGGGGCAGCTCTTCGGCCAGGGCGAAGAAGTCCATCTCGTTGCCGAGATCCTCCATCAGCTGGCGCGCCTCGGAGGAGTCGCGCTGATAGTGGGCCATCAGCAGCGTCTCAAACTCGTCATGACCCAGCTGCTCAACCGCGAAGGCGCACCCCGCCACCCGGCGCACCTCCAGCAAGGTCTGCGGTGTCACCCCCTGGCGGCAGAGCAGCACGGGGGCGCCCTGGCGTTCGGTCAGGATCACCCCGAAGTTGCGGGCGAAGGCAAACGGCAGCTCGGGCAGTGCCGCCGGTTGCGCGACCCCGTCCAGTGAGTAGCTCGCCATCAGGGTTGACCCTGCACGAAGGGTTGCCCCTGCACCTGGGTTCTGGCCCCGGTGGCGGTGGACTGCTGCTGGGCCCTCATCAGTTCAATCTGCTTTTGCACCTCGGGGGAGAGCATCACGTCCTGACCATAGGCCGGCAGCACCTGACGGGGGGGCGAGGTGGCATAGCCCTCCTCGGCGGCCCGATCCAGCTGCTCGGCACGGAACAGGGTGTACTTGTTGCTGGAGACCCCGGAGTAGACGTTGGCATCGCGCAAGATGGTCGGCCGGATAAAGACCATCAGGTTGCGCTTGGCCGTGGTGTTGGAGGTGGAGCGGAACAGGTAGCCCAGTACCGGGATGTCGCCGAGCAGCGGCACCTTGGAGACCTTCTCCTTGGTCTGCTCATCCATCAGACCGCCCAGCACCACTGTCTCGCCGCTCTTGACCAGGACGGCGTTCTTGACGGTACGGGTGTCGAAGGTGGGCCCCAGGTTGGCGGTACCGGCCGCCTGGGTCTGGGCCACGCTGGAGACCTCCTGCTCGATGTTGAGCAGTACCGAATCCCCTTCGTTGATCTGGGGCGTTACCACCAGCTTGGTGCCTACCGTCTTGCGCTCTATGGTGTTGAACACCTGATCGCTGGTGGTGGAGCTCTGGGAGCCACTCTGCACCGGCACTTCCTGGCCGACGTTGAAGGAGGCTTCCTTATTGTCCATGGTGACTATGCTCGGGGTCGAGAGGATGTCGTTCTTGGTGTTGGTGGAGAGCGCCGTCACCAGCATGGCCCAGTCCCCCTTGTAGAAACCGGCCGCCATGCCGCTGAAGCTGCCCAGCAGGTTCTCGAGCCCCTCGGTGTTGCCGTTGTCCTTGTAATCCTTGCCCGCGATGATGGCCGGCCCGATCGGCAGACCGGTATCGGTAAACTGGGTGCCGCCGCCATTGGCATTGCCCCACTGCACCCCGAGGTTGAGGCCGTCGCCATCCTGGATCTCGACGATGATCGCCTCCACCAGCACCTGGGCGCGGCGGATGTCGAGCTTGGCGATGACCTGCTCCAGCTCGGCCATGACGTCAGGCTGGGCGGTGATCACCAGGGCATTGGTGGTCTCGTCGGCGGAGATGGCGAGCTGGCCACCCCCTATGCTGGCACCACCACCGGTATTGGTTGGCGCACCGCCGCCCTTCTTGTCGGCGGCGATGCTGGTGCTGACGCCCTTGAGCACGTCCACCAGATCCTTGGCCTTGCCATATTTGAGGTAGAAGACCCGGGTGTTGCCCTGGCTCTGCAGATCACGGTCGAGCTGGCGCACCATCTGGATGATGCGGGCACGAGCCTGGGGTTCACCGCTGATCACCACGGAGTTGGTACGTTCGTCGGCCACCACCTTGGGAGAGAGCAGCAGGGAGGCGTTGGCCCCCTGATTGCTGCCATCCTTGTTGAGGTTGGTCACCAGTCGCACCATCTCGCCGGCGGAGGCGAATTTCAGCTTGATGACGTCCATATCCTGATCACCCGCCTTGTCGACTCGGCGCACCACCTCGACCAGACGATTCACCACGGCGGCGCGGCCAGTGATGAGCAGCACGTTGGAGGGCTCGTAATGGACCACGTTGCCGCCACCGGCGTTGTCGTTGAGCTGGCGCAGCAAGGGGGCGAGTTCCCGCACCGAGACGTTGCGCACCGGCACCACCCGGGTCACCATCTCGTCACCCACGCCGGGGTTGCTGTCATCCACCACAGGGATGGCCGAGGTCTTGGCATCCTTGGAGCGCACCACCTTGAGCACGCCGTTGTTCATGGGCACCACGGCGAAGCCATAGACGTCGAGCACGCTCAGGAAGAACTGGTAGTACTGGTCTTCGTTGAGCAGATCGTAACTGCGGACGTTGATCTTGCCGCGCACCGAGGGCTCTATGATGATGGTCTTGTTCAGGTTCTTGCCGACCGTGTTGATGAACTCTTCGATGTCGGCATTCTTGAAACTGGCGGAATACTCGGTGGCCCAGGCAGAGCCAGCCATCATCAAGGCTGCCGCCACCGTGGCCAGACGCCAGCCCTTCCCTTTATTTATCATTCTTGGTGCTACTCCGATTCATTATTCTGACAAGCCGACATAGACGTCGTAGAGCTGTCCTTGCCGCTCGACGGTGACGGTCATTTCCGTGGCGCCCGCCACTTGCTGCATCGCCTGCATGGCCTGTGCGTTGTCCCGCAGATCCAGACCATTGATGCTGACCGCCAGATCGTTGGCGACCAGTCCGAGTTGATTGAACACTTCAGGATTGCTGCCCGGGTTGAGGCGATAGCCGACCATGCGACCATCCACCCGGACCGGAGAAATATTGAGATAATCGGTGATCTTGCCAGGATTGCTCATCAACTCGCTGCGAACGGAGGAGAGCTCGGCCCCCTGCCGCGTCACCTTGGGCAGCGGCTTGCCGTACTCTTCCCCATCCAGCATCAGGGTCTCGTCACGGCCGTCCCGGGCGATGATGACCCTGTCGGCAAACACCTGACGGATCCTGGCCTGGGTGCCGTCGATGTAATCCCCTATGCCATAGGAGTTCTGCAGGCCGTTGTGGGCGATGATGGCGATGGACTTGCTTGGTTCTGTGCTGGCCAGCACCCCGTTGAGCTGGGCATTGAGCTGGGTCTTGGGAGCATCGGCTGCGACGGCATCTGCCACCTTGTCGCCCTTGGGCTGCTGCGCCTTGCCAAACAGCGAGAGGCGGCTGAGATTGGCGATGTCCAGGCGATTGCCACCACTGCCCTGGGCCGAGGTGACCGATGGCTGCCAGGGGACGCTGCGGGATGGCTGGGCCAGCTCGAACAGACGCCAGGTGAGCACGGCGCACTGCTGGGCCAGCAACAGCAGCAGCAGCCAGAACAGAGGCTGGTTGAAACGGGAGAGTGGCACTGACTTGCAACGAGCCAGAAGGGAGCTCAACAAGTCATCCCTGAACGGTAGCGTCATCTTTATCAAAATATTCTGGCATCCAAATCGGTTGGCTATTGTGTACGGCAATGGACCCAGAGACAACCGACCGGATGGGATGAAGCTGTGAAAATTCAGATTCCGTCACACCCCGCTTCCCCCTGTTTCTATCCCGGGCCCTGCCTCTGGTATAATCAGGCTCCCTTTTCAGCCATCCCGGAGCCGATCCATGTCGAATCCAGCACAAAACAGCACTCAGGTCCGCCTCGACAAGTGGCTGTGGGCGGCACGCTTCTACAAGACCCGCAGCCTGGCGCGGGATCAGATCGACGGCGGCAAGGTGCACTACAACGGCCAGCGCAGCAAACCGGGCAAGGCCGTCGAGGTCGGCGCCCTCGTCCGCTTCTGGCAGGGCCAGGACGAACGGGAGGTGCGGGTGCTCGAGGTCAGCGAGCAGCGCAAGGCCGCCCCCCTGGCTCAACTGCTCTATGAAGAGACCGAAGAGAGTCTGAAGAAACGGGCCCAGAACAGCGAGGCGAGACGCTTCAACAGCCAGTTCGCCCCAAGCCCGGAGCGCCGCCCCGACAAGCAGGAGCGGCGCCAGCTGATCAAGGTCAAGCAATACTGACTCGCCCTTGTGGCCCCTTTATGACGGCAGGAGCGGGAATTAGTTCCTAACCACCTGTTTAACAATGTATTTATATTTTCCCCCAGAAAACCCTAGGAAAGCATGATGAGTAACCAAGATCTCCTGTATCGCTATCTGTTCGAAGAGTACGAAGTCCGGGGGGAGCTGGTCCAGCTGGATAGTACCTATCGTCACATCGTCGATGCCCAGAACTACCCGGTACAGGTACAGAAACTGCTGGGCGAACTGCTGGTTGCCACCAGCCTGCTGACCGCCACCCTCAAGTTCGAAGGCTCCATCACTGTGCAGCTGCAAGGGGACGGCCCGGTGCGTCTGGCGGTAATCAACGGCGATCACAACCAGCAACTGCGCGGTGTAGCCCGCTATGAAGGCGAGCTGCCGACCGACGACAAGCTGCAGAGCCTGATCGGCAACGGCCAGCTGGTGATCACCATCACCCCTGAAGAGGGCGAGCGCTATCAGGGCATCATAGCCCTCGAGGCCGACACCCTGGCGGCCTGCCTCGAGCAGTACTTCGCCCAGTCCGAGCAACTCGCCACCAAACTCTGGATCCGCACCGGCCACCACCAGGGGCAGCCCCGCGCCGCCGGCATACTGCTGCAGGAGCTGCCGGCCCAGAGCGAGGATCACGGCGCCGACTTCGACCACCTGATCCAGCTCACCAGCACCATCAAGGATGAAGAGCTGTTCGGTCTGGAGGCCGAAGAGATCCTCTACCGTCTCTACCATCAGGACAAGGTACGGGTGTTCGATCCCCAGGCGATCGAGTTCCGCTGCACCTGTTCCCGCGCTCGCTGCGAAGGGGCTCTGCTGCAGATAGAGAAGGAGGAAGCGGTGGCCATGGTGCAGGAGCTCGGCAAGATCGACATGCACTGCGATTACTGCGGCGCTCACTACCAATTTGATGGAATAGACATCGAAACCCTGTTCAGCGGGGCTCCCGGTAATGATGCAAACAAGTTACACTAAATAAAGGCGGGCAAAACCCGCCTTTAACTTAAATAACAAAAAAATACCCTATTTTATAAAGTTTGATGGCGATCGCTAAAAACTACCACCTAGGTGGTAGCATGAACGTCAGATAGAACCCTACACACCTCTGAACCCAGGAGAACATAATGACTATCGTGGTAGAACCCACCCTGGCCCAACAACTGAAGCTGGACCAATACGGTATCAAAAACAGCCAGGAAATCGTTCGCAACCCCTCCTATGAGCAGCTTTTCGCAGAAGAGACCCGCCCAGACCTGGAAGGATTCGAACGTGGCGTCGTCACCGAACTCGGTGCCGTCAATGTCAACACCGGCATCTTCACCGGCCGTTCCCCAAAAGATAAATATATCGTCAAGGACGGCACCACCCAGGATACTGTGTGGTGGTCTGACCAGGGCAAGAACGATAACAAGGCAATCACCCCGGAAGTCTGGTCACATCTGAAATCCCTGGTGACCAAACAGCTCTCCGGCAAGCGCCTGTTCGTGGTGGATGGCTACTGCGGCGCCAACCCGGACACCCGCCTGGCGGTGCGTATCATCACAGAGGTGGCCTGGCAGGCGCACTTCGTGAAGAACATGTTCATCCGCCCGAGCGAGGAAGAGCTCAAGACCTTCAAGCCGGACTTCGTGGTGATGAACGGTGCCAAGTGCACCAACCCGAACTGGAAGGAGCAGGGTCTCAACTCCGAGAACTTCGTCGCCTTCAACATGACAGAGAAGATGCAGCTCATCGGTGGCACCTGGTACGGTGGCGAGATGAAGAAGGGCATGTTCTCCATGATGAACTACTTCCTGCCCCTGCGCGGCATCGCCTCCATGCACTGCTCCGCCAACGTGGGCAAGGATGGGGACGTGGCCATCTTCTTCGGCCTCTCCGGTACCGGCAAGACCACCCTCTCCACCGATCCCAAGCGTCAGCTTATCGGTGACGACGAGCACGGCTGGGACGACCACGGCGTGTTCAACTTCGAGGGGGGCTGCTACGCCAAGACCATCAAGCTCTCCAAGGAAGCCGAGCCGGACATCTACAACGCCATCCGTCGCGACGCCCTGCTGGAGAACGTGACGGTCGCAGCCGACGGCACCATCGACTTCGACGATGGCTCCAAGACCGAGAACACCCGGGTCTCCTACCCCATCTATCACATCGAGAACATCGTCAAGCCGGTCTCCAAGGCGGGTCACGCCAACAAGGTTATCTTCCTGACAGCCGACGCCTTCGGGGTACTGCCTCCGGTCGCCAAGCTGACCAAGGAGCAGACCAAGTACCACTTCCTGTCGGGCTTCACCGCCAAGCTGGCCGGTACCGAGCGCGGCATCACAGAGCCGACGCCGACCTTCTCCTCCTGTTTTGGCGCCGCCTTCCTCAGCCTGCACCCGACCAAGTACGGTCAGGAGCTGGTGAAGCGGATGGAAGCCTCGGGGGCCGAAGCCTACCTGGTGAATACCGGCTGGAACGGCACCGGCAAGCGCATCTCCATCAAGGACACCCGCGCCATCATAGATGCCATCCTGGATGGTTCCATCGAGCAGGCGCCGACCAAGGTACTGCCTATCTTCAACCTGGAAGTGCCGACCGCGCTGCCGGGCGTGAACCCGGCCATCCTCGACCCGCGCGACACTTATGCCGACCAGGCCGAGTGGGACGCCAAGGCGGTTGACCTGGCAGGGCGCTTCATCAAGAACTTCGAGCGCTTCACCGACAACGACGAAGGCAAACGCCTGGTTGCTGCGGGTCCGCAGCTGTAAGCTGCGCCCCGTCCAGATGACAACCCCATACCGGTCAGCCCAGCTGGCCGGTATTTTTTTGGCCGATACGCGGCATATGGATCCCGCCAAACCTTGCCTTGCAGGCGGTTGCGCGTTAGATTCAGCCAAACTTTATACAATATACAATTTTGCAACCTGCCCGTGACTCAAGCATGACCCTACCCTACAAGACCCGAACCCAGATGGTGATGGAGAACCTCCGCGGCCGGATATTGCGTGGGGAGTTTCCCGCTGGCGCCCCCTTGCGCCAGGACGCCATCGCCAAGGAGCTGGCGGTGAGCCGCATTCCGGTGCGGGAGGCGCTGATGCAGCTGGAGGCCCAGGGGCTGGTGAAGTTCGAGGCCCATCGCGGCGCCGTGGTCACCATGCTGGACGCCTCGGCCATCGAGGAGCTCTTTTATTTGCGGGCGCTGCTGGAAGCCGATACCCTGTTCCACGCCGTCGACTTGATGACGGAGGAGACCTTCGCCAAGGCGCAAGCCATCCTGGCCCAGTTTGATCTGGCGCTGGAGTCCGGCACCCAGATCGAGCACTGGGCCGAGTTGAACCACCGTTTTCACGCCACCCTCTATCAGGCCGCCAATCGTCCCCAGGCGCTGGATCTCATCGCCCAGATCAATCTGAGCTGCGATCGCTACGTGCGCTTCGAACTGCTGTTCGCCCAGGGTGGCGTGGACAAGGCCGAGCGCGAACACGCCCACCTGCTGGAGCTGTGCCGCGCCCGCCGCAAGCACGAGGCCGTGGTCCTGCTCAAGCAACATATCGAGGCGGCAGGCCAGTCGATCCGACAGATCCTGGCAAGCGGCCACCATCAGTGAACACTCACATCATCACAATCTGGCAATAACGACATGAATCATTTCGAGATTATTGAAACCCGCGTCGCCCAGGTCAGGGCCACTCTGGCCACGTTGGAACTGGACGCCTTCATCGTTCCCCACGACGACGAGCACCTGGGGGAGTACATTCCCGCCTATGCCGAACGTCTGGACTGGATCACGGGTTTCAACGGCTCCGCCGGCCTCGCCATCATACTGGCGCAGCGGGCGGCCCTGTTCGTCGACGGTCGTTATACGGTGCAGGCCCGCATGCAGGCACCGGCCGGGCTGTTTGAGTTTCTTCACCTGAACGAAGATCCCCACGTCCAGTGGCTGGCAGATCAACTGCCGTCCGGCGCCCGGGTCGGCTTCGATCCCCGCCTGCACAGCCTCGCCTGGTACCTGAGCGCCAAGCCGATCCTGGCCGAGCGCGGCATAACGCTGGTACGGGTCGAAGAGAACCCCATCGATCTGCACTGGAGCGATCGCCCCACTCCGACCAAGACTCCTGTCATCCTCTACAGCGAGGAGCTGGCGGGCCAGTCCAGCCAGGCCAAGCGCGAGCTGCTGGCGGCGGACCTGCGCAAGCGCGGGCTGGATGCGGTACTGCTGACCCAGGCCGAGCCCATCAACTGGCTGCTCAACCTGCGTGGCCGCGACGTGGAGCGGCTGCCGGTGGTGCTGGGCTTTGCGGTGCTCTACGCCAACACCAGCATGGATTTCTTCGTCGACACCGACAAGATCGACTGCATCGCCTTCACCCGCCACGTGGGGCAGGATGTCTCCGTCTACCCCATCGACAAGCTGGGTGACGTGCTGCAACGCATCGGCGAGGATCAGCAGAAGGTGCTGGCCGACCCCAACACCGCCAACGCCTGGACCCAGCTCACCATGGAAGAGGCTGGCGCCATCCTGGTGGCAGGGCAGGATCCGACCATGCTGCCCAAGGCGTGCAAAAACGCCGTGGAGCTGGCCGGCATGCAGCGTGCCCATCTGCGCGACGGCGTCGCCGTTACCCGCTTCCTCGCCTGGCTGGATCGGCTGATCGCCTCCGGTGACTATCAGGAGATGGATGAGGGCACCCTGGCCGATCGCCTGGAAGCCTTCCGCCGCGAGCAGGATCACTACGTCGAGCCGAGCTTTGACACCATATCGGCACTGGGCCCCAACGCCGCCATGTGCCACTACCGTCACACCAACGGCACCCCGCGCCCCTTCGGTCAGGACAGCATCTACCTGGTGGATTCCGGCGCCCAGTATCTGGACGGCACCACCGACATCACCCGCACCGTCAAGGTCGGCGAAGTCACCGACGAGCACAAGGCCATGTTCACCCGGGTGCTGCAGGGCCATATCGCCCTGGATCAGGCCCGCTTCCCCCGCGGCACCGCCGGCATCCAGCTCGACGTGCTGGCCCGCATGCCCCTGTGGCAGGCCGGTTACAACTACGACCATGGCACAGGCCACGGGGTCGGCCACTTCCTGAGCGTGCATGAAGGCCCGCAGCGCATCGCCCCCAAGGGCAGCCTGGTGGCCCTGCAGCCGGGCATGGTGCTATCCAACGAACCTGGTTACTACCGGGAAAACGGCTTCGGCATCCGCTGCGAGAACCTGGTGGTGGTGACCGAGCTGGAGCAGGTGGGCGAGCTGGCGATGCTGGGCTTCGAACGGCTGACCTATGTGCCGTTCGATACCCGCCTCATCGATCGCAGCCTGCTGAGTCAGGCCGAGTTCCGCTGGATCAACGACTACCATGCCGAGGTCTACCGCCGCCTGAGCCCGCTGCTGGAGGGCGAGGATCTCGCCTGGCTGGAGCAGGCGACCCGCCTCATCTGATTGCAGACCATCGAGGTTGTCGGTGAAACAGGGCCTGCGGGCCCTGTTTTTTTGCCCCCAGAGCGGCATGTCTCCCTGCCGGGCGCCGCGATCTGTTCATCTCCCCTGCCTGCCCTCCGAACCAGACCCGCTTGCATCAGCCTGACGGGCCCACTACCCTGTGCCCTCTTTTGACTGCCCCCGGCAGCCGCTACCACAGGAGCCCAGATGCAGCCGTCCCCCGTTTTGCGCATTGCCACCCACGCCGACATGCACGCCATCTGGCAGATCGACGCCGACGTCTTCGGGGAGGATGTCTACCCCGCCTTCTTCTTCCGTCAGGCCATGGATCTCTGGCCCGCCTTGCTGATCGTGGCGGAGCTGGAGGGCAGGCTGCTGGGTTATGCCCTGGGGGGCCTGGGTCAGGATCGGTCTCAGGGCTGGCTGCTCTCTCTGGCGGTGCGGCCCGAGGCCCGCGGCTTTGGCCTGGCCGAGCGCATGATGCTGCGGGTGGAGCAGGCACTGGCAGAGCTGCAGGTGGCACGAGTCAGGCTGACCGTGGATCCGGCCAATCCGGCCCAGCGCCTCTACTTGCGCCTCGGCTACGCCCTGCTGGCCGAGGAGCCCGGCTATTTCGGCCCCGGGGAGGATCGCCTGCTGCTGGAAAAGGCCCTGACCTGACCCGTGTCGAGGGCTGACCATCGTTCAGGTCATATAATTGGTTACACTTTGCGGGTTTAATGCACAATCCGGTTGGCGTAGAGTGGAATGCATCAAACCGATTAACCCGATGCCCGCCCAGGAGGCCCATCATGTTGAAACGTATCGCTCTCGTCACCCTGCTGGCCGCCACCACCGCCATCACCGGCTGTGCCAACAGCGACGTCTACTCCGGCGATGTCTACACCAAGGATCGCGCCAAGCAGGTCCAGACCGTCAGCTACGGCACCATAGTCTCCACCCGTCCGGTGAAGATCCAGGCCGATGAGAACTCCCTGATCGGCACCATAGGCGGCGCCGTGGTCGGTGGCCTGCTGGGTAGCACCATCGGCGGCGGCACAGGCCAGGACATCGCCACGGCCGGGGGGGCCATAGCGGGTGCCGCCGCCGGCAAGGCCGCCGGTGACAAGCTCAACCAGGTGGATGGCGTCGAGCTCGAGATCAAGAAAGAGAATGGCGAATCCATCGTCGTGGTGCAAAAGGCCAGCCCCACCTTCGTGCCCGGCGCCCGGGTCCGCATGACCCAGGGCAATGGCAGCATCAACGTGGCCGTGGTGAACTGAGCCTGACGGGCACTTTCCATCAGCAAACAAAAAGGTGAGCCTGGGCTCACCTTTTTTCATTCAGTGCAAACCTGAACTCTCAAGAATCCAGGTGCAACCAGGCCGCTATGGCCAGTTGCAGGCCCACGAGATCGGCGCCGTGCAGCAGTGCTCCGAGCCGCGCCTCCTCCGCCTCAGCCAGCAAGCGCTGCTGCACCCGAAGAGCGGGCAACCAGGCTGGCACCCGTGCCAGGGTGTCGGCAGCCTCGGCCACCAGGGCACAGCCCTGCAGCATCCCTTGCAGTGCCAGCGGCCGCTCCTCACCCCCACACTCCAGCCAGAGCTGCTCGTGATGCTGCCAGAGCTGCAGGCCGAGCGTGATGCAGGCCTTGCCATCTAGCCCGCCGACATCCGGCAAGGGTTGCGCTGTCAGGGGCTTGCCGAGCCCCGCCAGCCGATAGCCCCGCTGCGCCTTGGATTGGGCCCCCAACCGGACGCCCCCCAGCTCCGCCAGCCGCGCGGCCAGCCCGAACAGGGCCCTCGCCTCGCCGGACTTGAGCTCCAGCTCCAGCTCGTCGATCTCGGTGCGCCCCAGGGCACCGACAATCTCCCCCCGATCCCAGGCCAGTTCAATCTGTGCCCCCTCGAAGGCGATGAGCCAGTGACGGCGCAGGAAATCGGTGCTGAATTGGGCCACCAGACTGGACTGGATCTCGTCGCGCACGGCCAGACTCGGCCAGATGGCATCAGGGAAGGCGGACAGGGTAGGCAGATCCCCGCTCACCGGGGCATTGTATTCGGGTCTGGCGTGCAGCCCGCCGACCACCTGGCCCCGACATTTAATCGTCTGCTCGGAAAAATGGTCGCTGCGGCGGATCCGCAATCCCATGTCGAGCCGACGCAGATCCAGAGCGGGCGTATCGAAATAGACATTGCCGAGCCTGGCTTGCTCAGAGGAGATAATTTCAAGTGAATTCAGAAAGTTGGAGAGAGATTCTTGAATATTGCTGGTGACGAAAAACTTTATCTCGATCTCAGTTTGCATAGTCATTCCGGGCAGGCAGGCAACTTTGGGGGGCATGATCCGGGTCGCGAGGATATAATGCCAGCGATAGATAAGGATTAATTCACGGTTTTATTGATGGCACAGTTCGGTTATCCTGCGCCCCTCATAAAATCGTATCGAGTGTTTTTTCACCGACACAGGTTTGGCCATGCCAGTAAATACTATTTTGGGTCTTTTTGCCAAGTCCCCCATCAAGCCGCTGCAGAAGCATATCGTCAAGGTTCACCAGTGCTCCCAGCAGTTGGTTCCCTTCTTTGATGCCGTTGCCGAAGACCGTTGGGAAGATGCCGAGAAAATCCGGCAACAGATAGCCCAGCTGGAAAAAGAAGCGGACATTCTCAAACGCGAAATTCGCCTCAAACTGCCTCGCGGTCTGTTTCTGCCGGTCGCCCGTACCGATCTGCTGGAACTGCTGACACAACAGGACAAGATTGCCAACCGTGCCAAGGATATTTCCGGCCGCATGCTTGGCCGCAAAATGGAATTCCCCACCGAGATGCGTGCCGATTTCATGGCCTATCTCAAACGCTGTATCGATGCGACCGCCCAAGCCGAAAAAGCCATCGGAGAACTCGATGAGCTGCTCGAAACCGGCTTTAAAGGACGTGAAGTTGAAATGGTTGCCGAGATGATCCACCAGCTGGATCTCATCGAGGACGATACTGACACCATGCAGATCGGGCTGCGCCAACAGCTGCAAGCCGTTGAGCACAAGTACAATCCGATCGACGTTATGTTCCTCTACAAGATCCTCGAATGGGTAGGTGACCTGGCTGATCAGGCCGAGCGCGTTGGCGCCCGTCTGGAACTGATGCTGGCTCGTTCGTAATCGACTGACTGGGTAAACACTACTAATGGACATTATCGCAAATTACGGCACCACCCTGGTGCTCGTGGCGGCCTTGTTCGGCTTTTTGATGGCCTGGGGCATAGGGGCGAACGACGTCGCCAACGCCATGGGCACATCGGTCGGCACCAAATCCCTGACCATACGTCAGGCGATCATCATCGCCATGATCTTCGAGTTCGCCGGTGCCTATCTGGCCGGTGGCGAGGTCACGGCGACCATCCGCAACGGCATCATAGATACCAATGCCTTTGCCAATACCCCGGACGTGCTGGTGCTCGGCATGATCGCCTCCCTGCTGGCGGCCGGCCTCTGGCTGATCCTGGCCTCCTACTTCGGCTGGCCCGTCTCCACCACCCACTCCATCATAGGAGCCATCGTCGGCTTCGCCGTGGTGAGTGTCGGCCCGGAAGCGGTGCAGTGGAGCAAGTTTGGCGGCATAGTCGGCTCCTGGGTAGTCACACCGGCCATCTCGGGCATCATCGCCTACTTCATGTTCATCAGCGTGCAGAAGCTCATCTTCAACACCGACAACCCGCTGGCCAACGCCAAGCGCTATGTCCCCTTCTACATGTTCCTGACCGCGCTGGTCATCTGTCTGGTGACCATCAAGAAGGGGCTGACCCACGTCGGTCTGCACCTGAGCGACGGCGAGGGCATACTGCTCTCCATCGCCATCTCGGTGACCCTCTCCATCGGCGGCTGGTTCTACATTCGCGGTCAGCAGTACAACCCGCAGGATGACAACAAGATGCACTTCGCCAACGTGGAGAAGGTGTTCGGCATCCTGATGGTGATCACCGCCTGTGCCATGGCCTTCGCCCACGGCTCCAACGACGTGGCCAACGCCATAGGCCCGCTCTCCGCCGTGGTATCCACAGTCGAGAGTGCCGGCCAGATCACCGGCAATTCCCACATCGCCTGGTGGATCCTTCCCCTTGGCGGCATAGGTATCGTCATCGGTCTGGCCACCATGGGTGAGAAGGTGATGGCCACCGTCGGCACCGGCATCACCCACCTGACTCCGAGCCGTGGCTTCGCCGCCCAGCTGGCCACCGCCGCCACAGTGGTGATCGCCTCGGGTACAGGTCTGCCCATCTCCACCACTCAGACCCTGGTGGGTGCAGTGATGGGGGTGGGTCTGGCCCGTGGCATTGCCGCCCTGAACCTGGGCGTGCTGCGCAACATAGTGGTCTCCTGGGTCATCACCCTGCCCGCCGGCGCCATCCTGGCCATAGCCATCTTCTACGTGCTGCAGGCCTGCTTCTCTTAAGCAACCTCACAGCAAAAAGCCCGGGTCACTGACCCGGGCTTTTTTATGCCTCTGCGTTGCCTCAAACGGTCGCCGACGCTTAGCTCATCGACCCTGCAGAGGCGCTTATTCCTCGATAAAGGTCCACTCGTCGCGCACCCGGCTGATGGCATCGAGCCGGCGCTTGGCGAGTTGCTCGCGAATCCCCTCCCCCTTGAAGCCCGCCGCCACTATCTCCTTGACCGGTACCGCCTGGGCCGCCGCCAGGGCCTGGGCCACATAGTCCGGCTGGCTGTAGACCTTCTCTTCGAAACCGGTACGACCGTGGAAGTCGGCGCGGCAGGCGTCCAGCAGTTGGGCGAAGCGCTCCGGCCTGCGCCAGGCATCCGCCTTGTCGAACACCTTCAGCAGGGTCGGCGGCTTGAGATCGAAGGCGATGTGGATGTGGGTGTGCAGATCGCTCACCAACAGGGCCAGGTCGCGGCAGTCGTTCGGCACCCTGAACCGCTCGCAGAAATCCCGGATGAGCGGCAACCCTTTCTGGCCATGACCGTGGTGGCTTGGCCAGAACGCGGGCGGGGTCAGGCCCTTGCCAAAGTCGTGGCAGAGGGCGGCGAAGCGGACCGGCAGATCCGGGGAGCGCTGGCAGGCCTGATCCAGCACCATCAGGGTGTGGATGCCGGTGTCTATCTCAGGGTGCCACTTGGCGGGGGCCGGCACCCCGAACAGGGCGTCCAGCTCGGGGAACAGCGCCTTGAGGGCGCCGCAGTCGCGCAATACCTCGAAGAAGACCCTGGGGGTCTGCCCCAGCAGCACCTTCTCCAGCTCCTTCCAGACCCGCTCCGGGGTCAGGTGGGCGAGCTCGCCGGCGTCGGTCATCTCCCGCATCAGGGCCAGGGTCTCGGGGGCCACCACGAAACCCTGCTCATGGAAACGGGCGGCGAAGCGCGCCACCCTCAGGATGCGCAGGGGATCCTCGGCGAAGGCCGGGGAGACGTGGCGCAGCAGCCGCGCCTCCAGATCCCGGAGCCCGCCATAGGGATCGTGCAGTTGCCCGCTCTCATCTTCGGCGATGGCGTTGATGGTGAGATCCCGGCGCAGCAGATCTTGTTCGAGCGTCACCTCGGGGGCGGCGTGGCAGACGAAGCCGGTATAGCCCTGCCCCTGCTTGCGCTCGGTGCGCGCCAGGGCGTACTCCTGCTGGGTGCTGGGGTGGAGAAACACCGGAAAGTCGCGGCCGACCTGGGTGAACCCCAGGTTCAGCATCTGTTCCACAGTGGCACCGACCACCAGATGGTCCCTGTCCCCCTGGGGCAAGCCCAACAGGCGGTCACGGACCGCCCCCCCAACCAGATAAATCTGCACGCGCACTCTCCCTCGATAAACCTGCCTCGATGATACCGCTTTTGGCCGTCATAGACGATGCGCCCGCAAGAGGCCCGCCCGCCACCCCGGGAGAAAGCACCGGAAGATGGCCGCTTATTGCCATAATCCGGGCGCGATCACCACCGGCATTTGAGGCACCGGCTATGATGCCCCTCTTATGGCGTCCGGGTCTTTGACATCCCTCTGGGGAGGCTTTAACCTGCCGCCCATAACAATGGAATGGATCCTTATGTACACACAGTTCTTCGGTCTGTCGGAGCCCCCGTTCTCCATCTCGCCCAACCCCAAATACCTCTATATGAGCGAACGTCACGGGGAGGCCCTCGCCCACCTCAACTACGGGTTGCAGGACGGTGGCGGCTTCGTGCTGCTGACGGGGGAAGTGGGTACGGGCAAGACCACAGTCTCCCGCTGCCTGCTCCAGCAGTTGCCCGCCGAGACCGAGATCGCCTACATCCTCAATCCTTCCCTGACCGAGCGGGATCTGCTGGCGGCCATCTGTGACGAGTTCCAGTTGCCCTATGCCCAGGAGGCCAGCCTCAAGCAGCTGTTCGATCTCATTCGCGATCACCTGCTGGCCAACCTGGCGGCGGGCAAGCGCAGCGTGGTGCTGGTGGATGAAGCCCAGCATCTGCTTCCCGGCGTGCTGGAGCAGTTGCGACTGCTCACCAATCTGGAGACAGACGAGAAGAAGCTGCTGCAGGTGGTGCTCATCGGCCAGCCGGAGCTGCAACAGATGCTGCGCCAGCCCCTGCTGCGCCAGCTGGCCCAGCGCATCACGGCCCGCTATCACCTGCTGCCGCTCTCCCATCAGGACGTGGATGCCTATGTGCGCTTCCGGCTGCAGGTGGCGGGCTGCGTCCAGCCCATCTTCACCCCCAAGGCGATCCAGACCCTGCATCGCCTCTCAGGCGGCATCCCGCGCCTCATCAACCTCATCTGCGATCGCGCCCTGATCGCCGCCTTCGCCCGCGGCAGCCACAAGATAGTGCACGGCGACATCAGTCAGTCGGCCTATGAGGTAAGCGGCATTCGTGACGAGGGCACCTGGCAGTCCGGTCTGCTGGTCGCGCTGGCCGGCGCCCTGCTGGTCGCCACCGGCTGGTGGGGCTGGCAGTTCTTCGGCGTCTTCCCGACCCGCCCCCTGGTCAAGGTGGAAGTGCCGGTCAAGGTGGATGACACCCCTGAGCAGCAGGAGCAGCTGACCCGCGCCATCAATCAGGCGCTGGACCCCGGTGTGGCCATGCAGAATCTCTACAAGGTGTGGGGCTACCAGACCGAGCTGGAGGAGTCGACCTGTGACGATGCCCCCCGCGCCGGTCTGCGCTGCCAGGAAGGGGAAGCCACCCTGGCACAGCTGCAGGCGCTGCAACACCCGGCCCTCATCAGCCTGACCGACGAGACCGGCGGCCTCTACTATGCCACCCTGGTCAGCCTGGGGCCGGACAAGGCCTCCTTGCTCATCGGCAATCAGAGCTGGCAGGTGGACAGGCAGTGGCTCTCCGACGCCTGGGGGGGCAGCTATACCCTGCTGTGGCGCATGCCCAAGGGCGGGGTGACCCTGATCGGCAGCAATGCCGGTGCGACCCAGGTTCAGTGGCTGGACAATGCGCTGAGCCGCGCCATGCAGCAACCGGATCGCAAGGTGAGCCGCTTCGATGCCACCCTCAAGAACAAGCTGCAGCAGTTCCAGCGCGAGCAGGGACTGACCCCGGACGGCATCGCCGGCAGCAATACCCTGCTGCGCCTGAATGTGGTGGCAGGTGAGCCCATGCCGAGGCTGGAGGATGAATCCCTGCGTGCCAGCACCCCTGTCGATCTGGATGCCGTGGCGGATGACGCCATGGCCTCCCTGGTGGAGGAGGACTCCTGATGTCTACCCTGCTCAAGGCCTTGCGCCGCGCCGATCAGCCCCAGTTTACCCCCCACATGCCCCTCATGGGCCTGCCCGTGAGCCAGGAGGAGGAGCCGAACCGTCGCTGGATCTGGTGGCTGCTGGCACCCCTTGCCCTGATCATGGGGGCGGCCGCCAACTATGGCTGGCACCTCTATCATCTCAAGCCCATCGAACAGCAGATCGAGGTGAAGGAGGTGGTGACGCCCCCCTTCGTGCGGGTCGAGCCCAGACCCATGATCACCCGCCCGCTGCCCCCGCCCCTGCCAGAACCCGTGGTGCAGCCCAAAGCCGCTGCCGCGCCCACCGCGACGGCGACCGCCGGCAACGGCACCCAGAGCCTGGCGGAGCGCATCATGATGGCCCTCAACAACACCCCGCTGGTGGAAGAGACGGCCCCCCAGGCCCAGCCCCAGTCCGGCGCCATGCCGATCAGCGCCCTGGATCCTGCGCTGAAGCAGCAGGTACCTCCCCTGACCTATGGCGCCCACAACTTCTCCTCCGACCCGGCCAAACGCGCCGTGGTGCTCAACGGGCGGGAGTTGCACGAGGGCAGCGAGGTCGCCCCCGGGGTGCTGCTGGTCGCCATCGCCCAGGATTACATCATCCTGCAGGTCGGCGGTCAGCATGTCAGCCTCAAGGCGCTGCAGGACTGGCGCGGCTGAGCAAGCCACAATGGCAAGCCGGGCCTGCGGGCCTGGCCGGCATTTCAAGAGGGAGCCCGAGAGCTCCCCTTTTTAATCAATAACATGAGAACACCGTGAGCAATTCAGATAACAGCACTTTCGCCACCCGGATCCTGGATTGGTACCAGATCCACGGCCGCAAGACCCTGCCCTGGCAGGAGGACAAGACCCCCTACCGGGTCTGGGTCTCCGAGATCATGCTGCAGCAGACCCAGGTCGCTACGGTGATCCCCTATTACGAACGCTTTATGGCCCGCTTCCCCGATGTGCTGGCGCTGGCCGACGCCCCCATCGACGAGGTGCTGCACCACTGGACCGGGCTCGGTTACTACGCCCGTGCCCGCAATCTGCACAAGGCGGCCCAGCAGATCCGCGATCTGCACGGCGGCCTGTTTCCGGAGCGACTGGACGAGGTGATGGCCCTGCCCGGGATAGGCCGCTCCACCGCAGGGGCCGTGCTCTCCCTCTCCCTCGGTCAGCCCCAAGCCATTCTGGACGGCAACGTCAAGCGGGTGCTTACCCGCTGGCTGGCGCTGCCGGGCTGGCCAGGCCAGAAGCAGGTGGAGAACGATCTCTGGGAGCTGGCGACCCGCCTCACCCCAAGGCTCGGCGTGGCCCACTACAACCAGGCCATGATGGACATGGGCGCCACCGTCTGCACCCGCAGCAAGCCCGCCTGTGAACGCTGCCCGGTGCAGGCCGATTGCCAGGGGCTGTCGCAGGGCAACCCCACCGCCTACCCCAACAGCAAACCGAAAAAAAGCATCCCGGCCCGTAACGGCATCATGCTGATCATTCGCCACGGCGACCAGCTGCTGCTGGAAAAGCGCCCCCCCCAGGGGATCTGGGGCGGCCTCTACTGCTTCCCCCAGGTGGAGTCCCTGACCGAGATCGAAGGTCGCCTGCAAGGGCTGGGACTCGATGAGACCGACTACCGGGAGCTCGCTGGATTTCGCCACACTTTCAGTCACTTCCACCTCGATATTCGGCCCTTGCTGATCGAAATGGCTGCCCCGCCGCCCCCCTTGCTCATGGAAGCGGATTCCCGACTCTGGTATAACTTACGCCATCCTGCCGAGGTGGGATTGGCGGCCGCCACGGCCCGCCTGCTCGCCTACCCGGACTTACAACCACAGAGGTCAACATGAGCCGTACCGTATTTTGCCAGCGTCTGAAAAAAGAGGGTCCTGGCCTGGATTTCCAACTCTATCCCGGCGAACTCGGCAAGCGGATCTTCGACAACATCAGCAAGGAAGCCTGGACCGAATGGCAGAAGAAACAGGTGATGCTGATCAACGAGAAGAAGCTGAACATGATGAATCTCGAGCATCGCCAGCTGCTGGAAAAGGAGATGGTGAACTACCTGTTTGAAGCGGGTGAAGTGGCCATCGACGGTTACACCCCTCCCAGCCAGTAAACCGAGTCGGCGAGCAGGGCGCAGAGTGCCAAAGTCCGGCATCTGCGGCCATGCGGCTCCCACCCCGGTGCCAATGAGTTGTCCCCGTGATCCAGATTGAGTGCCCATCGACGGCTGGCCCTCTTCTGGTTCAAGGCAAATGAGTGACGGGCGGCCCCACCGCCCAGTTTGAGGATCTTATGGGTCGAATTTTTTGGCTGCTGTGCGCCCTGCTGTTTCTCTCTGCCTGCTCCTCTTCTCCCAAACCCGGGGCAGAAGACGAGGATCTGGTCAACGGCAAGGACATCCGCGGCTTCGAACACATGATCAGTGCGCTCTCCCATAACGTGAACGAGATATGGGGACGCGAGGCACTGTTTGCGGGCAAGTTTGACTACGTCAAATACACGGATCAATATAAGAGCAGGGCCCACGTCGACTTCTCCAGCGGCCACATCATGGTGGAGACTGTCTCGGGTATCGATCCCCGCGCCCACCTGCGCCGAGCCATCATAGAGACGCTGCTGACCCCGGACGATCCGGCGGAAGTGGATCTCTATTCGGATAGAGAGATCATGCCGGGTGGCGAGCCTTTCCTCTATGGCCAGGTGCTGGACACCCAGGGTCAGGCCATCCGTTCCGGCTGGCGCGCGGAGCGCTATGCCGACTACCTGCTGGCCAGCGCGATGAAGAAGCGCACCCTCGGCATTCGCACCATCTTCTTCGTCGACATCCCCATGGTGGCCAACCATGAGGACAAGCGCGGCTACAAGTACGCCAGCATCATCCGCGAGGCCTCCCGCAAATACGGCGTCGCCGAGAGCCTGATCTATGCGGTGATCAAGACAGAGAGCAGCTTCAACCCCTATGCGGTCAGCCATGCCAATGCCTATGGCCTGATGCAGGTGATCCCGGCCACCGCCGGACGGGACGTCTATGTGCGGGTCAAGGGCAGGAACGGTCAGCCAACCCGGGAGGATCTGTTCAATCCGGCCTACAACATAGACGTGGGGACTGCCTATCTGCACCTGCTGCAGACCGTCTATCTGGCGGATATCCAGGATCCCCAATCCCGTCGCTATGCGGTGATCTCCGCCTACAACGGCGGTGCAGGAGGGGTGCTCAACACCTTCTCCAGCAACCGCAAGGCAGCCCCAGACATGATCAACCGGCTCTCCCCCGAGGCTGTCTATCAGGTGCTGACCGAGCAGCACCCCAAGGCGGAGGCCCGTCGCTACCTCTACAAGGTCAATCAGGCCGAGAAGGGGTTCAAGCGCACCGTCGCCGTCCGGGCGGGCTGACGGCAGCCACAAAAACAGCAAGGGCGCTTATGTAGCGCCCTTGCTGCCTGCATGGTCTGCGAACTTACTTGGCGATAAAGCCGCCCTTGCTCTGGGGAGCGGCACCGACCTTCTCCAGGTGCTCGACCTCTACCTCTGTCTTGTTCCAGCTGTGGTCAACCTCGCCGCGGATGCGGATCAGGTCGTTCGGGCCCACTTCGACGCCGCGCCACACGTCCCCATCAACTTCCACTTCCACTTCGCCGCTCTCATCGCGGAAGCTGTAGTTCTCGCCGCCAAGGTGCTTGACCAGCTTGCCTTCCAGGGTCACCCACTGATCATCTGCCACATCTTTCAACTGCGCGACCGAGACCTTGTTCTGCTCCTGGGGGCCAGTGTAGGCAGCCATGGCGAAAGAAGAGACGGACATCAGGGCCACCAGGCCGATAACCTTTGCTTTGTTCATTTTCACGCTCCTGTCATTGGGGTATGCAGGCATCTTGCCCGGGCTGGCGTGAAACAAACGTGAAGCCTCCCCCATCCAGGGGAGACCAGTGTGACCGCAATCGATTTAATGCTCATGGCTTGCTGCAAGATTGTATTCGAGTGGATACCGTTCAGCCTGGCAACAGGGGTCCCCAGCCCCTTGCCTTCGAGGAACAGCCCGCAGGCAGCGCCTGCATCCACTCAATGAGAACAGCAAGATGAACAAATTGCTTCTGTGTTTACTGGGGCTCTTCGCCCTGACGGCCCATGCCGCCGAGACGCGTCCCCCCTTCTCCCGCATAGTGATGTTCGGCGACAGCCTCTCCGACACCGGCAAGATGTACGGCAAGATGCGCGGTTATCTCCCCTCCAGCCCGCCCTACTACCAGGGCCGCTTCTCCAACGGCCCCGTCTGGCTGGAGCGGCTGACCCAGCCGTTCCCGGGGTTGAAAATAGTCAACGAGGCGGAGGGGGGCGCCACTGCCGTGGCCTACAACAAGATCTCCTGGAACCCCAAGTACCAGGTCATCAACAATCTGGACTATGAGATCACCCAGTTCCTGGAGAAGGACAGCTTCAAGCCGGACGATCTGGTGATCCTCTGGGTCGGCGCCAACGACTATCTGGCCTATGGCTGGAATACCGAGCTGGACGCCAGGCGGGTGCGCGACGTCATCAGTGACTCGGCCAACCGCATGGTGCTCCATGGGGCAAAACAGATCCTGCTGTTCAACCTGCCGGATCTGGGCCAGAACCCGTCGGCCCGCAGTCAGAAGGTGGTGGAGGCGGCCAGCCATGTCTCCCGCTATCACAACGAGCTGTTGCTGAATCTGGCACGCCAGCTGGCCCCTACCGGCATGGTGAAGCTGTTCGAGATCGACAAGCAGTTCGCCGAGATGCTGCGGGATCCGCAGAACTTCGGTCTGAGCGACACAGAAAACGCCTGCTACGGCGGCGGCTATGTGTGGAAGCCGTTCTCGTCCCGCAGCGCCGCCACCGACAGCCAGCTTGCCCCCTTCAATGCGCAGGAACGCCTCGCCATCGCCGGCAACCCCTTGCTAGCTCAGGCCGTTGCCAGTCCGATGGCTCGCCGCAGCGCCAGCGAGCTCAACTGTGAAGGCAAGATGTTCTGGGATCAGGTCCACCCGACTACGGCCGTGCACGCCGCCCTGAGCGAGCGCGCCGCCACCTTCATCGAACGGGAGTACGAGTTCATCCCCCAGTGATGGGCAGGCAGATGCAAAAGGCCGACTTTCCGTCGGCCTCTTTATTGGAGTCAGTTGTTTCCCACAACGATAAGACAAAATTCATATGACTCCCATCACAGAATTGGGTCATGCCCCCACCGCCATCAGCCGACGCCTCTATGGTGCACATTGTTATCACAATATGTTTTATATCAGTTGCTTGTGATTTTAAAAAAGCGAGCTACTTTTAAGCGAGTTGCGGCTCGAAAAAGGCCCAACCCACGAGGCGAGGCGATATCCATTCGATCTCTCCCACAGACAAATTGCAGAGGCTTCATATGAACAAAACACTGATTACCTTGCTGGTTTCAGGCTTGCTTGCGGCCAACGCTCAGGCAGCCGGACAAGACAATACCTGGTATGGCGGTGCCAAACTGGGTTGGTCCAACTTCTACGGCGTCGACGAGAGCAACAGCATCTCCACCGAAGACAAGGATGACGATGAAGTGGGCGCCGGTGCCTTCGCCGGTTACCAGATCAACCAGAACCTTGGGATCGAGCTCGGTTACGACTACCTTGGCAAGCTCAAATACAACGGCACCCGGAATGGCGCCGTCTTCAACGACGATGTCGAGGCGCAGCTGGCACAGCTGACCCTGAAGCTCGGCTTCCCGGTAGCTGACAATCTGGATCTCTACGGTCGCGTCGGTGGTGGTTACGGCTGGACCAGCAGCGACAAGCTGGACAACGACAACGACTTCACCTTCGTCGGTGCGCTTGGCGCCGAGTACGCCTTCAACCTGGACTGGGCAGCCCGCCTCGAGTACCAATACAGCACCCCTTACGGCAGTCGTGAGGACACCGGCCTGCGCATGGACAACGGCCTGCTCTCGCTGGCCGCCGTCTATCGCTTCGGCCAGGTCCCGCCGGCCATGCCGGTCGTAGCGCCAGCCCCGGCTCCCGAGCCCGTGGTGGTCGACAAGCAGTTCACCCTGAGCTCGGATGTACTGTTTGACTTCAACAAGTCCACCCTCAAGCCGGAAGCTGGTCAGGCGCTGGATACCCTCTATACCCAGATAGAGGAAGCCAGACCCAAGGATGGCTCGGCCACCGTAATCGGCTATACCGACCGCCTCGGCTCCGATGCCTATAACCAGAAGCTGTCCGAGCAGCGCGCACAGACAGTCGCCGACTATCTGGTTGGCAAGGGACTGCCTGCCGGCAAGGTCAACGTGGAAGGGCGTGGCGAAAGCTCGCCTGTCACGGGTGAAAGCTGCACCAGCCAGTCCAGACGCGAGCTGATCGTCTGCCTGGCCCCGGATCGCCGGGTAGAGGTCAAGGTACAAGGGGTATCGGAAGTTCAGCAATAACCCCAGCGTCAGACAACAAAACGGGAGGCCTAGGCCTCCCGTTTTTCATTGTCCCGTTCAGCCACGGGTGCGCACATCCGCCGCTATCTGATCGAGCAGTAGCTGCCAACCCTGTCCCAGTTCGTCGACCAGGGTGCCATAACCATCGGCCGGCAAGACCCGCTCCTGCTGGAAGGGCACGTCCCGCAGCACCACCCCCTCCTCCGTCAGCAAGCGCCAGCGGCCGCTCAACAAGGCCCGACCATCGTGCCGTCCCTGGAAGCGTTCGACCGAGATGCTCAGGACTGGCCCCTTGCGGGCACCGTCCTGGCGCACTACCCAGCCCGGCAACCGGCTGGAGAGGCCATTGAGGGTGAGCTGGTTCAGCTGGGCATCCAGCGACCCCGCCCAGCGATGGTACTCGGCAAAGTGCAGCTCCTTGCCCTCCAGCTGATAGACCAGACTCATCCGATCCAGCTGGCCAGAGAGGACGACGGGACGCAGCACCAGCTGGTGCTGGGGCTGCGCCGTGACGCCGTTCGACTGGGGGATCTCCGCATCCAGCGAGTAGTAGTGCAGTGCCGTCGGGGCGGCGCTGCATCCCGCCAGCAGGCCCAGCAAGGCCAGGGCCATCATCCGTTTTTTCATCATTTTCCTCGCTTGGGCTCAGGGTCCCGGGGACGGGAGCGGTCGAAGATCAGCGAACTGGGCTGCTCGTTCAGTGAATGGACCAGGGGTTGCAACTCCCCCATCAGCTGATTGAGAGACTGCACCGACTGACGCAGCTCCTGGTTGGTCTGGGAACCGGCATCATAGGTCTGCAGAGTCTCCTGCAGCTGCTTGAGACTCTGGTTGAGCGACTCGGGCAACTGCTGGGTCGAACGCTGACCGGTGAACTGCTCCAGATTGGCACTCACGGCCTTGATGTGCTTGAGGGTCTTGTCCAGGGTCGCCAGGGTGGTATTCACCTGCGTCAGCGTGGTGGCCATGTCCATGTCGACGAACTTGTCGAGGATGAGGTTCACCTTGCGCTCTATCTGATCCAGCCCGGCCTGCACTGTCGGGAACACCTGATAGCCTGCCAGCTTGATGGGCTCATAGGCAGGGGCATCCGGATAGAAGTTGAGATCCACCACCTTGCCCCCGGTCAGCAGGCTGGACGTCTTGAGGCTGGCCCGCAATCCCTCCTTGAACTGCTTGCTGAACAGGGCACGCCACTGCTCCCGCTCCGCATTGGCGTAGCGATGGGAGAGGCGCTGTACCTCGATGCGAGCCAGCACGGGGATCTGCCGGCTCTTGAAGATCTGCACCCCCTTGTCGTCGATGAGGTAGGGGGCAGAGATGACGGTGCCGACCCGGATGCCGCGGTACTGCACCGCCGCCCCGGGGTGCAGGCCACCCACGTTGTCCTCGAACAGGAAGACGTAGTCGATGAACTGATCCAGACTACCGGCCAGCACGCTTGCCTCGTCCTGGAACAGGGTGAAGCTGTCCATCTGCTTGACAGGCTCACCGGGTGTCCAGCCAGGCGGCAGCCCCATGGTGATGCCGCCGTCCAGCAGACTCTCCAGCGAGTCCATCTTCACCTTCATCCCCTCGCTGCTCATGGAGACCTCGAAGCCCGGCGTCAACCAGAAGCGGGAGTTGCTGCTCACCAGGATGTCGTAGGGGGCGTTGATGAAGAGCTGGTATTGCATCTCGCTCTTCTCGGGCAGGAACTTGGCCTCCTCTATCTGGCCTATGGTGAAGCCCTGATAGCTGATGGGGGAGCCAATCCCCAGTGCACGCGCATCACGGCTGCTGAGGGAGAGCCTCAGCCCCTTGGCGTCCACCGAGGCGAGCGGCGGCTTGTCCAGCATGGCGTATTCACCGCGCGCCTTGCCCTTCTTGCCCGGGGCGAGTTCGATGTAGGCCCCGGAGAGCAGGGTGCCAAGACCCGACACCCCTTCCCGCCCGACCCTGGGTTTGACCACCCAGAACTGGCTGTCCTTCTTGAGCATGCCGGCGGCGGCATTGGTCAGACGGGCCTTGAGCACCGCATGGCTGTAGTCATCGCTAAGCTCCACCGCCTCGATGCGACCCACTTCCACCTCACGGGAGCGGATCACCGTCTTGCCCGCCACTATGCCCTCGGCGGTGGCGACCGTCAGTGTGAAACTGGGGCCTTGTGAATACCAGTGCTGGAACAGCATCCAGGCGCCGATGAACAGCGCCAGCAGTGGCACCATCCAGATAGCGGCGGCCGAGCTCATAAAGTCAGAGCCCGGTTTCCACCTCGTCTTACGCTCACTCACGTTCGCGCTCTCCTTGTTGTAAATCCCAGATCAGGCGGGAATCGAAACTCATGGCGGCCACCATGGTGATCAAAACGACCCCGGCAAAAGCAATGGCCGCGGGGCCCGGGTAGATGGTCATCAGATTATCGAGCCGGATGAGGCCAGCCAATATGGCCACCACGAAGACGTCGATCATCGACCAACGTCCCACAAATTCGGTCATGCGATAGAGCTTGAGCTTGCCAAGGGGAGAACCGACCCGGCCACGCTGCACCATGTAGCAGAGCCACAGCAGTGCCAGTATCTTCACCAGGGGCACCACCACGCTGGCAAAGAAGATCACCGCTGCTATGGGGTAGGAGCCCATGGCCCAGAGCAACACCACACCACCCATGATGGTCGAGGGGCTGTCGTCCCCCAGAAAGACGGTGTCCATGATGGGATAGAGATTGGCTGGGATATAGAGGATCACCGAGGTGATGAGCAGTGCCCAGGTGCGGTTCAGGCCGCCCGGTTTGCGGTGATGGAGATGATCGCCGCAGCGCGAGCAGCTGTGGGCATCGCCGTCATTGAGCGCGCCGCAGATGTGGCAACCCACCAGCCCGCACGCCAGGGCACTGGCCTCGGGATCCAGCTCCCTCGCCTCGGTCGGGCCGAACAGCCGCTGCCACAACCACATCCGGTCCAGGGACGAGATCATCTTGATCAGCAGCACCGTGTAGCCCACGAAGGCCCAGAACGAGAGCCCCATCTTGACGTCCGCCATGCCCATCAGCTTGACCAGGGAGATGAGCACCCCGATGAGGAAGACATCCACCATCAGCCAGGGTTTGATCCGGCACAGCAGTCGGCCGAGGGAGCGCAGGGCATTGCTGTGCAGATCCTTGTCGAGCCGCCAGAGCACCAGCATGATGGAGCCGATATAGACCAGTGGCAGGCCGATCAGGGTCAGGCTCAGCACGGCCCCCAGAAACAGATAGCCCTGATCCACCAGGGTGGTGATGCACTGCAGGAAGGTCATCTCCTGCCCCACTCCCTTGGCCGAGAAGGACATGAAGGTGAAGGCGTTGGAGAGCACGAACATGATGAGCGCCGCAAAGCCATAGGCGATGGGCCTGCGCTCCTGTTGCGGCAGGTGCGCACTCAGGGTGTGACCGCAACGGGGACAACTGCTCGTCTCCCCCACGGCCAGCGCGGTGGCCGGCACCAGCAGGTCACACTCTTCGCACGCGGTCGCGTCATGGGTATAGGTAATTGGGTGTTGGTGTGAAACCGGATACAAGATAGGACCCCAGCATGAGGCCGAGAACGGCCAGAGGCGCCAATTATTGCAGCCACCGCCGCTAACCACCAGCCCTGTTCATGTACAGGGCCTTAAGGGACGCGAGATACATGGGCATGGGGCGCGATCTGGAAAGAGGGCCTGTTGGCATCGCTCGACCCAGGCCCCAGGGAAAAGGGGCATATTTATCTGCAGATTTGCGCAAGCCCATGCACATCAGCCCCTGTTCACCGATGCTTTGGCGGCGGGGTGAGAATGACTTTGACAAGCCTGTGACCATTTAGCACAATCAAACGCCACTTTTTTTCCGCGGGACAATAATTTATGACAACTGAATCCCCAAGCTACTCCACTATCGAGCAGGCCTTCTCTCTTGGGAACGGGCAAGATTCTGCCCTCAACTGGTTGCGCAAGAACCGCAGTCAGGTCGCCATCTTCCTGGTGAGCGGCATCAAGCTGGAGGGGACCATCAGCGGCTTCGACCAGTACAGCGTGCTGTTGACCGATGCCCATGGCAATCAGCAACTGGTCTACAAGGCCAAGATCTCCACCATCGCCATGCACTCAGGTCGCCCGGCGGTCAGCATCCAGCGCGCCCGCAAGCCACGGGTCTCCATGGCCCCGCGTCCCCACGGCGGCCCGAGCCGTTATGACGACAATCAGGGCGGTAGCAGCGAGCAGTGATGCTCGCCTCCTCCTCGCTCTGAGCTTGCCGCTGCGTCAATCTGTGACGACGCGCATCCCCACTCTCATGTCATGCCTGTCCCGTATGAGAGTGGGTCTTCTCCCCCAGGCGGCCTCGATGACCAGCCCGTTTTCTCAGTAGGTCAATCCGACCGGCTTCCCTTCCTTGACCATGCACACCCGCATGCCCGCGGCCTCACCGGCCTGTGCCCCTATGCCGGTGTCCTCGAACACCAGACAACCCTCAGGCTCGACCCCGAGTCGCTGTGCCACCAGCAGGAAGGTATCCGGATGGGGTTTGTGCAGCTCCACATCGTCGGCGGTCACCACCACGGAGAAGTAGCGATCCAGCCCGGTATTGCGCAGCACGGCCTCGGCATTGATGCGGGGTGAACCAGTGCCTATGCCCATGGGGATGAGGCCGTGATAGCGCCTGACCAGATCCAGCATGGCCGGGAAGGGGGTCGCCTTGTGCAGGTTGGCCACGTAGTGCTCCGTCTTGCAACGCGTCACCACCAGCGGATCCAGCGCTATCTGCTGCACCTCGGCCACCAGCAAGGCTATCTTGCGACTGGGCATGCCACCCAGCTCATAAAACCAGTCGGCATCGAACTGAAAGCCAAACTCGCGGGCGGTATGCTCCCAGGCGGCCAGGTGCAGGGGCATGGAGTCCACCAGGGTGCCGTCGAGGTCGAAGACCAGGCCTTGAAATCCGGAGAGGGTCATGGTGCAGGATCTGTCTGTGAAAAATGGGCCCCCATTCTAGCCAGACCCGGGGCTCATCGCCACGCATCAAGGGGCGAGAAACGCTTGCGACCACACTTATGCCGAGGAAGAGGGCCGCCACCCTGATGCCACCACAAAGATCAGAGAAGGCGGGCCCGAGTCAGCGATAGGCCAGGGTACAGGCCCGCCCCTGCGACTTGGCGTGATAGAGCGCCTGATCCGCCTGCTCCGTCAGGGTCTGCCACCCCTTGTCCGAAGAGGGGATGAGATAGCTGAAGCCGATGCTGACGGTGAGCGTCGCCGCCACCCGGGAGGCCGGATGGGGTATCTGCAGGGCCTCCAGCCCCTGGTGGATCTGCTCCGCCAGCCGCTCCGCCTCCCCGGGTTGCGGGGCGCACAGCAGGATCACGAACTCCTCGCCGCCATAACGGGCCACCAGATTGGTACGCCGCCGCTCCGCCTCCTGCAGCAGGGCCGCGACCCGTTGCAGGCACAGATCCCCCTTGCCGTGGCCGAAGTGGTCGTTGTAGGACTTGAATTCATCCACATCTATCATCAGCACCGCCAATACTCCCTGATGGCGACGGGCCCGCTCCCACTCCCGCTCCATGGTGATGTCCCATTGACGGCGGTTGGCGATCCCGGTCAGGGGATCCTCCAGCGACAGCAGGGAGAGACGCCGGTTGGCCTCCTCCAGCGCCCGGTTGGTGTCGGCCAGCTGCCGGGTCCGCTCCTGCACCCGCAGCTCCAGGTCACGGTTGAAACGCTCGAGCGCCGCCTGGGTGCGCTGGCGGATCAGCAGCTGGGAGAGCACGGCGGCATACTGCTTGAAGATCTCGCTTTGATACGCCTTGAGAGGGCGCCGCCAGAGCAGGTTGTCGGCGGCGATCCAGCCGATGGGGGTGCCCCCGTCCCAGAGCGACACCATGGCATTCCAGCCGCGCCCTACCTCCTGCTTCTCGTAATAGAGCGGGGTATCTTCCAGCACCAGCACATAGTCCTTGCGGCGCAGCGCCTCCTGCACCGTGGAGTGATCCGGAATGGGGCTGATGAAATGGCGCTCGTCGATGAGCTCGCCCGCCTCGTTGGTGCCCCAGGTCCCGTGCATGGTCTTGAATTCACTGTCCGTCAGGAAGATGGCGATGCGATCGAACTGCAACTCCTGGCGCGCCAGCACCACGGCATCGTGCAGCAGGCGATCCTCGCTGTCACAGCGCGACAACTTGACCCCCACCTGGTGCAACGCCTGCAGCATGCTGAGGAAGGAGTCCTGCAGGGCCTGGCTGCGGACGAGGTCGGCCTGGGTATGGATCCGCTGATCCCGCTCCAGATCGACCTGACCGGCGAGCCGCCGGCTCTCCAGCTCGGCGGCGAGGTAGTGCATCAGCAGCTGGATGCTCTGCTGCTGGCGCCTTGGCAGGCGATCGAGGCGGCGCCGGGTTTCCAGATAGACCACGGCCTCCAGCCCCTTGTGGCGTTTGAGCGGGAAGCAGGCACGCAGGCGCGGGGCCTCAGGCTCGACGCTCTCCCAGATGGCGCTGGTCGGCGCGATGGGCTCCACCAGCAACTGGCCGAGATCGAGGGAGCGCTCTATGAAGAGGAGAGGCAGGTCGAGGGAGGTAAGCAGATCGGCGCTCAGGCAGAGCAAGCCCTGCTCGGGCCTGTAGTGGTAGAGCTGGGGCGTCGGCGCCCGCAGCCACAGATAGATCTGCTCGGCCTCGGTCTTTTCTCTGACCGCGGCCAAGGTCACTTCACAGAGATGTTCAAAACTGGTGAAGTGCTCCGGATCCCATTCTTGCATGCCAAATCATCCTTGGTTGTATCCAAGCGAGTATATCGGCAAAGCCTGGCCATTAATTGACCTGGCAGTCAAAAGCGAGATCCAGAGCCCAGTTTTTACAACAGATTCAATGCCTGCATGGCGGCGCGGATCCGCTCGCGGGTGGCGTCAGACAGCGGCATCACCGGCAGACGGCACTCCTCGCTGCACAGACCCAGCAGGGAGACCGCGTATTTGGCGCCCGCCGGGCTCGGCTCGGCGAACATGGCCTGATGCAGCGGGATCAGCTTGTCCTGCAGCTCGCGGGCGGCTTGCCACTCGCCGGCCAGGGTCAGGTTCTGGACTTCGGCCACCAGCTTGGGGGCCACGTTGGCCGTCACCGAGATGCAGCCCTGACCACCGCCGATGTTGTAGGCGACGGCGGTGGCGTCTTCACCGGAGAGCCAGGCAAAGGGCTTCTTGATGAGCTGGCGTTCGGTCCAGGGGCGGGCCAGATCGCCGGTGGCATCCTTCACGCCGGCGATACGCGGCAACTCGGCCAGGCGGGCCAGGGTCGCCGGCTGCACATCGACGATGGCGCGGGGCGGGATGTTGTAGACGATGATGGGCTTGGTGGTGGCGTCATGGACCGCCTTGAAGTGGTGGAACAAACCTTCCTGATTCGGGCGGTTGTAGTAACCGGCCACATGCAGGGTGGCATCCGCCCCCATCTGCTCGGCGAAACGGGTATATTCGATGGCCTCGACCGGGTTGTTGGACCCTGCGCCGGCGATGACAGGGACCCGTCCCGCCACCTGCTTGACCACCAGCTCCACCACCCGGCAATGCTCGTCGTGGGTCAGGGTCGGGCTCTCCCCCGTGGTACCGACCGGCACTATGCCATGGGTCCCCTGCTCTATGTGCCACTCCACCAGGCGAGCCAGTGCGGCCTCGTCCAGCTGGCCCTGTCGAAATGGGGTGATCAGGGCAACTATCGAACCTTGAAACATGGGATTTCCTTCTCCTAAACAGATGGACTGGTCAATAAAAAGCCCCGGTACGGGGGTCGCTACCGGGGCTTGAATCGTCTCAGGGATGAGAGGTTACGCGCGCACGCCAGCAGGCCCGAATGTCAGGCTGTGTTTATGCTTTCGTTTCGATACGCATGACCGCATTGCATCATCTCTGGATAAATAAGGTGTCTTGGCATATTTCGGGAACACAGCATAAATGTCAAGGCGAAAGCGGCCATGTATAATGGCCGCCCAAAAAAGCGTGGAGAGTCCCAATGAGCCGTCCTGTCAGTGCCGTCAGCCAGATGCTGGAACGTAATCAAGCCCTCTTTGTCGGCAAACGGCTATTGGTGTGTGGCGCCCTGGAAGATGATTACCCTCGTCAGCTGGCCGAGCTGGCCGACTCCCTGACGGTCTTCACCACAGACTACTGCTATTTCCTCAGCCAGCAGGCGGCCCTGGGTGAGCGCATCCTGTTCGATCACCAGCTCGGCGGTGCCCCTCGTTTCGATGCCCTGCTGCTGCTGATGCCCAAGGCCAAGGCCGAGGCGCAATACCTGCTGGCCATGATGACGCCGCTGCTGGAAAGCGGTGCAGACCTGTTCCTCGCCGGCGAGAACCGGGGCGGCATCAACGGGGCAGACAAGCTGCTGGCCCCCTATGGCGACAAGCCCATCAAACGCGACTCCGCCCGCCGCTGCTCCCTCTATCACGGCGAGCTCGGCAAGCCGGTCGCCCCCTTCGAGCTGGATGCCTGGTTCAGCCGCTATGAGTGCAAGGCCGGGGATACCGAGCTGACCGTCATGGCCCTGCCGGGGGTCTTCAGCGCCGACGGGCTGGATCTCGGCAGCCAGATGCTGCTGGCAAGCCTCCCTCCCATGACGGGCAAGCTGCTCGACTTTGGCTGTGGCGCCGGGGTCATCGGCTCCATCTTGGCCAAACGCAACCCGGCACTGACGGTGAACATGGTGGACATCAGCGCCCTGGCGCTCGAGTCCAGCCGCCGCACCCTGGCGGTCAACGGCTTGCAGGGACGAGTCTATGCCTCCGATGTCTACTCCGATATTGCCGAAAGATTCCAACATATCGTCTCGAATCCCCCCTTCCATGCCGGGCTCAAGACCTTCTATGCCGCCACCGAAACCTTCCTGGCAAGGGCCCCCGAGTTTTTGACCGCCGATGGCGCCCTGACCATAGTCGCCAATGCCTTCCTGCGTTACCAACCTATACTGGAGACGCACTTCAAACTGACCGAAGTGATCGCCGGCGATGGCAAATTCAAGGTGTATCTGAGCAAAGCCTAAATAAGTGCAACGGTTGTAATAAAACAAGTAGAGAGTGCCAGACGGGATCTGCTAAGGTACCAAGAAAACGTTTACCACCCCTTTAGGGGTGTTTTTTCGCGGCAACATGAAAACCTTTTCAAGGTATGAATTCAGGGAGAGAAATACGATGGCAGGCATACTCACCATGATATTGGCAGGCGGCGAAGGAACCCGACTCCAGCCACTGACCACCACCCGCAGCAAGCCCTCTGTCCCCTTTGGCGGCAGCTACCGTTTGATCGACTTCGTGCTCAACAACTTCGTCAACGCCGACTTCCTGCGCATCTATGTGCTCACCCAGTTCAAGTCCCAGTCCCTCTACCTGCATATGAAGAAGGGTTGGAACATAGTCGGCATCACGGATCGCTTCATCGATCCCATTCCGGCCCAGATGCGAATGGGCAAACGCTGGTATGACGGCACCGCCGACGCCATCTACCAGAACCTGCGCTTCATCGAGATCTCCGACCCCGAGCACGTCTGCATCTTCGGCTCCGACCATATCTACAAGATGGACGTGAGCCAGATGGTGAGCTTCCACAAGCAGAAGGCCGCCGCCCTGACCGTGGCGGCCCTGCGCATGCCCATCGAGGAGGCGAGCGCCTTCGGGGTGATCGAGGTGGATCAGGAGGGTCGCATGATAGGTTTTGAAGAGAAACCCAGGCATCCGAAGCCCATCCCCGGGGATCCCACCCAGGCCCTGGTCTCCATGGGCAACTACATCTTCGAGACAGAGGCGCTCTACCGCGAGCTCAAGCGCGATGCCGCCGAGGAAAACTCCAGCCACGATTTCGGCAAGGACATCATCCCCAGCCTCTTCCCGCGCGCCCCCGTCTATGTCTACGACTACAGTACCAACGTCATCCCGGGGGAGAAGCCCAACGTCTACTGGCGCGATGTGGGGACTCTCGACTCATATTGGCAGGCGCACATGGACCTGGTGGCCGACGACGCCCCCTTCTCCCTCTACAATCGCAAGTGGCCGCTGCACACCCACTACCCGCCCCTGCCCCCCGCCACCTTCATCGACACCGATGACTGCAAGGTCAAGATTGCCAACTCCCTGATCTCCGGCGGTTGCTTCATTCAGGGCAGCCAGATCCAGCGATCCATCCTGGGTTTCCGCTGCAACATAGGCCCCTGCAGCCACATCAGCGAATCCGTGCTGCTCGGGGATGTGAAGATAGGTGAAGGCTGCTCAATTCGACGCGCCATCATCGACAAAAACGTTGAAATTGCACCCGGCACCGTGATCGGTGAGAATCTGGACCATGACAGAGAGCGATTTACCGTGTCCGAAGGCGGAATCGTCGTGGTACCTAAGGGAGCAAGAGTTGGCTATTAACCCACTGAAAGTCCTGTTTGTCGCCTCTGAGGTTGAGGGGCTGGTGAAGACCGGGGGCCTGGCGGATGTGGCCAAGGCCCTGCCGCAGCATCTCGCCCGGGGGGGTCACGACGTTCGCATCATCCTGCCCTTCTACAAGACGCTCAAGCGCCGGGATGAGGCCGTTCTTCTCGCCTCGCGCTGGTTGCCCACCCCTCAGGGACGGGACGACATCAGCTATCGCATCTATCAGCTGGAACTGGACGGGATCTGCGTCTATCTGCTCGATTGCCCGCCCTATTTCGAGCGGCCCCAGCTCTATGCCGAAAACAATCAGGCTTACCCCGACAACGGCGAGCGTTTCGCCTTCCTGGCGGCGGCGGCCCTGCACGCCTGCGAGCAGCTGAACTTCGCCCCTGACATAGTTCACTGCAACGACTGGCACACCGGCCTGCTGCCGCTGCTGCTCAAGACGCGCCACGCTCACAATCCCTTCTTCCAGCGCACCCGGTCGGTCATCAGCATCCACAATGCGGCCTTCCAGGGGGTGTTCGATCGCCAGCAGTTCTGGGCCGTGCCGGAGATCCAGGACTACGAGCAGCGCATCAACTACGACTACGGCCACATCAACCTGCTCAAGTGCGGTGTGCTCTATGCGGACAAGATCAATGCGGTCAGCCCCAACTACGCCAGCGAGCTGCTGACCCACCTGGGTGCTCACGGCATGGCCAGCGTGTTCCAGCAACGGGCGAGCGACTTGCGCGGCATTCTCAACGGCTGTGACTATCAGGATTGGGATCCCGCCTTCGATCCCCTGCTGCCCGCCACCTATGACGCCGACCACCTGGCCGGCAAACACGCCTGCAAACGGGCCCTGCAGCAGGAGACGGGGCTACCCGTCGGCAACTTGCCCATCTATGGCATGGTGTGTCGTCTGACCGAGCAGAAAGGGGTGCACTTGCTGATCCCGGCCTTGGACAAGTTTTTGCAGCATCAGGTGCAGGTGGTGATAGTGGGTTCCGGCGATCCCTCCCTCGCCGCCCAGTTGCAGACCATAGCCCAGCAACATCCCGACCGGTTCGCCTTCATCAACGCCTATGATGACCGTCTGGCCCACCTGGTGGAAGCGGGCGCAGATTTCTTCCTGATGCCCTCCCTGTTCGAGCCCTGCGGCCTCAACCAGATGTACAGCCTGGCCTATGGCACACTGCCGCTGGTGAGAGCCGTCGGCGGACTGAAGGATACAGTGGTGGACTGGGATGCCGATCCGGAGCACGCGACCGGGTTCTGCTTCAACGATCCTACCGCCAGCACCTTGCTCGATGCCATGCGCCGCAGCCTGCTCCACTACCTGCAGGAACCCGAGCAGTTTGCCCGCGTGCAGCAAAATGCCATGCACAGCCGCTTCGACTGGGCCGACTCAGTCCCTCTGTACGAACAGATGTATCAGGACGCACTGGCCCAGGCGTGACCCAGATTGCTGAAGTTTTGTGCCCTTGATACGGCTTTATCCGTCAACAGCGAAAAAAGTCCCCTTTGGCTGTTGACGCCCCCCCAAAACTCTATAGAATCCCCCACCGCAGTGATGCGAAGGTGGCGGAATTGGTAGACGCGCTAGCTTCAGGTGTTAGTGTCCCACGGATGTGAGGGTTCGAGTCCCTCTCTTCGCACCATACTGCAACATGCTTCATCGATGGCATGCAAAACAAGATTGATGACAATGTGCGAAGGTGGCGGAATTGGTAGACGCGCTAGCTTCAGGTGTTAGTGTCCCACGGATGTGAGGGTTCGAGTCCCTCTCTTCGCACCATGCTTTTATCAGACAGCATGTAAATCCAGACTGATAGCCCGAATGTGCGAAGGTGGCGGAATTGGTAGACGCGCTAGCTTCAGGTGTTAGTGCCCCCTGGGTGTGAGGGTTCGAGTCCCTCTCTTCGCACCATGCTTTTATCAGACAGCATGTAAATCCAGACTGATAACCCGAATGTGCGAAGGTGGCGGAATTGGTAGACGCGCTAGCTTCAGGTGTTAGTGCCCCCCGGGTGTGAGGGTTCGAGTCCCTCTCTTCGCACCATGATTCTGACATGTAAACACAGAGCAATGCGCTCCAACCGCATTTAAAAACCAGCTGGAGAAAATCAGTGTGCGAAGGTGGCGGAATTGGTAGACGCGCTAGCTTCAGGTGTTAGTGTCCCACGGATGTGAGGGTTCGAGTCCCTCTCTTCGCACCATTCATCATGCAAAAAGGCCCATCACGAAAGTGACGGGCCTTTTGTTTTTGCCCCTGCCATGGCTATGCTGTTGAGGATGCCATACCACCACAGGGGTTTTCCCATGATCCTGGATACCGACATTCACAACTTCTATGAACATCTGGTGCTCAAAGAGATAGAAAAACAGGGACTTAACCAGAGACTGACCCCCTACCAGCTGGCCGATCTCTGCTGCCTGACACTCAACCAGCTTCCTTCCCACTACATCCGCCACAACGTCGACATGATCTACTTCACCACGGATGACGAACGCATCGAGATGGAGCAGAAGGTCATGACCTCACTGCGCCTGGCCTATGACAAGATCCAGGCCGTTCCATCCCGCTAAGCGCTTTCCTATAGCCAGCTTTGCTGCCAGAGCAGGGTGACGACCCCCGTCATGCCCGCGACCGGCAGCAGGATCAGCGCCGGCCTCAGCCTGGGCTCCAGCATGACCCAGGCGGCCAGCAAGAAGCCCAGACTCCACAAGCCGTACGCCTTGTCCTGACCCCAGCCCAACACCGCCAGCAAGGCTGCCAGCAAGAGACACCGCACTATCCAGATCATGATGATGCTACCCACAGAATCAAACGATAACGATTATCGTTTGTGGTTATGAGGAGTGCAATCGGACTTCTCTATGGGTTTTGGCTATTTGTCCTGCATTCGCCTGATATTCAAAAAAAGCGCCGATGAGATCAACTAATGAGTAGATTTATCAAACATTAATGCATTTTTGCTAAATAAGTTGGGATTTTGCGCCCCGGGTTTGTGGTAGATTGCGGCCTCTTTTTGGGCCGGCCCCTCGGGATACGTGTATCCACAGGACGAGAGGGACCGACCTTGGCGAGCAAGAGTTTAGGAAGTATCTATGCAAAACCAACAAAACCACATCCGATTGCCTGGCATGACGCAGGTGTTTGCCTGCTTGGCCATTTTCCTGGCCCTGGCCTTTTCGTTCACCAGCGTGCTCGATCTGCCGATCCAGCTGGCGCTGTTCATCGCCTGGTTCGTCATCATGGGGCTCGGCATCCGGCTCGGCCATGATTACAAGTCCCTGGAGCAGGCGGCCGTCGACGGGGTCGCCAAGGGGATGGGAGCCATATTGATACTGGTCTCCGTCGGTGCCCTGGTCGGCACCTGGATCGCCGGGGGCATAGTCCCCAGCATCATCTACTTCGGCCTCAAGGTGATACACCCCTCCATCTTCCTGCTGGCGACCCTGATCATCTGCTCCCTCACCTCGCTGGCTACCGGCACCTCCTGGGGCTCTGCCGCCACGGCGGGGATCGCCATGATGGGCATAGGCCACAGCCTGGGGGTGCCTGCGCCGCTGGTGGCCGGTGCCGTGCTCTCCGGCGTCTACTTCGGTGACAAGCTTTCCCCCCTCTCCGACTCAGTGGTGCTGGCATCGACCATGTCCAACGTCGACGTGGTGGAACACATCAAGGGGATGCTGCCCATCAGCCTCTTCTCCTACGTCATCACCGCCGCCCTGTTCACCGTGGTCGGCATGCAGTACTCCGGCAACGTCAGCCTGGAGCAGGTCAACCTGGTGATGGAAGCCCTCGACAAGCAGTTCAACATCACGCCGCTGGCCATAGTGCCGGTGATCCTGGTGCTGGGCCTGCTGGCGAACCGCAAACCCGCCTTCCCGGTGATCAGCTTCGGCGCCCTGCTGGGCCTTGTCTGGGCCATCGCCTTCCAGGACATGGATCCGGTCAAGGCGATGCACTCCGCCTACAGCCCCTTCCCCATCATCTCCGGGGTCGACTTCATCGACAACATCCTGGGCCGCGGCGGCATGGAGTCCATGCTGGGCTCGGTGGCCGTCATCATCTTCGGTCTGGGCTTTGGCGGCCTGCTGGAGAAGGTCGGCATTTTGGAAGTGATCGCAAACGCCTTCGAGAAGCGCATCAACAGCGTCGGCAGCCTGACCAGCCACACCATAGGCACCGCCTTCCTGGCCAACGTGTTCGGCTCCGCCATGTATGTGTCGCTGATCCTGACCCCCAAGATCATGGCCAAGAACTACGACCGACTGGGACTGGCGCGCAAGAACCTCTCCCGCAATGCCGAGTTCGGCGGCACCCTCACCTGCGGCATGGTGCCCTGGAGCGACAATGGCATCTTCATGGCCGGGGTGCTGGGGGTGGCCACCCTCGACTACCTGCCCTACATGTGGCTCAGCTTCACCTGCATCATAGTGACCATCACCCTCGCCTATCTGGGCAAGGCGGTGAACCGGGTGCCGGTGATCGAGGCGGCCAGCTCCCGCTAACAGCAGGAAAAATAATGATAAAGGCGCCATCACGGCGCCTTTTGCTTGGGGGAAGTTCGGGGTTAAGCTGGCAGCCAACCTCGTCGCCCGTGGCAGGATGCCCAGATGAATTTTACCTTTCGCCAGATCCGTTACTTCGTGGCCGTGGCCGACAGCTTCTCCGTGAGCCGCGCCGCCGCCGAACTGCACATCTCCCAGTCGGCGGTCACCAGCGCCATCCGCGAGCTGGAGACCGAGCTCGGCGCCGCTCTGTTCGAGCGCAACCCGCGCGGCGTCACCCTGACGGCCCAGGGCCACCAGTTCCTGCTCCATGCCAGGCGCATTCTCGGCGCCATGACCGAAGCCGGCCAGTCCCTCAAGGCGGTGGCCCAGCAGGATCAGGGGCAGCTCACCATAGGGGTGACGACGCTGGTAGCCGGCTACTACCTGTCGGAGGCGATCGGCCGCTTTCGCCGCGCCTTTCCGGCGGTGCGCATCGAGGTGAAGGAGGATGAGCAGCCGTTTCTGGAGCATCAGATCGTCAACGGCGAAGTGGACGTGGGGATACTGATGACCAACCGCACCATCCGCCAGGAGGCGTTCGATACCGAGCTGCTGACCCGCTCCCCCCTGCGGCTCTGGCTCGCCGCCAACCACCCCCTCTGCGCGGAATCGACCCTCTCCCTCAAGGCGTTGGGGGATGAGCCCATGATCTCGCTCACCGCCGATCAGCTGGATCAGATCATAGGGGCCGGCCTGCGCCGCTACGGCATTTCCCCTCGCACTGTGCTGCGCACCGCCTCGGTGGAAGCGGTACGCAGCCTGGTGGCGAGCCAGCTCGGGGTCGCCCTGCTGCCGGACTTTGCCTATCGCCCCTGGTCTCTGGAGCAGGAGCGAGTGGAGGCCCGCCCCATCAAGGAACCCATCCCCGCCATCGACATCGGCCTGGTGTGGCGCCGCGGCTCGCGGCTGGACTGGACCGCCCGCGAGTTCATCGACATAGCGCGGGATCAGAGCCGGCTGCGGGCCCGCCAGCCGGCCTCCCGCTAGCCAGCGCCCTCTGGGGGATCGTCGCTCCGTCATCAAAAATAAGATTCATCTGCACTCGATATAGATTTGGCAGATACCTCTGGCGTTAAAAATTGAAATTCTCATTACCACTGCCTTCTCCTACGCTCATGACTGGTTAACAGGATGTTAATTGCCATTGCGGTATCGCATGGCTCCAGATCATGCAAGGAGAGCAAGATGAAACTGACCCCCCTGACACTGGCCCTGATCCCCGCCCTGCTGGCAGGCCAGACCCAGGCCGCCCCGACCGAGCTCGGCAAGGGCGAAGGCCAGCTCAATATCGTGGCCTGGGCAGGCTACGTGGAGCGTGGCGAGACTGACAAGAACTACGACTGGGTGACCGGCTTCGAGAAGGAGACCGGCTGCAAGGTCAGCGTCAAGACGGCCGCCACCTCGGACGAGATGGTGGCCCTGATGAACGAGGGGGGCTTCGATCTGGTGACCGCCTCCGGCGACGCCAGCCTGCGCCTCATCGCGGGGGGCAAGGTGCAGGCGCTCAACCTGGCGCTCATCCCGAGTTACAGCAAGATAGATCCCCGGCTGCAGAATGCTCCCTGGCACACTGTGGAGGGCAAGCACTACGGCGTCCCCTACCAGTGGGGTGGCAACATCCTGATGTACAACACCAAGGTGTTCCCCAAGGCGCCGGACTCCTGGTCCGTGGTGTTCGAGGAGCAGACCCTGCCGGACGGCAAGTCCAACAAGGGGCGGGTGCAGGCGTTCGACGGCCCCATCCACATCGCCGATGCCGCCCTCTACCTGATGACCCACCAGCCGGCACTCGGCATCAAGGATCCTTACGAGCTGAACGAGGAGCAGTACAAGGCCTCCCTCGATCTGCTGCGAAAGCAGCGCCAGCTGGTGGGGCGCTACTGGCACGACGCCTTCGTCCAGATAGATGACTTCAAGAACGAGGGAGTGGTGGCCTCCGGCTCCTGGCCCTTCCAGGCCAATGCCCTGATCGCCGACAAGCAGCCCATCGCCACCACTGTACCCAAGGAGGGGGTTACCGGCTGGGCCGACACCAGCATGGTGCACAGCGAGGCCAAGCACCTCACCTGCGCCTACCAGTGGCTGGAGCACTCCCTGAACAACAAGCTGCAGGGGGATCTCGCCTCCTGGTTCGGCTCCGTGCCCGTGGTGCCCGCCGCCTGCGAGGGCAATTCCCTGCTGGGCAAAGAGGGCTGCAAGACCAACGGCATAGAGAACTTCGACAAGGTGCACTTCTGGCGAACCCCAGTCTCCCAGTGCAAGAGTCAGGGGACTTGCGTGCCCTATTACCGCTGGGTGTCCGACTATATCGCCATTCTGGGTGGCCGCTGAGTCCAGACAGTCCACACCAGCAAGTCGCCCCACAACGGGCCGGGGGGAGACCCGGCCCTGTTCGATGACAAGGATGTACCATGACAGCCGTACAATTTGACCGGGTCAGCCGCCACTACGGCGAGGTGAAGGCGGTCGACGACATCTCCTTCCAGATCCCGTCCGGAGAATTCTTCACTCTGCTGGGCCCGAGTGGTTCCGGCAAGACCACCTGCCTGCGGATGATCGCGGGCTTCGAGTACCCGAGCGAGGGGGAGATCCGGCTGTTTGGCGAGCCCTGCTCCCAGGTGCCGCCCTATGATCGCAACCTCAACACCGTGTTTCAGGACTACGCCCTCTTCCCCAACATGGATGTGCGGGACAACATCGGCTACGGCCTGATGATCAGGGGGGTGCCCAAGGCGGAACGCCACCGCAAGGTGGACGAGATGCTGGAGCTGGTGCGCCTGCCCGGCGTCGGCAGCCGCAAGCCGGGGCAGCTCTCCGGCGGCCAGCGCCAGCGCATCGCCATCGCCCGGGCCCTCATCAACCAGCCGCGCATCCTGCTGCTGGACGAACCGCTGGGGGCGCTCGACCTCAAGCTGCGCGAGCAGATGCAGCTCGAGCTGAAAGCCTTGCAGCGCCAGCTCGGCATCACCTTCATCTTCGTCACCCACGATCAGCAGGAGGCGCTCTCCATGAGCGACCGCATCTGCATCTTCAGTCAGGGCAAGATAGAGCAGATAGCCGCGCCGGATACCATCTACGATGCTCCGGCGACGCCGTTTGTGGCCCGCTTCGTCGGCACAGTCAACCTGTTCGAGGGGGAGCAGGCCAAACGGCTGTGCGGTGATGAGCACCAGATGATGGTGCGCCCGGAGCGGATCCGGCTCGGCGAGGCGGGCATGCCGGGCTGGTCGGGGGAGATCCGCGAGGTGGAGTATCTGGGCCCCTTCGTGCGCTACCGGGTCAGCCTGGGAGAGCAGCTCGAGATCATCGTCAATCACCCCAACGAGGGGCAGGCCCGTCTGGCCCGTGGCGCCCGGGTCAGCCTCAGCTGGCCTGAGCAGGCCATCCACCGCCTGAGTGCCTCAGGATCGGGGGCTCAGCCATGAGCCTCCCCCACAGCGCGAGTCTAGCCATGAGCCACGCTACCGAACCTGCACGCTTGCGGCCGCTGCGGCGCCTCTCCACCCTGCTCTACGGCCGTCCCGGCCTGCTGCTGGGGATACTGCTCGGGCCGCCCCTGCTCTGGCTCGGCATCATCTATGTGGGCTCCCTGCTGATGCTGCTCTCCAACGCCTTCTTCGGGCTGGACGAGTTCAGCGGTCAGGTGCGCCACGAGCTGGGGCTGCAAAATTTCATCGCCCTGCTGCGGCCGGAAAACCTGGACGTCATCGGCCGTACCGTCGGCATGTCGCTGCTGGTGACCCTGGCCTGCGCCCTGCTCGGCTTCCCCATCGCCTACTACATGGCGCGCTACACCAGCGGCAAGACCCGGGCGTTGTTTTATGTGGGGATCATGCTGCCGCTCTGGTCCAGCTATCTGGTGCGGGTCTATGCCTGGAAGCTGATCCTGGCCAAGGAGGGGGTGATCAGCTGGCTGGCGGACAGCCTGGGGCTGGAGTGGCTGCTGGACGGCATCCTCTCCCTGCCGGTGATTGGCGGCCCTTCGCTGTCGTTTTCGCGGCTCGGCACCTTCATCGTCTTCGTCTACGTCTGGCTGCCCTTCATGATCCTGCCCATTCAGGCGGCGGTGGAGCGGATCCCGCGCTCCCTGCTGGAGGCGAGCAGCGATCTGGGGGCGACTCCGGCCCAGACCTTCCGCACCCTGATACTGCCGCTGGCACTGCCCGGCGTGGTGGCGGGCTCCATCTTCACTTTTTCCCTGACCCTTGGTGACTACATCATTCCCGGCATCATAGGCAACTCGACCATGTATATAGGCCAGGTGGTCTACATGCAGCAGGGCACGGCGGGCAACCTGCCCTTCGCCGCCGCCTTCTCACTGGTGCCCATCCTCATCATCGCCATCTACCTGACCATTGCCAAACGTCTGGGGGCCTTCGATGCGCTCTAATCCACCCATGAACCAGGCCTCCGGCCTGCTCAAGTACGCGGCCATCGGCGGTCTGCTGTTCCTGCACTTCCCGATCCTCTTCATCTTCCTCTACGCCTTCACCAGCGAGAGCAAGAGCTACCAGTTCCCGCCCCCCGGGCTCACCCTCAGGTGGTTCGAGGTGACCCTGAACCGCCCCGACGTGTGGCGCGCCATCCAGCTGTCGCTGGAGGTGGCGGGGCTCGCGACCCTGGCGGCCATGGTGCTCGGCACCCTGGCGGCGGGAGCCATAGCCCGCAGCCGCTTCTTCGGCCAGGAGGTGGTGTCGCTCTTGCTGGTGCTGCCCATCGCCCTGCCCGGCATAGTCACAGGCATAGCGCTGCGCTCCGCCTACGGCCTGATGGAGATCCCGTTCAGCTTCTGGACCATCGTCATAGGCCACGCCACCTTCTGTGTGGTGGTGGTCTACAACAATGCGCTGGCGCGCTTTCGCCGCACCAACCAGTCGCTGATCGAGGCGTCCATGGATCTCGGGGCCGACGGCTTCCAGACCCTGCGCTATGTGATCCTGCCCAACCTCGCCACGGCGCTGCTGGCGGGGGGCATGCTGGCCTTTGCCCTGAGCTTTGACGAGGTGATAGTCACCACCTTCACTGCGGGCCAGCAGACCACGTTGCCCATCTGGATGTATCAGGAGCTGATCCGTCCACGGGATAGGCCCGTCACCAACGTGGTGGCCCTCATCATAGTGGCCGTGACCACCATTCCCATTCTGCTTGCCTACTACCTCACCCGCGACGGCCAGGACGTCGCCGGCAGTGGCAAATAATGACTCAACGCCTGCGCAAGGATGCAACCATGAAATTCTCTACCCAACTCTTGATCGACGGCCAGTTCGTGACCGGTGACGGCCAGGCCGAGCCCATTCTCAACCCGGCCACCGGGGAGCTTCTCGCCTCGGTGCCCGAAGCCTCGTTCGAGCAGGTGAACCGGGCGGTCAACGGTGCCCAGCGCGCCTTCGCCCAGTGGAGCCGCACCACCCCGGCGAGCCGCAGCACCCTGCTGCTGCGCCTGGCCGATGCCATAGAGCGCCACGCCGAAGAGCTTGCGGCGCTCGAATCCCTCAACTGCGGCAAGCCCTATCTGGCGGTCCTCAATGACGAGCTTCCCGCCGTGGTGGACTGCTTCCGCTTCTTTGCCGGGGCGGCCCGCTGCCTGCAGGGACCGCTGGCGGGGGAATACATAGAGGGACACACCAGCATGATCCGCCGGGATCCCATCGGCGTGGTGGGCAGTATCGCCCCCTGGAACTATCCGCTGATGATGGCGGCCTGGAAGATGGCCCCCGTGCTCGCCGCCGGCAATACGGTGGTGCTCAAACCCTCAGAGCAGACCCCGCTCACCGCCCTGCGCCTTGCCGAGCTCGCCAGCGAGCTCTTCCCCCGCGGCGTCATCAACATCGTCTGCGGCCGGGGTGAGAGCGTGGGAGCGCCGCTGGTGGAGCACCCGCTGGTGCGCATGGTGTCGCTGACCGGTGACATCGCCACCGGCCAGAAGATACTGCAGAGCGCCGCCCGCACCATGAAGCGCACCCACCTTGAGCTGGGGGGCAAGGCGCCCGTCATCATCTTCGACGATGCGGATCTGGAGGCCGTGGTGGCCGGCATTCGCACCTTCGGCTTCTACAACGCAGGACAAGACTGCACCGCCGCCTGCCGCATCTATGCCCAGGGCAAGATCTACGACAAGTTCGTCGCCGCCATGACGGAGGCCGTGGCCTCTATCAAGGTGGGCAGCCAGCGTGAGGAAGGGGTGGAGATGGGGCCGCTCATCTCTGACCGCCAGCGCAACCGGGTGGCCAGCTTCGTGGAGCGGGCCCAGAGCAGCGGCCATGTTGAGGTGACCACTGGCGGCAAGATCCGCGCCGGCAACGGCTTCTTCTTCGAGCCGACCCTGATAGCCCACGCCCGCCAGGAGGATGAAATAGTGCGCCGGGAGGTGTTCGGCCCCGTGGTGTCGGTGACCCGCTTTGGCGACGCCGAACAGGTGGTGCAGTGGGCCAACGATTCGGACTACGGCCTCGCCTCCTCGGTCTGGACCCGGGATCTGAGTCTGGCGAGCAAAGTGGCCAGCCACCTGCAATATGGCTGCACCTGGATCAATACCCACTTCATGCTCACCTCGGAGATGCCCCACGGCGGCATGAAGATGTCCGGTTACGGCAAGGATCTCTCCCTCTACGCGCTGGAGGATTACACTGTACCGCGCCACATCATGGTCAAGCTCTGAACATGATTCAGGCTGGCCCCGGGGCCAGCCTGAATGCGTAAACAACGACCCAAATCCCCTGCCAGATACCTCCTCCTACGACAACCGCCACAGCCAGTGGTGATCCAGAATAAGCAGACCGAACAGCAACATCAGGTGATAGATGGAGAAGCGGAAGGTGCGCATCGCCTGACCGGGGCGCTCCGAATACTTCAGCAACCAGCCATGCCAACAGAACAACAGATTCAGCGCCAGACTGCTGATCAGATAGAGCAGCCCGGACATGCCGATCAGGTAGGGCAGCAGGCAGACCAGAGTCAGGATCAGCAGATAGAGTAGGATCGCCGTCTTGGTGAACGCTATGCCGTGGGTGACGGGCAGCATGGGAATGTTCGCACCGGCATACTCATCACGCCGGTGGATGGCCAGGGACCAGAAGTGGGGCGGCGTCCAGGTGAAGATGATCATCACCAGCAGCCAGGGTTCGGCCGAGAGCCCTCCCGTGATGCTGGTCCAGCCCAGCAGCGGTGGCATGGCACCCGCCAGCCCGCCGATCACGATATTCTGTGGCGTGGCCCGTTTAAGCAGCAGGGTATAGACGATCGCATAGCCAAACAGGCTGGCCAGGGTCAGCCAGGCGGTCAGGGGATTCACGCCCCAGTAGAGCAAGGCGAAGCCCGCCAACGCCAGCCAGAGTGCAAACGCCATCGCAGACTTGGGCCCGATCCGCCCCATGGCGACCGGTCGCCAGCGCGTTCTGCGCATCTGGGCATCGATGCCGTGGTCAAGGGAGTGGTTCATGGCCGCCGCCCCGGCCGCTAGCAGCCCTATCCCCGCCAGCCCCAGCACCATCTCGTCAAGGAAGGCCTGGGACGGCTCGGCCAGCAGCATGCCGACCCAGGCGGTCAGCAACAGCAAGGCCACCACCTTGGGTTTGGTCAGCTGGTAATAATCCCGCAGCAGCCGGGGGTCGATGAGGCCTGTCAAGGGCTTGCTGTTCATGTCTGACTCCTGATCGCCTCGGGCGACAGCAAGGGGGAAATCCGGGGACGAGAGAGCCGCCCACGGGCCAGCACACAACACACCAGCAGGTGCGCCGCCACCAGGTTATGCGCGAGGGCGTTTGCTAACGGCAGGGCCAGGTGGACATTCGCCAGCCCCAAGACAATTTGCACGAGCAGCAGGACCAGCAAGAGCCCCCCCAGTAAACGCAATGGGGCCCCATGACGGATCAGGGTGAGGGCAAAGCCCCCCACCAGCAGCGCGGTGGCAAGGGCCCCCAGACGATGGGCGATATGGATGGTCTGGCGCGCCTCCTTGCTCAGCACCCCAAACTCATAGCTGGCGTGGCCAAGTGGCAGATGAAAGGCCTCCTCCCAGTTCAATTGCGCCTGCCAGCTCCCCTGGCAGAGAGGCAACTCGACGCAGGCCATGGCCGCATAGTTCGCCGACGTCCAGCCACCCAGCGCTATCTGCAGCAGCAGCACGCCACAGGCCGCATTGCCGAGCCAGGGCAAGCCCTGACCGCAGCAGACGGGCGCGTTCGCGGGGAAGCGCGCAAGCTCGGCCTGGTAGAGCCAGAGCAGAGTCAGGATGGCGAACCCACCCAGCAGGTGGGTGGTCACCACCAGAGGGTGCAGCGCCAGCGTCACCGTCCACATGCCCAGGGCAGCCTGCCCAGCCACCAGCACCAGCAAGGCCCCCGAGAGGCGACGCAGACGGCCGCCAGCACGCAAGCTCAGCACGAACAGCAGCGCAATCACACCTCCCAGCACACCGGCAAAGTAGCGGTGCACCATCTCGCTGCGCGCCTTGTGGGGCTCCAGCGGCGTGTCCGGGTAGAGCTGGGCCGCACGCTCCAAATGCGCGGACTGGGGGACGGCCAGGGAACCGTAACAGCCGGGCCAATCGGGGCAGGCCAGCCCGGCATCCGTCAGTCGGGTATAGGCCCCAAGCAGGATCACCAGCACCGCCAGCGCGATAGCGATCGATGCCAGTCGCTTCTGTATCTTCATACGGCACCTCGCTGACGCTTGTCTCCGGATAATGGCGACAGAACACACGACACAGTCCTCAGGTGCGCGTTCATTGCACACCTCGCTGATACTTGAGCAGTTGCTGCAGATCCGACAGCACTGCCTTGCCAAGCAGTGGCCACGCCGCCGTGCTGGCCGGTACCTCGTAGCGCAGGATGGCCAGCCCTTGCGAGTCCACCAGCATCATATCGCCCGCCCGTACAGCTCCGATTCCGTTCACCCCGCGCGGCGGCGTATCGGTGAGTCGCACCAGATCCAGCTTGTCCAGGTTGCGGCCAAGGGCGCTTTGGATCCGCGACATCAACTCGGGCACCTGCTGACATTGCGCCTCACAGCGCCGGGCGGCCAGATAGACCAGCCGCCATTTGCTCTGATGGGGCGGGAGTGGTTGCAACAGATAAACATCCTGATCCAACCAGGCACCCTTGTTGCGGGTGCCGGGTTCATACCAGCCCTGCCTCAGGGTCAGTGCAGCCAGAACCACAGGCAGCAGTATCACCAGCGCAAAGAGGACAGGTACCTTCCATCTTGACCATGAGTTCATGGGGACAACCTCCTTGTCAGCACCAAGCCCCCCACCAGCATCACCAGCGCCAGCCCAAGCCATTGCACTGCATATGCCCTGTGCTTCTCGGGCGGCATGACATTCGGCTGGTAGTGATAGAGGAAGGGTGTGTGCCTTTGATAAAACACGGCATCGGCGAGGGGTGAACCGAGGATCTCGCTCAGGGCATCCACCCTGATGGACTGCAGCCGGTTAGGATAGGGGCCGGATTCGATGTTCTGACCCAGCAAGACGCCACCGGGGGTCGTGCGCAGCAGACCGTCGAGCTCCAGAGTTGCCGGGATGACGGGCCCTGGCAGTTGCTGCCTGCTGGCGGGTGCAGGCACCCAGCCCAGATTGACCAGCAACAAGGGACGGGCATCACCGGCGCGTACCGGTATGATGACGTCATAGCCGATCTCGCCCGCCACCGCCTGGTTGTCCAGCAGCCAGACATGAGGGGACACCCATTCGACCTCCCCTCCCAGTGACATGCCGTCCAGTGACTCAAGATTGTGCCAGTCGATCCGGGAAAGCGTCATTGGTGCCACCTGCTGTGCCACCGCCATCCGCCCCAGCCAGGCCTCTTTCTCCATCCCACGCTGCCACTGCCAGAGCGACAGCTTGCACAAACCGGCCGTCACAACCAGAGTGAACATCAGTACGATCCAGCGCCTGTGATGCCATGGTCGCTGCTTATCCCATGTTGCCATGTCACGCATATAACGGAGGGCTCCAACATGTTGATCAAGATAGTGCTGGTACTGATGCTGCTGCTCATCATAGGACAACTGTTTCATGCCCTCTGGTTGATGATGACCACGGGTCACCCCCAGAAGATGTCGGCCCCGCTGGGGCGCCGGGTGTTCTTTTCCCTGCTGGTGGTCGTCATCCTGCTGCTCTCCCTGATGATGGGCTGGCTGGAGCCCAACCCGCGCCCTTACTGATCCCGACCTCAGAGGAGGTAGACGAACACGAAGAGGCAGAGCCAGACCACATCGACGAAGTGCCAGTACCAGGCCGCGGCCTGGAAGGCGAAGTGGCGCTCGGCGGTGAAGTGATCCTTCAGCACTATCCGCAGCCATATGATCAGCAGGAATACAGTCCCCAGGGTGACATGCAAGCCATGGAATCCGGTCAGGATGAAGAAGGTATTGCCGTAGATGCCGGAGTCCAGTCGCAGCCCCAGATCCCGGTACGCATGCAGGTATTCATAGCCTTGCAGCCAGAGGAACGCCAACCCGAGCAGTACGGTCACAAGCAGCATTCCCTTGAGACGACTGCGTTTGCCATTTTCCAGCCCGGTATGTGCAAACAGCAGGGTGACGGAGGATCCGAGCAGGATCAGGGTATTGATGAGGGGGATACCGTGCCAGGGCATGGCCTGGGTCGTGGTCCCTCCAGGGGTCTTGACCATGGGCCAGTGCGCCGAGAAATCCGGCCACAGCAACTGTGCCGTCATCGCCTTGTTGCCCGCGCCATCCAGCCAGGGCATCGCAAGCTGGCGGGCATAAAACAGCACCCCGAAGAAGGCCAGGAAGAACATCACTTCGGAGAAGATGAACCAGACCATGCCTTGCCGGAAGGAGCGATCCATCTGGGCGCTGTAGAGCCCGGTCATGGACTCCTGGATGATGTGGCGAAACCAGCCAAACAGCATGAAAACCAGCAAGGCAACGCCAGCCATCATCAAATACCGGCCGACCCCGTCCTGCTTGCTCGCCACTTCATTGACCAGATGCCCCGCTCCGAAAGCCAGGAAAAACAAGGCCACCGCCCCTATGATGGGCCAGCGGCTCTGGTCCGGGACATAATACGTCTGGTTCACTTTGGCCATGATTATTTCCTCTGCGCCAGCGTCGGGGCTGGGGTGGACTGAGTGATGTCATAGAGTGAATAGGAGAGCGTGATGGTGTTTATGTTGTCGGGCAAATCGGGGTCGACATAAAACTTGAGCGGCATCAGCTTGCTCTCCCCCGCCTGCAACTCCTGACGGTTGAAGCAAAAACACTCCACTTTCTTCAAATAGGCGGCGGCGGGACCGGGCGAGACCGACGGCACCGCCTGACCAATCATGGTGCGATCGGTGGGATTGAACACCCGATAATTGACCAGCTTCATTTCACCCGGCCGCACCGACAACCGCGCCGTTTCGCCGCTGAACTGCCACGGCATCTGGGTGTCCGCATGGGCAAGAAACTCGATCTGGATGGTCCGTTTGCTGTCGATCACAGCTCGCTCAACCGTAGCAGGCTGTACTGCAGTCTTGCCGTTGAGGCCAGTGATCCTGCAGAAGACGTCATACAGCGGCACCAGTGCAAAAGCGAACCCGAACATGACAAGCACCACCAGGGCCAGCTTTCTGAGCAGGGGACCGTGATTGACCTGAGCCATATGGCCTCCTTACCGCACCTCTGGCGGGGTCTTGAAGCTGTGGTAGGGAGGGGGGGATGAGAGCGTCCACTCCAGCCCCTCCGCCCCTTCCCACACCTGATTGCTCGCTTGCCTGCCTCCTCTGATGCACTTGATCACCCCCCAGACGAACAGCAACTGCGACAGCCCGAAGGCGAAACCGCCGAGACTGATCAGCATGTTGAAGTCGGCAAACTGCAGCGCGTAATCCGGAATGCGACGGGGCATGCCTGCCAGACCGACGAAATGCATGGGGAAGAAGAGCACATTGACCGAAATGAGCGAGCACCAGAAATGCCACTGCCCGAGTCGCTCGTCATACATGTGTCCCGTCCATTTGGGCAACCAGTAATAAGCGGCGGCCAGGATCGAGAAGACGGCGCCGGTGACCAGCACATAATGGAAATGGGCCACGACAAAATAGGTATCGTGATATTGGAAATCGGCCGGGATCATGGCCAGCATCAACCCCGAGAAGCCACCTATGGTGAACAGGGTGATGAAGGCGATGGCAAACAGCATGGGGGTCTCGAACGTCAATGACCCCCGCCACATGGTGGCAACCCAGTTGAATACCTTCACCCCGGTCGGCACCGCGATCAGCATGGTGGCGTACATGAAGAACAGCTCGGCGACCACGGGCAACCCTGTCGTAAACATGTGGTGAGCCCAGACCATGAAGGAGAGCAAGGCGATGCTGCTGGTGGCATAGACCATGGAGCGATAGCCAAACAGTTTCTTGCGAGAGAAGGTGGGAATGATGCTGGAGACGATGCCAAAGGCCGGCAGAATCATGATGTACACCTCCGGATGGCCAAAGAACCAGAAGATATGCTGGAACAGCACAGGATCCCCGCCCCCGGCCGCATCGAAGAAGCTGGTACCGAAATATTTGTCCGTCAGTACCATGGTCACCGCTGCCGCCAGGACCGGCATGACAGCGATGAGCAGGAAGGCCGTGATAAGCCAGGTCCAGACAAACAACGGCATCTTCATCCAGCCCATGCCCGGCGCCCGCAGGTTGAAGATGGTGACGATGACGTTGATGGCCCCCATGATGGATGAAATCCCCATGATGTGGATGGCGAAAACGAACAGCGCCGTGCTGTTGCCGCTGTACTTAGTGGACAGGGGGGCATAGAAGGTCCAGCCCGAGCTGGGGCCACCGCCCTCCATGAACAGGCTCGACAGCAGGATCAGAAACGCAAGCGGCAGGATCCAGAAGCTCCAGTTGTTCATTCGGGGCAGTGCCATGTCCGGGGCCCCGATCATGATGGGGATCAGCCAGTTGGCGAGGCCAGTGAAGGCTGGCATCACGGCGCCAAAGACCATGATGAGGCCATGCACAGTGGTCATCTGGTTGAAGAACAGGGGCTCGACCAGTTGCAGCCCAGGCTGGAACAACTCGGCCCGAATGACCATAGCCATGGCGCCACCGGTGAAAAACATGGTCAGGGCGAACAGCAGATAGAGGGTGCCGATATCTTTGTGATTCGTGGTGTATAGCCAGCGCCTCAGGCCCGATGCAGGTTGGTGGGCGTGCTCGCTGTGCAGGGTATCCGTGATTCCATCACTCATGCTGGCGCCTCACTTGTCCTTGTTTGGATCGACGGGGTTCAGAAGGGACTGCACCTCTGCAGCCTGAATGACATCACCGGTCTTGTTGTCCCAGGCATTGCGCTCGTATGTTACGACGGCGGCGAGTTCCTGCGCCGTCAGCTGCTTGCCGAAGGGCTGCATCGCAGTCCCGCTCTTGCCATGCAGGACTATGTCCAGGTGCTGGTCCCTATGTTCTGGCAGTGTCGCCACCTTGCTGCCCTTGAGGGCCGGGAAGATGCCGGGCAACCCCGTACCCGCGGGTTGATGGCAGGCGGCGCAATGACCCAGGAACACCTTCTCTCCCAGCTCCATAGCCTGCGGCAGCGTCATGGTCTGGCTGGCCAGGTCCTGCTGCTGGGCCTTGGCTGCCGCCTGATCTGCCGCTGTCTTGGCGATCCAGCCATCGAACTCCCCGGCCGGTTTGGCCACCACCACTATGGGCATGAAGCCGTGGTCTTTACCGCACAGCTCGGCACACTGCCCTCGGTAGGTGCCAGCCTTGTCGATCCGGGTCCAGGATTCGTTGATGTAACCGGGATTGGCATCTTTCTTCACGGCAAAGGCCGGAACCCACCAGGAGTGAATGACGTCATCCGAGGTCATCAGAAATCGGATCTTCTTGCCAACGGGCAACACCAGAGGCTGATCCACTTCCAGCAGATAGGTGCCGCTCTTGGGCTCGTCGCCCGAGATCTGCTTCTTGCTGGTCGCCAGCAAGGAGTAAAATTCCACCGGATGCTCGAGGTATTTGTAATGCCATTTCCATTGCGAGCCCGTGATGAGCACGGTCAGCTCGGCTTTGGAGGTATCCTCCATCTTCAGCAATGTCGAGGTCGCCGGGGCCGCCATGGCGACCAGGATCAGCACCGGGATGGCCGTCCACAGCAGCTCGATGCGGGTACTCTCGTGGAATTGGGCGGCCTTGGCGCCGCGAGACTTTCTGTGGTGGACTATGGACCAGAGCATGGCCCCGAAGACGATAAGGCCAATGGCGCAGCAAATATAGAAGATCGTCATATGCAGGTCATAGACCTGCTGGCTGATCGCGGTCGCCCCGCGTGTCATGTTGAATGTGATGTCGTTGGCGGAAACACTGCTGCTGGCGAGCCACACCATCCATGCGCCATGGTTGATTGCATTTTTTCCCACATTGCACTCCCTGTGCACGTTAGAAAAGATGGCAAGCATTGACAGCTTAAACGCTAACCATCTGAAAATAATGCATTTATTAAACGTTCAGTCACACTCAAGTATTAGTCCATATTCTGAAAAAACCAAACTGATGCCGGATGACGGGGGCTAGTCAGAGCAGTTGGCATCCTATCCGGGATAAATGAGAGGTGTGCTGGCGGTGGCCATAGTCCCATGGCATAGCCCTGAACGGCTCAATCGCGGGCTCCATCCGGTAGCGAGCGGCCATGGCCGCTCGACAAAAGAGAAGGGGCCACCCGGGCCCCTAGTTCATCTGTGGCAACCAGCGGCGTCTTCTCGTACCACCGTGGCCATCTCTTCGCTGTCAGGCCATGGGCTCCGGTTTGTCCAACAACCGAGCCAGCAGGCTTCGCAGCTGCTTGATCAGTGCAGGCTTGCCCGCAACACCCAACGTCTTTGCCAACTCGGCCCAGGGCACATACTGCCAGATGGGGGCGATCAGCAGCCGACGCTCGTCGGGGAGCAGCTCATCCAGCGCAGTCAACCGACTGGCCAGCCAGCGTTGCAGGCTGGCTTGGCACAGCTCGAACGGCTTGTGATGATGGGCAAAGCAGTCGATCTCCTGATACTCGAACTCATCCAGATCGGGCGCCTCTGCGGCCGCGTTTCCTCTCAGGCATAACCAGACCAGTTCGGGATCCAGCCCCTTGAGTTCTCCCGCCAGCAGGGTGGGCAACTGGCTCACGAAGCGCCGTCGCCATTGAGTCAGCTCCGAATCGAACTCCGCTTTCAGTGGTTTGAGCAACAAGGCCGCATGGCTGCCACTGGCTGCATCCCGCTGCAGGCCGATGCGCAATACCGTCAAGCCCCCCTTGAGCCAGAATGGCAGCACATCGGGACTCGCAGAAAAGGCTGACCCCAGATAGTCGTATCCCTGGGTGCGGTAGTGCATTTCCAGCTGCGCCAGCAACAAAGAACCCAGTCCCAGGCGATGCAAAGCGGGATGAATGGCGATGCGCATCACCCTGGCATAGGTGCGCTCCCCTGCCGTGATGAAGCCGGCATGTGCCAGCAGCGACTGGGGCAGCAGATGACCACGGGGACGTCTTCGCCCGGCCCAGATGTCATGAGCCAGCGCTGGCGCTATGTTTCCCTCCCGGGCCACCAGGGCAACACCGAGCAGCTCCCTCTCCTGCTCCAGCAGGTGGATGTCGAGATCGGGGCTCTCCAGCAAATACCGCAGATCGCTGGGGCTTGTCTGATAATGGGCCAGGACGAGCAGGCCGAATACCCGATTGAGCAGAGCCTCATCCCCGGCCAGCACCTCCTGCTCCAGTCGTCGCCAACTCGGTCTCTTCGGGGGTTGAGGTGCCACTATGTCGGCATTGAGGCCGAGCAATCGGAAGATCAGCGGTTCCAGCGGATCATGCCGGCTCCAGCGGATGGGTTCCGCCAGATGCAGCTCCTGCCAATCCGGGGTCTGCCTATCGAGCACCCGCTTGAAACGCAGATGAAAGCCACGTCCCGTCCCCTCATAGCCGTGCTCGGTGGTGGCAAATACGATGCGGCTGTGACGGGCCAGGATGGCCTCCAGCAGCGGGGTCGGAATGGCGGCGGCCTCATCCACCAGCAGCAGATCCGCTTGCACATCCCCTTGAACCACTCGGTCTGGCGACACATAGGTCAGGCCCACCAGTCGCTCTGGCGTGTCTGCCTGCGCGGCCGATGCATGGGCAAAGAGTGTGGCGACGGTCGCCTGGGAAGGCGCCGTCACCACTATCTGCAGGCTGGGATCCTGGCGCAGCAGATCGGCACTGGCCAGACCCAGCAGCGCACTCTTGCCGCGGCCACGATCCGCGCTCAGCACCAGCGGACGGCGGCGATGACCATGCAACACCTTGTGAATGGCGGGTAGCGCACGGACTTGATCGGTACTGAATGGCCGGCTTGCGCCAATAGGACGCCAGGACTCGCCGCCGATGGGAGGGATCAAGGAGAGGGCTGGATCCCCTGTCAGCAACCGCACCACGCGGGCGATAAAACCATGACCCGCCAGCTTGGCATCCTCAGGTTGGGCGACCAGTCGCAACCTGTCCGGATCCGGGTAGGCTGGCCACGTCTCTCTGGGGGGAGTCAGCAGCAGCAGCAGGCCACCGGCGCGCAACGTGCCCGCCAAGGCGCCGAAGGCATCGGGATGAAAGCCGCTGAAGGCGTTGAACACCAGGGTATCGCACTCCTGACCCAGCCGTTGTAGCGCCTTGGCGGCAGGCAGCGGGCCATGGCATGCGGGGCCGTCTCCCAGCCAGAAGACAGCCTCCCCCAGCAAGGGTTCGGCACGGCTGATGCAGTCGGCTTCGAGCCCTTCCAGCCAGATCAGCCGACGCTCACCGGTGCGAGCGAGAGCCTGGCGCAAGAGATCCACCTCGGCTGGGCTCATGAGGCTGAACTGTCGTCCGGCTTCACCCGTGGCTCAAACATGCGCTCCCCCATCTGATCGATGAAGGTATGGGCTTTTTGCACCATGAAGCGCTCGGCGTCGGCCGGGTTGGCGAACAGATCGGAGCGGATGAAGCGGTGAGTTTGCAGCACCCCATCCACATCCTTGGTGATGCGCCCTGCAAGCCGGAACTGCCCCCCTTCCGCCATGGGTTCGGGATAAATGAGATAGCCGGCGTATTCGGTGGGCGTGACATCGGTTATCTGGGCAGCTTGCCCCTTGAACAGGGCACTGAATAGTTTCTTGAGCATGTTCGTCTCCTCTCTGATGGTTGCATTCTCCTCAAGGGGAGAATCACTGGCAAGCAGGGGATCTTATTACCATTCGTTCTTTGCATTACGAACCATTCTCATTTAGATTTCATCTCATTCCAGCATGAGGTCCACTATTATGTACGTGTGTTTGTGCCGCGGCATCACAGATAACCAGATCCGCAAGGCGGTACAGGCAGGCAAGACCGAGTTCAGACAGCTGAAACAGTCGCTGGAAGTCGGTGCCCAATGTGGCAAATGCGTGCGCATGGCGATGGAAATCATCGCCACCGAGATCGACAAGATGGAGTCGGAGCAGGCGCCCCTTTATTACGAAGTGGCATGAGATACCTCTTCCCGACCCTCGCCTTAGCGAGCGGATGCTCTCCCTTTCGGAGGCACCGATTCGCCATCCTCTTATGGTCATTTTTCTCGACTAAGCTCTAGTGATCGGTGCCCTAGGCTCGAACACGAGGAGTAATGTCGATGAAAGGAGATCCCAAAATCATTGCCCACCTCAACAAGGTGCTGGCCAATGAGCTGGTTGCCATCAACCAATATTTCCTGCATGCCCGCATCTACGATGACTGGGGCCTCAAGGGGCTTGGGCACAAGGAATATCATGAGTCCATCGATGAGATGAAACATGCCGACGAGCTGGTCAAGCGGGTGCTGTTTCTGGAAGGACTGCCCAACTTGCAGGATCTGGGCAAGCTGCGTATCGGTGAGACAGTCGAAGAGATGCTGCGCTGCGATCTGTCACTGGAAATGGATGCCATTCCCGACCTGAAAACGGCCATCACCTATGCCGAGTCCGTCCATGATTATGTCAGCCGTGACCTGTTCCAGGATATCCTGGAAGACGAGGAGGAACACGTCGACTGGCTGGAAACCCAGCTCGATCTCATCGCTCGCATCGGCCTGGAAAACTATCAGCAATCCCAGCTTCATAGCGAATCATCCTGAGTGCGGATGTCATTAAGAGCTGCCCCCAACCCGCCAAGGCGGGTTTTTTCTGGGCCACCACCTTGAAGCCCAGGCATGCAATTGAAACATACGGGCGTTACTGTCTGCCTGGCAGGTGGCCAACAGGGGGGGGTCCCTAAGTCAGCCAACCCCCTTCACGATACGGGGCGCACCGCCGGATCCGGCGAACGAGGCACAGCCCCAAGCCGGATTGAACCATTGCAGTGATCACAGTTACGATGCAGGGCAAAGCAGCGCACGCCGCTTTCGATTAGGATACGGCCCTATTCCCATCACTTTGCTACGGATGATTTCCATGGAACTGATTGCACGTGAGATGGCCCCCCACAAGCGGGTGGCCCTGGTGGCTCACGACAACATGAAAGCCCCATTGCTGAACTGGGTGCTGCGCCGCAAGGAGGAGCTCAAGCTCCACCACCTCTATGCGACCGGCACCACTGGCACCCTGCTCGGCAAGAAGGCACAGCTGCCCATCACCTGCCTCTTCTCCGGCCCCATGGGCGGCGATCAGCAGCTCGGCGCCCTGATTGCCGAGGGCAGGATCGACGTGATGATCTTCTTCTGGGATCCCCTCAATGCCGCGGCGCACGATCCTGACGTGAAGGCGCTGCTGCGCCTCGCGGCTGTCTGGAACATCCCGGTCGCCACCAACGAAGCGACGGCGGACTTCATCATGGACAGCCCGCACATGCAGCAGACATTCAGCGTACAGGTGCCCGACTACGCCGGTTATCTCAAGGCAAGAACCGAGTAACCCCAACCAGATAGCGAAGAGCCGGACAGAGTCCGGCTCTTTTGTCTGAAGGATGGTGGCGGCTCAGCGCTGGAAACTCTTCTGGGCAAACTTGGGTCTGGCGTTCATGATCTGCTCCACCTGCTCGTCGCTCATCTTGCCGCGCGACAGCCCCAGCACCTTGTAGGTCAGCAGCGGCCGTGCCGGCAGCGCAATCATCAGGGCGCGGATCTGGTTTTCGTCCTCCTTCTCTCGCACCGGCTTGCCATAGGCATAGGTCAGCACCCCGGCATCCATCAGGTTTTTGACGGCAGGCTCGGTGATCGGCAGGTTTATGACGCTTTTCCGTTGCAGCACGAACTCGCGCAGCACCGCCTTCTCGTTGAAGTCGAGGAAGCCTATCATCTGGGCCAGCTGATCCTGTTGACGGCGGGATTGCCACTCGTCGCAGGCCCATTCCCAGGCGATCAGGAAACCCTGGCTGCAGAAGTAGGAGATGGCGATCAGCATGCCGACCCCCAGCCAGGCGGCGTGAGCCGTGGCCCACTGGCTGACGGCGCCTTTCATCAGCCCGGCCGGGAACAGCAATATGATGCTGCAGCAGAGCAGCAGCCAGACCATCAGCCAGTTGAGGCGATTCAGCTGGTAAAAATGTTGGATCCACCGTTTCATCGTTCACCCTTCCCAAGTCAATGTGGACAGTAGTCAACTCATAGCAATCCCTGTGCCAAGGCGAGGATCTTGTGGGCGGGATCTGGATCCTGGCGGGCAGAGCTGATGGGGTGGGTCTGTGGCCAGGTTACATCCCCTTACAAGTTGCCGAGGGGATAAGCCGCCATTTTCCTTGTGGGGCAACCCATCTCTTGGTAAAAAGCCCGCACTGTCATTGGGGAGTAGCAACCCGCCCGTGATCCGGGCAGGGCTCATGTCAACATTCTTGGATCATCAGATCCATGGCATGAGCGGCGATAGCATCTATCGCTCTGCAAGACCTTTGGCCTCGATACGCAAGCCAGCCGGGCGAGCCGTATCGGGTCCATCGGTTGTTCTGCTCGCCTGGCGGTTGCCCATTATGTTGATCACCCTGCTGTTATTTCTGCTCTCTGCCGTCACCATCTATCTGGCCTGCGAATATTTCGTCAACGGTATCGAATGGACCGGCCATCACTTCAAGTTCTCCCAGAGTGCCACCGGCTCCCTGCTGGCGGCCCTCGGCACTGCCCTGCCCGAATGCATAGTTACCCTGACGGCCCTGCTGATGGGGGATGCCCCCGCCCAGCAACAGATTGGGATAGGCGCCGCCCTCGGTGGCCCCCTGGTGCTATCCACCATAGGCTATGCCGCCGTCGGCCTGACCCTGCTGCTGTGCATGGGCCCTGAACACAGGGCCATCGATGGCGAGGCGCAGCGCGAGACAGGTCGGGATCAGGCCTGGTTTGTCGCTATCTTCATGGTGGCGGTGGCCCTCGGCATGGTGGCCTTCACTGGCAAAACCTGGCTGGCCCCGCTGTTCGTGCTGGTGTATCTGATCTATGTGCGGCGCGAGCTGAAACAGAGCGACAGCCACGAGACTCCGTTGCCAGAGCCCCTCAAGCTGGATCCCAAGGCCGAGATCCCGGCCCTACGCAAGGTGCTGCTGCAGACCCTGGGAGCCCTGGTGGTGGTGGCGCTGGCGGCCCAGCTGTTCGTTCATCAGCTGGAGAGCATGGGTGAGCTGTTCGGCCTCTCCCCCGTGCTGGCGGCCCTGCTGCTGAGCCCGGTGGCGACCGAGATGCCGGAGCTGATGAACGTGCTGATCTGGGTGCGTCAGGGCAAGAACCGGCTGGCGCTGGCCAACATCTCCGGCGCCATGATGATCCAGGGCACCATACCCAAGGCGTTCTGCCTGCTGTTCACCCCCTGGTTGCTCGACAGCACCATGATGGTCTCCTCCCTGGTGACCCTGCTGGCGGTGGTACTGCTGTGGTGGGGCTTCAGCCGTGGGCGGATGACGGCGGGCAGGCTGGCCTGCGTGGGACTGGTGTACCTGGGTTTCTACGGCTGGCTGATGGTGAGCTGACGGCGCGCTCTCTGTGAAGATGGCGCCATAAGAAAGGGCAGGATCCGATCCTGCCCTTTCTTCATGGGTTTAGGTTAGCAGGTTGAGCCCCGGGATCAGAACTGCTGGAACCAGCGCTGGATCTGGGCCGGATCCTTGCTCTGGGTCAGAGAGAGCATCAAGAGGATGCGCGCCTTCTGCGGGTTCAGGGTGCCGGCGGCCACGAAGCCGTACTTGGCGTCGTCGATCTCGGCATCCAGGGTGGTGGCGCCGGTCGGCACGCGGGCGGAGCGCACCACACGGATGCCGTCCTCGCTTGCCTTGGCCAGGGTGTCGAACAGGCTGTGATAGAGGTTGCCGTTGCCCACCCCGGCGCTGACGATGCCGTCAAACTTGGCATCCACCATGGCCTTGGCCGGCAGATCGGTGGCGTTGGCATAGTTGTAGACGATGCCCACCTGCGGCAGCTTGTCGAGCTTGCTCACATCGAACGGCGTCTTGCTGGTGTGCAGGCGGGCCGGGCTGCGCTGGTAGTCGATCTTGCCGTTGTGGATGTAACCCAGCGGGCCGAAGTTGGGGGCGGCGAAGGTCTGCACCCCCGTGGTGTTGGTCTTGGTGACGTCCCGGGCATCCAGCACCGTGTCGTTCATGGCGACCATGACGCCACGCCCCTTGGAGCTGGGGTCGGAGGCGGTGACCACGGCGTTATACAGATTCAGCGGGCCGTCGGCACTCATGGCGGTGGAGGGGCGCATGGCGCCGACCAGCACCACCGGCTTGTCGCTCTTGACGGTCAGGTTGAGGAAGTAGGCGGTCTCTTCCATGGTGTCGGTGCCGTGGGTGATGACGATACCATCCACGTCATCCTTGGCCAGCAGCTCGTTGACCCGCTTTGCCAGCTTGAGCCACACCTCGTCGTTCATGTCCTGGGAGCCGATCTTGACCACCTGCTCCCCCTGCACCTCGGCCACGTTCTTCATCTCGGGCACGGCGGCGATCAGGGTCTCGATGGCCACCTTACCCGCTTCATAGTTGGATTGGGTGGCGGACTGCCCCGCACCGGCTATGGTGCCACCGGTCGCCAGAATATGAACCTGCGGCAGGGCCATGGCCAGGGGGGAGAGGGTCATGCCGAGGACGACGGCGAGCAGGGTCTTGCGGATAGGGTGAGTCATGCTGCAATCCTTTTGGGTTAGTTGACTGCAGCATTTTCATCCAGTTTAAATCGTTTTTAAGTGATCACTCTCAACAATAAAAACAAGTAAACAGAATATTGGTCTGATTTTTACCCATATAGGGATAAATCACTCCGCATTGAATCCTTGGGCTTCGATCAGCGCGATCAACTCGCCCTTGCTCAGTTCGCTCTCGATAACAGCCTTGCGGCTGCCAAAATCGACCCGGGCCTGGCTGACGGTGCTCTGAGCCAGCAGCGCCTTCTGCAGGCTGGCGGCGCAGCCACCGCAGGACATGCCGGAAATGGTGAGTTCTATGGTCATGGGATATCTCCTCTTTGGATGTGTTCCCAGCCTAAAGCTGACGCCCGCGGCAAGGTCAAGCCCTAGCGGGCCAACACGGATTCACGCACCACCAGGCGCCCCTGGAATTTCTGCTGCTCATCGGCCGGTCGCAGACTCTGCGCCAGCTGTGCTTGCAACACCCGCACGCTCTCCTGGGCCAGCCGCTCACTCGGGTATTCGATGCAGGTCAGCGGCGGGGTCAGCTGGCTCGCCAGGGAGGAGCCTTCCAGGCTGATGACGGAGACATCCTGAGGGATATGGAGGTTGAACTCGCGCAACAGCCTCATGGCGTCGGCAGCCTGGGCATCTTGCTGCACCACCAGCGCCGTGAAGGGCAGGTAACGATTGAGCAAGCCGAGCAGCGCCTGCTGGTTGTCGGTACCGTCGATCACCAGCTGGCTGTTATAGGGCAGGGATTGCTGCTGAAGTGCCTGCTGATAACCCTGGATGGCGCTCTTTCCGGCTGGGGACAGTTTGTCATCCAGCATCAGCACCAACTGGCGGTGACCCTTGCCGAGCAGGAAGCGACAGGCGCTCTCGGTGGCGAAGGTCAGGTCATAGCTGAGGTTGAGGTTGCCGGTGTCGCTCACCCCATCGAGCTGAATGAGGCGCGGGTCCGGATTCAGAGGCTGTTTGGTACCGAGCACCAGCACGCCATCACAACGCCCTCCCAGCAGTTCATCGACCGCCAGCTGCTGTTGCTGCGCCTCGTCGGCAAAGCGCACCAGCATGCTCTTGCCTGTCTTGGCCAGCGCTCCTTCCAGCAGCGGCAGCATGCTGGCCAGACGATTGCCAAGCTGGGGGGAGAGGATGATGCCCACACAATCCGTCGCCTGGGTCGCCAGGGAGCGAGCCGTGGCATTGGGTCGGAAATTCAGCTGCTCGGCGGCTTGCAGCACGGCCAACCGGCTCTCTTCACGCACGCCGCGCGAGCCGCTCAGGACGCGGGAAACGGTGGCTTTAGACACATTCGCGAGGCGCGACACATCGGTAATATTGGCCATGGCTTCATCAACGGTAACCGGTTAACAGGCCTCCATCCTAGCACAGGCCAGCGACCTCCGGTAAGGGCCGGCAGCCTGACCAATGGAAAAGGGGGGCCCTTGCCCCCCTCTGCCAATATGGCTTCCATCAGAAGAAATATTTGAAACGCACCCGGCCACCGTAGCGATCGATGTTGTCCACCTCGCCGCTGTCGACATTCAGCTGGGACCAGTAGGCTCCCAGATAGATATCGAAGTTGTTCAGGTCCAGCACGCTCGGGATCTTGTAGGAGGCGTAGACGGTGTTGATGCTGTGCTTGCCGATCATCTTGCTGAAGTCGGCGCTGGTGTTGTTCAGATTGGCGCTGCTGATGTCGTTGATGGCGTAGATGTAACCCAGGCCGGCATTGTGCCAGAGCAGGTTGGCGCCCAGGGTGGTATCAGTTTCGGCCTCGGCATCCATGCGGGCCAGGTTGGCATTGATGACCAGGGCATCCTGGGTCCAGCTGGTGGTGAGGCCATAACCCATGCGATCGGATACCGAGACGTCGTCGCTGGTGACGATGGCGTCGCTGATCACATTGCCCTCGGCCCCCAAGGCGACTTTCAGGTTTTCACCTTTCCAGGCGATGACGGGACGCACGATGATGGAGTCTTTGGCTTTGGTCAGCGCATAGCCGTGGTATTGCTGGCCTGCAAACAGATTGGTGCGATCTCCGATCAGGGTGGAGAGCTCCAGATACCAGTTGCCCGCCTCTTTGTTGAGCAGAAGCTGACCCCCCTTGCCTGCCCGGCCACGACCCTCCTTGAGCATGTAGACATAGCCATTGCCATCGGAGTAGAGGTCGTTGGCGCTGTCACCGGAATGCTCGACAAAGATGTCCTGACCCAGCGGGAACATGTCGTAGGCCTCGAAGCGGCCGACTTTCATCCCCCAGTTGCTGCGCTGGCCGAATCCCAGATAAGCATCGTCGGCACCGGCACCACCATTGGTGCCTATGGTGGGCTGGATCTGGATCTGGCCATAGCGACCATCTTCCAGCTCCCGTACCCCGAGGAAGTTCAGCAGCAGGCGACCATCCTCGTCCCAGCGATCGGTGCGGGTCTCGCTGGTTTGACCCAGCACGTTGCCACGGGTGGTATTGGACGCGTTCAGGTTGATCTCCGCATCGCCCCCCAGGCTCAGGCGCCCGAAGTCCGTGTTGGTCTCCACCACGGCGCTGGCCATGAAAGGGGTGCTCAGGGCCAGGATGGCAAGGAGCTGGGCGGACAGGTTTGTCAGTTTCATTATTATCATTCCTTGAGTTTTATGTTTTTGATATACAAGCACTTATTTATCTGTCTCCCCGAAGGGAGGACAAATTTGGGCATGCCTTTCCCCCATCGCGACGCAATGTAGGGCAAAGGGCATGGATCAAATCGGGTGGGGGACTAGGGCCCGAGGCAGTGTCTCAGCCCCTGACAGGCATCGCCCGCCGGGGTAGGCGAGTCGGCGCGCTCTCCTCGGCCAAGGCTCAGATGGCCCATGTGGTGGCTCCTTCGACGCAGCTTGGCAGCCAGGCGGCGCCGCGTACCCCGCTGCTATCCCCGTAGCGGGCAGGCACTATGGGGGTGAGGCACTGCGCCGAGAACAGGTAGGGAATCACTGCCGCCGGCAGATCGCGATAGAGGGAGACGATGTTGGAGAGGCCGCCCCCCAGTACGATGACATCCGGGTCCAGCACATTGATCAGGCTGGCGACGCTGCGGGCCAGGGCCTGGATGAAGTGGTCATAGTGGACCTCGGCCTCCAGATCCCCCTCGGCGGCGGCCGTGATGATCCCGAGGGGGGACAGCCCACGGCCATGACGCTCCACGAAACGACCGGCAAACCCTGTCCCGGAGACGAACCGCTCGATGCAGTTGCTGCGCCCGCAGTAACAGGGTTGGGTTGGGCCATCAAGCGCCGGGTCATAACCGGGCAGCGGATTGTGACCCCACTCCCCGGTGATGGCGTTGGGACCGACGACGAGCTGGCGATTGACCACCAAGCCGCCACCACAGCCGGTGCCTAGGATGATGCCAAACACTACCCTGCCCGCCTCTCCCGCCCCGTCGACGGCCTCCGAGAGGGCGAAACAGTCGGCGTCATTGGCGAGCCAGACCGGCTGGCCCAGCGCCTGGGTCAGGTCTTGCTTGAGGTCCTGTCCGTTGAGAAACAGACAGTTGGCATTCTTGATGCGACCCGTCTGCGGGTCGATCGCCCCGGGCAGCCCGATGCCGATGGTGAAGACGCTGTCCATCGCCTGCCGTATCTCTCTCACCAGCCCGGTGATGGCCGCCAGGAAATCGCCGTACCCCGTGGTCGGGGTCGCGATCCGCCTGCGCAGCAGGCTGACACCCTGGCCATCGAGCAGTTGAGCCTCGATCTTGGTTCCCCCGATGTCGAGTCCGAGTCGCAACATGATCGTCTTCCTCAGGCAGCCAGCTTGCGATGTAGCTCGATGAGCTCGGTGACCAGCTCCCGAGCCAACATGGCGGTCATCAGGTGGTCCTGGGCGTGGACCAGGATCAGCGTGACCGGGATCTTGCCCTCCCCTTCATCCGCCTCGATCAGCCTGGTCTGTACCCCGTGGGCCGCATTGGCTGCCTCGGCGGCCTGGCGCAGCAGGTCATCGGCCTCCGCAAACTGGCCGGCCCTGGCCTGGCGCAGCGCCTCGAAACAGAGGCTGCGGCTCATGCCGGCATTGATGATAAGACCCATGACGGTCTCTTCCAGATCGAACATACACACTCCTTGATGATGGGCGCCGGCCCTGGGGCTGGCGCTCTTTATAGGGGTCAAGTGACAGAATAATCAGTCGAAGCCATTCTCACGGGCGGCGGTGGCAAACCACTGGCCGCTCTTCTTGATGCGCCGGGTCTGGCTCTCCAGCTCCAGCTCGATGAAGCCGTAACGGTTCTTGTAGGCATTGCTCCACGACCAGTTGTCGATGAAGGTCCAGAGGTGATAACCCCGGCACTGACAGCCCTCCGACAGCCCCTTGTGCAGCCAGATGAGGTGATCCCGGATGAAGCCGATGCGGTAGTCATCCTGGATCTGGCCGTCCTCGCCCTTGAACCTGGCCTCCCCCTCCACCCCCATGCCGTTCTCGGAGATGTAGCTCGGGATGTTGCCGTAGTGGTCGCGCAGGTTGACCAGGATGTCGTAGATCCCCTGCTCGTAGATCTCCCAGCCCCGGTGCGGGTTCATCTTGCGGCCCGGCATCTCGTAGTAGTCGAAGAACCACTCCGGCATGAAGGGGCTGGCAGGATTGACCGCGTGGCTGCGCGCCTTGACCCGGCGCGGCTGGTAGTAGTTGACCCCCAGCAGGTCTATCTTGCCGGCCGCCAGCAGGGCGGCATCGCCCGGCTCGCAGGCCGGCAGCTGATCGTATTCCCGCAGCAGCTCGACCAGCTCGGCGGGGTATTCCCCCTTGACCGCCGGATCCAGGAAGCTGCGGTTGAACATCAGATCCGCAATGTTGGCCGCCTTCAGATCCGCCGGGTGTTGCGATCGCGGATAGGAGGGGGTCAGATTCAGGATGATGCCAATCTGACCATCCTGACCGAGCTCCCGGTAACGCTGCACCGCCGTGGCATGAGCCAGCATGGTGTGATAGGCCACGGTGGCGGCGCGGCGAAAATCCACCACGTTCGGATAGTGGAAGTCGTAGAGGTAGCCCCCCTCCACCGGCACGATCGGCTCGTTGAAGGTGAACCAGTGCTTGACCTTGTGACCGAACAGCCTGAAGCAGGTCTCGGCAAACTCGGCGTAGGCGGCGACCACCTCCCGACTCTCCCAGCCACCCAGTGCCTGCATGCTCATCGGCATGTCGAAGTGGAACAGGCAGATAAAGGGCTCGATCCCCTCGGCCTTCAGCTCGTCGAGCATGGCGTCGTAGAAGGCAACGGCCTCTGGGTTGGGCTCCCCCCGGCCAGCCGGGATCAGCCTGGACCAGGCGATGGAGGTGCGGAAGCTGTTGTGACCAAGCTGCTTCAGCAGACGGATGTCATCGCGAAAATGCTCATAAAAACCTGAGGTCTGCGCCGGCCCTATCTGCTGATGGAAACGGTTGGGGGACTGCTCGAACCAGTGATCCCAGATGGTTGGGGCCTTGCCGCCCTGGAGGCTGGCGCCTTCGGCCTGGGCGGCGGAGGAGGCGCTGCCCCACCAGAACTGTTCAGGAAAACGGTATTGCATCTCTTGTTACTCCAAGCTTGAAAAAAGAGGCCGCCAGGCGGCCCCGGCAGGCAATCAACGGGTGGCGGCGGCCGCCAGTGTCGGTTCTTTCGAGTCAGTCCGTTCTTCCTGCTTGAGCAAAGTGCGCTCATAGGCTTTCAGGAAGGGGTAATACATGGCAGCGGCGGAGCACATGCAGAGCAGGCTCAGCACCATGGGGCTGATGGCCCAGTTGGCAGCCCAGGAGGCGCCGATGGGACCTGGGGTGGTCCAGGGAGTGAGAGAGACAACCCGCTCCACCAGACCTATATCCAGGGCAAACCAGGCCAGAGTGGCGTTGATCATGGGTACCAGGATGAAAGGCAGGAAGAACACCGGGTTCATCACTATGGGCGCACCGAACAGGATGGGTTCGTTGATGTTGAACAGGCCAGGTACCACACCCATCTTGCCGATGGATCTCAGGTGGGCGGCCTTGCTGCGCAGCAGCAGGAAGGCCAGCGGCAGGGTGGAGCCGACGCCGCCGATCAGCAGGTAGTGATCCCAGAAGCCCTGCAGGAAGATGTGTGGCAGGGCTTCACCAGCCGCCATGGCGGCCTGGTTGTTGGCCAGATTGGCCATCCAGAACGGGTTCATGATGCCGGTGACAATCAGGGCACCGTGGATCCCCGCGAACCAGAGCACCTGGCACACCAGCACCGCCAGCAACATGGCAGGCAGGGAATCGGAGGCCGCCACCAGCGGCTTGACCAGCGACATGATGGCCTCCGGCAAAATCATACCGGTGGTGCTCTCCAGGATCAGGTTGAGGGGGTGCAGGGTCAGGATGATCACCAGCACAGGGATCAGCACCTCGAAGGAGCGGGCGACGCCGGTCGGCACCTGGGGCGGCAACTTGATGGTGATGTTGTTGCGCTTGAGGAAGGCATAGACCTCGGCCGCATAGATGGCGGTGATCAGGGCAGTGAAGATCCCCTGGCCGGAAAAATACTGCATGGAGATGGCACCATCCTTGACGGGGGCGGCCACCAGCATGAAGGACATCAGGCAGAGCAGGCCTGTGGTGACGGGGTCCAGACCGTTCTGCCGCGCCAGGCTGGCGCCTATTCCCACCGAGATGAACAGGGTCATCAGCCCCATGCTCAACTGGAAGGGGAGCAGCAACTGGGACTGATAGGTCGACGAGAAGTCGAGCCAGGCACGGGCAAATCCCCATTGGGTCTGGGGTGAGAAGGGGGGAAAGATGAACACCAGCATGAAGCTGCCGACGATCATGAAGGGCAAGGCGGCGATGAAGCCGTCACGGATCGCCTGCACGTATTTCTGCTGGCCGATCCGGCCGGCCAGCGGGCTGACCCGGTTCTCTATGGTACTGACAAAGCGCTCGTAAAGGGTGTTCATGAAGGTTTCCTTGTGACATTCACTGGTTGGGGTCTGCGCATCAGCCGATCAGGGTGAGGGCATGGTCGAGGACCTTGTCACCCCGTTGCATGCCGTAATCCATCATGTTGATGGTGTCGACCGGTACGCCGTGGGCCGCGGCACGCTGCTGCAGCTCGGCCTGCATGTATTTGACCTGGGGCCCCAGCAGCACCACCTGGTAGCGAGGCATCTGCAGATCGAACTCTGCCGCTCCGAAGGCCTGTATCTCGGCGTCCAATCCCCGCTTGTCCGCCTCCTCTTTCATCTTCTTGACCAGCAGGCTGGTGGACATGCCGGAAGAGCAGCACAACATGATTCTTTTCATTTCCCGATTCTCCAGACGTTCATAACGGATGGCGCATTCTGGATCGAATGGATTTAATTTGGAAACCGGTTTCCAAATTAAATCCATTGATGTGTGAGCGGGATCGGCATTTTCCGGTTCAAGGGGTCGGGAAGTGTGAGCGAGGTAATGAAATGGCAAAATGGTCGAGGATATTACGGAAACAAAACCACAAAGCCGTCAAAATGGCGTCCAAGCCCCGTGATGACAAGGGGTATCAGGATGACAAGGAACCGAATAACGTGATGAATCTGCAATGGATGGCAATGCTGGTCGGCATGATAGAGCAGCGCATGGTACCGTTTGCCAACTGGCTGACCCGCAGTCGCCATGTGCTCTCCTTGCGCGATGGTTTTCAGCTGGCCATGCCCTTCGTCATCGTCGGCAGCCTGCTGGTCCCCATCCTCTATCCTCCCATCGCCCCCGACACGCCGCACGCCTTCGGACAGTGGCTGCACTGGCTGGCGCGGGCACTGCATCCTTTCCTGTTTCCCGTCTACTCCCACACCCTGGGGTTGGTGGCGCTGATCATCGCCTTCGGTGCGGCGTCCAGCCTCGCCAAGGCATACGAAATGCCGGAGCGCCTGTGCGGCCTGGGGGGCTGCATGGCCTTCCTGATGCTGATCGACTTTCGCTCGCTGCAACCCGGGGTGTTTGGCTATCTGGGGGGAGCCGGGATCTTCACGGCCCTGCTGATGGCGTTCTACTCGGTGGAGGTGACCCGGCTCTTCTATCGCCGGGGCTGGTACATTCAGATGCCGGACGAGGTGCCGGTGATGACCCGCCGGGGCTTTCAGCTGATAGTGCCGCTGCTGTTCATCATGCTGTCGCTGAGCCTGTTGCGGCTCTGGTTGAAGCAGCAGTTCGGGATCAGTCTGCCGGACTTCATGGCCGCCCTGTTCCGGCCCCTGATCGTGGGGGCCGACACCCTGCCCGCCCTGCTGATCACCCTGCTGATCGCCCATCTGCTCTGGTTCATGGGGATCCACGGCGCCCTGATAGTGACCGGATTGCTGTCACCCTTCTGGATGGCCGGGGTGAGCGCCAACCAGGCCGCGCTGATGGCAGGAGAGCCCCTGCCCCATATCTTCCTGCAAGGGTTCTGGGACTACTACCTGCTGATCGGGGGGATTGGGACTACCTTGCCACTGGTGTTTATGGCCATGCGCAGTCGCTCTCACTCGATTCAGTCGGTGGGCAAGCTGGGTTTCATCCCCTCGATGTTCAACATCAATGAGCCGCTGCTGTTCGGTTTCCCCATCATCATGAATCCGCTGTTCTTCCTGCCCTTCATCGGCGTCCCCCTGATCAACGCCGTGCTCGCCTGGCAGCTGACCCAGTGGGGGTTTCTCGACAAGTTCATCGCCCTGCTGCCCTGGTCCATGCCCTCTCCTCTCGGTGCCGCCTGGGCGGCCAACGGCAGTTGGAGCAATGGCCTGATGAGCCTGGTCTGCATCCTCAACAGCTATGTGCTCTACCGCCCCTTCTTCCTGGCCCATGAAAAAATGGTGCTGGAGCAGGAGCGTGAACACAGCTGAGCCCCGAGGCCGGACCCATAGGCTGTTCAAGCCCCAGGTCAGTGGTGACGAGCGAGCTCAGGGTGATGGTGGCGATGAGGTTCGTCGCCAATGCGCGCCCCATGGCCGGGGCCGTCACATGGCGACAGTGCCTTATCCCATCAACCCCAGGTAGTTCATCAGGGCCGCTCCCAGGCTGGTGGTGACGAGCGAACCCAGGGTGGTGGTGGCGATGATGTTCGCCGCCAGTGCGCTGTCACCTCCCATGGCGCGGGTCATCACATAGCTGGCGGCCGCGGTCGGGGTGGAGCTGATGAGGAAGAGGATGCCGAGGGCCTGGGGACTGAAACCGAGCGCCCAGGCCCCCAGCACCAGCAGCACGGGAATGCAGAACAGGCGGTTGGCGGTGGCCCAGCCGGTCAGCATGGCGCCGCCGCGCAGGGCCTTGAGGTTGAGGCTGGCACCGGTGCAGAGCAGCGCCAGCGGCAGCGTCATGCTGGCGAAGTAGTTGCCCGTGGCGATCACCAGCTGGGGCAGCTCTATGCCGAGCAGGCCGAACGGCAGGGCCGCCAGTATGGCGATGATGAGGGGGTTTCTGACGATCCCCTTGAGGATGGGCTTGAGCCCTTTTCCACCCCCCAGGCTGCGGGTCAGGGTGATCACCGCGAGGATGTTGTAGAGCACCGTGATGGAGCCCACCAGCAGGGCGGCGGCCCCTATGCCCTCGGGGCCGTAGGCGTTCTGCACATAGGCCAGCCCCATGATCCCCATGTTGCCGCGAAAGCTGCCCTGCACGAAGATGCCGCGCAGACGCCGCTCGGGGATAAAGCGGGCCGCCAGCAGCTCGAGCACCAGGAAACCGGCCAAAGTGCCTAACAGGCCGTAGAGGATGAGCCAGGGGCTCGGCATGGTGGAGAAGTCGGTGCGCACCATGCTGAGAAACAGCAAGGCTGGCAAGGTGACCTGAAATACCAGTCGGGAGGCGGACTCGACGAAACTGTCGGGCAAGAGACCGAGCCGCTTGAGCCAGATCCCGAGCACCAGCACCAGGCAGATGGGGCCAGTGATGGAGAGGGAGAAGTGCAGACTTGCCAACAGATCCATGATGCGCGTCCTGTGCAATGGCGGGGGAGTCGCCTGGGCAAATTGGCATTCTAACGCCATGGGCTTGTATTCACAGGACTTAATCACAACAATGTCTGCATCCCGGTTGTCGCCCTCCCCTGTCACGGATCCCCCATGGAAAAGAAACTGACCATCCTCGATATCGCCCGCCTGAGCGGGGTCGGCAAGTCGACCGTCTCCCGGGTGCTCAATCAGGATCCCAAGGTCAACGCCCAGACCAGAGCCAGGGTCGAGGCGGTGATCGCCCAGCACGACTTCGTGCCGAGCAAGTCGGCCCGGGCCATGCGCAGCCAGAGCCAGCAGGTGATCGGCATCGTCGTGTCACGCCTCGACTCCAGCTCGGAAAACCAGGCGGTGCGCGGCATGCTGGAGACCCTCTATGCCCGCGGCTACGATGCAGTGCTGATGGAGAGCAAGTTCTCCCCCGCCAAGGTGAGCGAACACCTAGCCGTGCTGGAGCGGCGGGGGGTGGACGGCATCATACTGTTTGCCTTCAACGATCTGGACTACGCCGCCATGGCGCCCCTCAAGGAGAAGCTGGTGCTGATGGTGCGCGAGCACCCCGGGTTCTCCTCCGTTTGTTACGATGACGAGGGGGCGGTGCGGGCCGTGCTCGAGCACCTCAGGGGGCGGGGCATAGACCAGGTGGCCTATCTGGGAGTCGAGCGCAGCGATCTCACCACTGGTCTGCGCCGTCACCAGGCTTATCTCGACTACTGCGAGGCGCTGGGCCGCACGCCCCACAGCGCCCTCGGGGATCTCAGCCTGCACAGCGGCTACCGGCTGGCGGCCGAGCTGGTCACCCCCAGCACCCAGGCGCTGGTCTGCGCCAGCGACACCCTGGCCATAGGCGCCGCCAAATACCTGCAGGAGCGGGGGCGCACCGACATTCTGGTCAGCGGTCTCGGCAGCAACCCCATGCTCACCTTCCTGTTTGCCAACGCCCTCAACCTGGATTTCGGCTACAAGGATGCCGGCATTCTGGCCGCCAGACAGCTGCTCGATCAGATTGAAGAGGGCCAGGCCCCCAGAGCCACCATAGCCCCCTGTCAGCCCCTGTAGTCTATCTTTTCCTCTCATTACCGGCGTTTTGCACTTTTTGTGACCACCGCCACGAATTGGGAACGTTCCCATTGCTGATGTCGGCCACTGGCTTCATGCTGATTGGGAACGATACCAATAAGCGGGTGGTCATTGGCCAGCCGGCAAAGAAACGACCATTATTCATCGAGTCACAGAGGGAAGGCTCATGTCAAAAGTCAACACACAGCATCTGGCACAGCTGATCGAACGGATCGGCGGCAAGGACAACATCACCACCGTCAGCCACTGCCTGACCCGGCTCAGGTTCGTGCTGGCCGATCCGGCCAAGGCCGATCCCAAGGCCATCGAGACCATACCCTCGGTGAAGGGCAGCTTCACCCAGGGCGGCCAGTTCCAGGTGGTGATCGGCAACGAGGTGGATCAGTGGTACAAGGCGCTCACCGAGGAGATAGGGGTGAGCGGCGCCAGCAAGGATGCCGCCAAGCAGGCGGCCCGCCACAACATGAATCCGCTGGAGCGCGGCATCTCCCACCTGGCGGAGATCTTCGTGCCCTTGCTGCCCGCCATCATCACCGGCGGCCTGATCCTGGGTTTTCGCAATGTCATCGGCGACATCAAGATGTTCGACGACGGGACCCATACCCTGGTGGAGATCAGCCAGTTCTGGGCCCAGGTGCACGCCTTCCTCTGGTTGCTGGGTGAGGCCATCTTCCACTTCCTGCCGGTGGGCGTCTGCTGGTCTGCGGTGAAGAAGATGGGAGGATCCGAGATCCTCGGCATAGTGCTGGGTATCACCCTGGTGTCGCCGCAGCTGATGAACGCCTACGGCATCGGTCAGCAAACCCCGGAAGTGTGGGACTTCGGCCTCTTCGTCATCCAGAAGGTGGGCTATCAGGCCCAGGTCATTCCGGCCCTGCTGGCGGGTGTCTTCCTCGCCTGGGTGGAAACCAGCCTCAAGCGCATCATTCCGGCCTACCTCTACCTGGTGATAGTGCCCTTCATCTCCCTGCTGCTGGCGGTGATAGTGGCCCACGCCTTCATCGGCCCCTTCGGTCGCTGGATTGGCGAGGGGGTCGGCTTCGCCGCCAAGGCCGCCATGACGGGGTCCTTCGCCCCCATAGGCGCCGCCCTGTTCGGCTTCCTCTATGCGCCGCTGGTCATCACCGGCATCCACCACACCACCAACGCTGTGGATCTGCAACTGATGCAGAGCATGGGCGGCACCCCCATCTGGCCGCTGATCGCCCTCTCCAATATCGCCCAGGCGTCGGCGGTCGTCGGTATCATCCTGATCAGCCGCAAGGAGAACGAGCGGGAGATCTCTGTCCCGGCCGCCATCTCCGCCTACCTGGGGGTAACCGAGCCGGCCATGTACGGCATCAACCTCAAGTACAAGTTCCCCATGCTGTGCGCCATGGTGGGCTCCAGCCTCGCGGCCCTCATCTGCGGCTTCAGCGGCGTGATGGCCAACGGCATCGGGGTGGGCGGCCTGCCGGGCATCCTCTCCATCCAGCCCCAGTACTGGGCCATCTACGCCGTCGCCATGCTGGTGGCCATAGTGGTGCCCGTGGTACTGACCCTGCTGGTCTACAAGCGCCAGCAGGCAGCCGGCAAGCTGGATCTGGCCACCGCCTGATCCCCAAGACATCGGCGGGGCCCAGGCTCCGCCCTTTTTATTGGCCTGTTCAACCCAGTTTCAACCAATGAGCGATCCAACCATGACACAGACACCCTGGTGGCAAAGCGCCGTGATTTACCAGATCTACCCCAAGAGCTTTCAGGATTCCGGCGCCCGCGGCACCGGCGACCTCAAGGGGATCATGGCCCGCCTCGACTACCTCAAGACCCTCGGCGTCGATGCCCTCTGGCTGACCCCGGTCTACGTTTCCCCCCAGGTGGACAACGGCTACGACATCGCCGACTACCTGGCCATAGACCCCGCCTACGGCACCATGAGCGATTTCGAGGCGCTGCTGGCCGCCGCCCACGCGCGCGACATCCGCATAGTGATGGACATAGTGGTCAACCACACCTCCACCGAGCACGCCTGGTTCAAGTCGGCGCTGGGGGACAAGAACAGCCCCTACCGCGACTACTACATCTGGAAAGATCCGGTGGAAGGCGGCGTGCCCAACAACTGGCAGTCCAAGTTTGGCGGCAGCGCCTGGGAGCTGGACCCGGCCACCGGCCAGTACTATCTGCATCTGTTCGCCCGCGAGCAGGCGGATCTCAACTGGGAAAACCCGGCGGTTCGCGCCGAGGTGAAAAAGATCATCCACTTCTGGGCGAAGAAGGGGGTCGACGGTTTCCGGCTCGACGTCATCAACCTCATCTCGAAGGATCAGCGCTTCCCGAGCGACGAGGTGGGGGATGGCCGCCGCTTCTACACCGACGGGCCGCGCATCCACGAATTCCTGCAGGATGTGAGCCGCGACGTCTTCGCCCCGGTGGGGGCCATGACGGTGGGGGAGATGTCCTCCACCAGTCTCGAGCACTGCCAGCGCTACGGCGCACTGGATGGCTCCGAGCTCTCCATGGTGTTCAACTTCCACCACCTCAAGGTGGATTACCCCAATGGCGACAAATGGACCAAGGCGCCGTTCGATTTCCTCGAACTCAAGCGCATCTTCAACCACTGGCAGAGCGGCATGCATGGCAAGGGGTGGTCGGCGCTGTTCTGGTGCAACCACGATCAGCCGCGCATCGTCTCCCGCTTCGGCGACGAGGGCGAACATCGGGTAGTGGCCGCCAAGATGCTGGCCAGCACTCTGCACGGCTTGCAGGGCACCCCCTACATCTATCAGGGGGAGGAGATCGGCATGACCAATCCCGGCTATCAGTGCATTGACGACTATCAGGATGTGGAGAGCCGCAACATCTTCGCCATCAAGCAGGCCGAAGGGATGGAGGAGGCCGAGATCCTCGCCATTCTGGGGGCCAAGTCCAGGGACAACTCCCGCACCCCCATGCAGTGGAGCGCCGCCCCCAACGCAGGCTTCTCGAGCGGCACACCCTGGCTGAAACCCGCCGCCAACTACCCCGAGATCAACGCCGAAGCGGCGCTGGCCGACCAAGACTCGGTGTTCTGGCACTACCGGGATCTGATCCGGCTGCGCAAGGATTATCCCATCTTCACCCAGGGGGATTATCAGGAGCTGCTGGCGGGGCATACCCGGATCTGGGCCTATGCCCGCCGCGCCAACGGCCAGACCCTGCTGGTGGTGAGCAACTTCTACGGCGAGCCTGTGACTTTCGAGCCGCCCGCCGAGCTGGCCGCTGGCGAGGGTCGCCTGCTGCTTGGCAACTACCCCGATAGCCCGACCCGGCCGCAATCCTGCGAGCTACGTCCTTATGAATCCCTGATCTGGCTGATGGAGCAATGATGACTGAGACAATCACAGCGCCACGGGCAGCCGAGCGCTGCCCCGAATGGCAGAAGATGGTGGCGGGGGAGCCCTATGATGCGGGCCACCCCGAGCTGAAGGCGGCCCGCGAGCGCTGCCGCAGCCTCTATCACAGCTTCAACACCAGCTGGCAGGAGAAACCGGAGCGGGATGCCCTGCTCTATGAACTGCTCGGCGGCCGTGGCAAAGCGTGCGCAATCAACCCGCCCTTCTTTTGCGACTATGGCGCCAACATCTTCGTGGGGGAGAACTTCTACGCCAACGTCAACTGCACCATCCTCGACGTGTGCGAGGTGCACATCGGTGACAACGTGCTGCTGGCGCCAGGGGTGCAGATCTACACCGCCGCCCACCCGGTGGCGGTGTCGCCTCGGGTGGCCGGGGTCGAGTTCGGCAAGCCGGTGCGCATCGGCAACAACGTCTGGATAGGAGGCAGCACCGTCATCTGCCCCGGTGTCACCATAGGGGACAACAGCGTGATAGGGGCGGGATCCGTGGTCACCAGGGATATTCCGGCGGGGGTGGTCGCAGTCGGCAACCCTTGTCGGGTGTTGCGCCCCATGACGGCGCAGGAGCTGGCGGCCGGGGAGCCCGGCTGACACAGAGGGGCAGGTAGTACCTGTCCCTTTTAGTTTTCCTGACGGCCCCTTCGCGCTCCTTTGATTTCGGGAAAGGCGGCGGCACCCTCCTCTTTCCTCACCCTGGCAGCAAGGCCCCGCAGCGCTTGTGCTGCCCCATGACCACCAAGGTCTTGAAGCTACGTACCTGCTCCCTGGCATGCAGCACCCGCCGGGTGAACTGCTCGTAACTCTGCATGTCCCGCGCGGCCACCTGCAGCACGAAGTCCTGCTCACCCGTGACATACCAGAGGTCCATGACCTCAGGCTCCCCCTTCAGGCAGGCAATCATCCCATCGACGACACGGCCATGATCCCGCTCCAGGGTGACGAGCACCAGCATGGTGATGGGCCAGCCCATGGTCGCCGGTGCCACCAGCGCCACCTCCCGCTCGATAACTCCCGCCTCCCGCAGCGTCCGGACACGGCGGTAACAGGCGGGCGCCGAGAGGCCGACCCTGTGGGCCAGCTCGGGAATGGGCAGACGGGCATCCTGCTGCAGCTCTGCGAGGATGAGCAGATCGAACTTGTCGGTCATGGGGGTTAAGGAGATAAAAATTATCGAATAGAGCCAGTTTTAAACCGAGATTACGGCTATCGCCAGATATATTTTACTTCCCCTTCCCTGCTCAGGTTTGAACAAGATGCCGCCGACCACCACCACCCTCTCCTCCCTGCTGGCGGTCATCCTCGCCATGCTGTCGATCACCCTCGGCGCCTCCCTGGCCAAGTCGCTGTTTCCCTTGATCGGGGCCGCCGGTACCACCCTGTTCCGGCTGGGGTGTGCCGCCCTCCTCCTCTCCCTAGTGTTTCGGGTCTGGCGAGCGCCACTCGACAGGCGCACCCTGCTGGGGGCTATCCCTTATGGGCTCTCGCTGGGAGCCATGAACCTGCTCTTCTATCTGGCCATAGAGCGCATCCCCCTCGGCGTGGCGCTGGCCATCGAGTTCATAGGCCCCCTGACGGTGGCGCTGCTCAGCTCCCGCCACCGAGAAGACTTCATCTGGCTGGCGCTGGCCATCGTCGGTCTGCTGTTGCTGTTGCCGCTGCGGGCGGCCGAACAGGCCATCGATCCCCTGGGGGCCGCATTGGCCCTCGGCGCCGGCGTGTTCTGGGGGCTCTATATGCTGACCGGCAAGCGGGCCGGTGCCTTGCTGGGGGCCCAGGCCCCGGCCCTTGGCATGTGGGTGGGAACCCTGCTGGTACTGCCCTTCGGCTTCGGCGGGGCGAGCGAGGCCAGCTTCACCCTCCCTCTGGTGCTGACCATCGTGGGGGTGGGGCTGCTCTCGAGTGCCATCCCCTACTCTCTCGAGATGTTTGCCCTGCGCCGGTTGCCGCTCAAGAGCTACGGCATCCTGACCAGCGGTGAACCCGCCATGGGCGCCCTGATGGGGTTGCTGTTGCTGGGAGAACAACTGCCCCCGTCCCAGTGGCTGGGAATAGCCGCCATCATAACTGCTTCGATGGGCACCACCTGGCATGGGGGACGACGGCGCACCGAGCCGGCGTGACGGCGCCAAATAAAGCGGGCCTGTGATGACAGGCCCGCTTCATCAGAGGTACCAAGCGGGCGTCACGACGGATAACCGTAGCAGCGCTTTAGCTCGCCGAAGTCATAGAAGAAGCTGCCAGCCTCAATGGAGATACACCCTTCCTTGAAGGCAAGCTCCCTCTCGTTGTAGAGCATCTTCACCAACACCCTGCCTGTGTCGTTGCGATAAACATCCCACTGGATGTTGGCCGCATAAGGAGAGACCCAACCGCCACGCCATTCGTTGTTGGCCTGGCTCATCAATTCGCCCGGCTTGGCGCTCTGACGGCTGCCTTCCAGCTTCATCAGTGCTGCCAGCGGGATCAGGGTCTCGGCGTGGGCAAAACGCAGCTTGGCGACGTGCTCGCCGGCCCCTTCGATCACCTGGTGCTGCACCTCATTGAACATGCCGTCGAGCAGGGGCTGAGCCACCTCGTAGGTGGCACGCTGGCTGCTCAGACTCGGCCCCTTCTCGTAGAAGTCCTCGGCATCGGAGAGATAGGAGAACCAGGCCGACTCCTCCGGAGTGATGAACTGCTCCAGATCCCAGGGCGCCCCTTGCGCCTGCGCCTCCCGGATCATCCCCGGGCCAATGATGAAGAGGTTGTAAAGCATCAGTGCGGCATCCACCTCGTCGCGCACATAGGTCTTGTCACCATCTTTCGGGTTCACCGCCACATATTCGACACCGGCAGCCAGCTCGTCGACGAACGCCTTGCTGTAGAGGCGTTCGAGCATCGCGCGCGCCATCACCCGGGTCTGGGGCAGGGTCTTGAGGCCATCGAGCGCTTCGGTCAGCTCGGGAGCCGGAGTCACACCCTCCTCCTCATCCCCGACGAACGCCATGTATGCCTGGAAGGCGGGCAGGTACTGGAGGTAATCCCCTTCCGGCTCCGTCTTGTGGAAGTAGAGTTCAAACTTGTTGCGCAACCCCTTGTCGATCTCGGAGGGGTTCTGCTGGCTCACGTAGCAGTCCTTGCTGTCAGCCACGAAATTGACCCGTTTTGCCAGGCTCTCCATGAAGTAGTAGGCGCTCTCGTTGGCCCTGTCCTTGCCCGACGTCTCGACCCGGATGCAGGCGGGCGCAGCTCCCTTGCCAAGCAGGGTCGGCAGCCGCTCGGCCAGGCGGGTCGCCAGCAGGGCATGCTCTTCCTTGCCGACTGCCGAGAGTAGGCCATAGCCCAGTTGCCGGTTGGCTGCGGTGACGGCATCCACCTTGGCCCCCAGCCCCTGACCCAGCGTGGTGAGCGCACCCTGCCGGGAAGCCGCGTCCCAGATCTGCTTGGTCAGCACGTCGTACTTGGGGCTGGACAGGGAACGGGAACCATGTCGGGCAACCAGCTCGGTGAAGACGGGGGTGAAACCGGCTGGCGCCGCTTCATAACTGCTCGCATCCTGACGGGCAGCATAGACAGCCTTGGTGCTGTACTGGTAGTCGGCCTCAGGCCCGGTAGTCGAAGAGGAGTCGTTATCCGATTGGCAACCAGCCAGCAGGATCGCAGCCACGCAGGTGGCGAGGGGAGAGAGACGGAGCATTGTCATCCTTGAACCATATTGAAAATGAGGATGCACATTAAGCGCTCCAGATGACAATCCGGTGTCAGCTTCCGCTTTCAGTGACAAGATCTGCTCGCCCCCTGGCAACCCGGGGTGGCCGCTCGCGTATGTTTCGTTCATTTTTTTTGAACATCTAGACCAGTTAATCTCGCTAACAACCGAGCGATGACCTGTTTACCATTCATTCATCGCTTAGGCAGGATCGCCAAGCGGCCAAATAACAGGTCGTTCCAGGCTGAGATACCAAAAACAGGGTGTCTGATGTCAGTAAAAGAACTACACAGTATTTGAATAACCTCTTGCAAGGATGCATTGATGCGGGCCTCTCCGGCCTTGCCAATGACATAAAAATCAAGAGAGTGAATGAACATGAAAAACCTAATCAAGATGCTGGCCGTCGCAGGCCTGATGACTGCCGGTGTTGCCCAGGCTTCCGTTCCTGCCGATTTCAATGCCGCCCCTGGCGTATTGTTCGTGAACTGGCATGCCAGCGTGACCATGGCTGGCAAGGCCAACCCCATGCTGGAGGTACGCGACGAGTCTGGTGATCTGGTGGCCTCCGTCCATGCCAACCTGACGGGCACCCAGCAGGTGCAGATCCCGAGCCGCGCCCAGGGCAACCTGACAGTGAGCCTGGGGGATCAGAGCAGCGACTACCGTATCCCCTTTGGCATCGGCAGCGGCAACCCGCGCTGATCCCGCCTCGCGACCGACGCTTTCACTCCATCCGGTTGCCGCAAACCGGCCAGAAAGCGTGGGTGAGCCCCATGACAAAGGCGCCATAATGGCGCCCTTGTCGTTTCTGCCGGCTGGTCAGCGGCTACTGGGTAAACACGGGGCCAAAGCCGGATCCCCAAAGAATGGCCGTGGCTGCCAGCACGCAAACCAGCAGCACCAGGCCGACTGTGACCACCGAGCTGGCGTAGATGAACCCCTGCTCCTTGGGAATGTGCATCAGGATAGGCACCCCCACATAGAGCAGGTACACCGAGTAGCTGAGCCCGATGAGACCGATGATCATCATGAACCAGAGGTGCGGGAAAAACGCGGAGAAACCGACCATGAACAGCGGCGTGGAGGTGTAGGCCGCAAGCTCTAGCGACGTCGTGTAGCTGGGATCAGAACCGAAGGTATGGCCCATCCAGTGCACCAGATAGGAGAGCGCGAGGACGCCGATGATGAGCGTCACGTACATGGCGATCGACAGCATGAGGGCGCTGTTCGCGGTCAGGGTGATGGGCTCACCGACGCCAATGCTCCAACCTATGTGCACGGCGGAATAATAGGCACAGATGGGTGGGATAAGGGCCACGATCAGGATATGAGTCAGACTGTTTCGGAAACTGTCATGCCTCTCGTCTATGGTATGCCATTCGGTGTGAGGATGTGCATACAATCCCCATAAGTGATTCAATATCATAGCGTTATTCCTTCTCTGCTTCGATTGTGGACTGTTCGATACCGCTCTCGCTCCCCTGTCTTTATCTCGTGCAACGCTAGGCGCACCATCCATCGCAAGCGCGACCCATGACTCTAAATAAAGTCGCTCCACTGCCGGTGCGTCAAGGAAGAACGCCATCCCCGCCGTGCTGGCGGGTCCTGGGGGTTGGCCAGCCCCTGGCGGCGGGGCAAGTGGTGCCGTCGCCGCCAGCGCTATCGTCAATACTGCTTGGTCTTTGAAGCAAAACCGGCGAGGAAGAGGCCGGTCAGAAACATGCCGCAGAACGCCTCTATGGCCGACAACAACTGGAGGGGAGAGGAGGTCTGGGAGATATCGCCGTAACCCAGGGTCACGAAGGTCACTATGCTGAAGTAGAGGGAGCGCCCCAGATGGCCATGGGTCACGGACTCCGGCGCCAGGAAGTAGGTCAGGGTCGCCAGCAGTATGACCCCCATCGACATCAGCAGGCTTCTTATGGGCCGCTCGCCAAATCCCCAGGTGATGAAGCTGACAAACTTGCTGGCGCACTTGAGGTAGCACAGCAGGGAGAGCCACCCCTTCGTGATCAGGCCGCTGCGCAGCCAGCGCTCCCTGAACAGCTCCCTCGGGCTTGCCAGGGATTTCATCTCGTGCAACTTCTCCTTGTAATAGCATTCACCGGCATCGACGGTGTCCCCCACGCTGGAGAAGATGCGTTTGGCATTGCGGTACAGCTTGCTGGCCTCGTTGTGATCTATCCGGCCATTCTCGTTGTAGACCACCTGCACCTTGTCCAGATTGGTGTGCTCCATGGTGGCATCGAAGTTCTTGGCACTGACGTTGAAGTTTTTCAGCACGGCCCGGGAGGAGTGAAAGCGGATCTCCTCGCACTCTATGGTGAAGTCCTGAAACACCCCGTCCTCCAGCGCCAGCTCCCGCTTCTTGGCCCAGGCCCTGTGATCCCACAGCAGGGAATCGAACAGATCGAGCCCGATCACCCCGCCGTTCACGCGTACTCCCTTGGCCGAACAGTGCCACAGATAGACCTTGGAGTTGTTGACGGCGCCATCCAGCGAGAGCTCGTCGAGGCAGGTGAAGTCCAGCAGACGGCCGGAGATGATGGGGCTCTTGAGCTCGACGCCGCCGATGTTGAGCAGGCGATGCTTGCCCAGCACCTGGGCCTCCCCCTTGTTGTTCTCGGAGACGGAGAGCAGGCTCTGCACCCGCTTCACCTCGGTTTTGCCATGCCTGGCGGCCAGCCACATGACATAGGGCTCGAAGCGCGTCTCTGAGCGGACGAGGCCGCTCTTGCGCAGGGACTCCAGCGCGCTCGAGGCGGTCTCATAGAGCCTTATCTTGTCGTCGCTCATATAGACGCAGAGGCTGAGCACGGATCGCGAGCTGATGAAGCGGGCGATGCCGATCTGGAAGATGACGCTTTTCTCTATTTTCTGATCTGTCATCCAGTCGTCGAAATGGGGCAGCGAGGCCACCAGCAACTCCCAGATCAATGGATAGTCATTCTCCCGCCGCCACTCGTTGAATTGTTCGGGAGAAAGCTGCCACAGCTCGGTCGCATTCATAGATTACCTCGATCATGGATTTGTCCCTCCCAGAGTTGACGAGGGAGCGGATCAGGAGCCTGTACGCCCAAAGAGAGATACCAGTTCCCAGAAAACGGGGGATCACAGGCCGGTCACGCCATCATACTAGCCGAGAGGATGGCTGTAACTCACTGACAGGAAAGGTATAAGAGGCGGGGTGCGACAAGCCGTTACGGGGCTGAAGAGGGAGCCGGCAGCAGGATCGCCCTGCCAGGCGGTTTCGCCCGTCCGGGAAGCTGGAGCCCGGACAAGCAAGAGGGGATGCCATGGCATCCCCTCTTCACATCAGCTGAGCTGACGTCAGCTTATTGCTGTACTTCCTGCACGCCGGAGACGCGGACTTCGACGCGGCGATCCGGTGCCAGGCAGGAGATCAGCTCGTTCTTGCCCTTGACGCCGTCACACTGGGTGCCGGTGACAGGGTCGGCTTCGCCGCGGCCCTCGATGGCGATCTTGCTGGTGGCCAGGCCCTGGCTCACCAGGAAGTCGGCCACGGTACGGGCGCGGGCTTCGGAGAGCTGCTGGTTCTGGGCATCGGAACCGATGCGATCTGTGTAGCCAACGACGATGGCGCTGCCATCCTTCGGTTGGAATTCAACGATCTGCTGGTACAGACCGCTCAGGGCTTCCACCCCTTCCGGCTTCAGATCTGCCTTGCCAAAGGCAAACAGCACGTCGGAGTTCAGGGCAAAGTTCTTCTCGACAACCACAGGGGCCGCTGCTGCTACGACAGGAGCAGCAACAGGCTCAACGTAGGAAGTGCGGAACGGGTGATATACGGCTTCCAGCGTCGCTACGCTCTGGTTGGACTTGTACTGCTCACCGGTGGAGGTGGTCAGGTCTGCCACGTCCCACATGTAGCGGTAGCGCGCCTGCAGATCCAGGGCATCGTTCAGCTTGTAGGTCAGACCGACGCCAGCCAGCGGAGAGACACGGGTGTCGCTGTTGTCCAGGCCGTCGGTATGGGCCCAGTAGGCACCCGCCTCACCGAAAAGGGAGAAATCTTCGCCAAGGGGCAGACGGGCGATACCGGACAGGGTCGCACCCTGGTTCTCGTAACGCTCACCATCGGCACTACCACGACCAGCGTACTGGTAACCCAGTTCGGCACCGAAGGTCTCGTTGAAGTTGTAACCCATGAAGAGGTTGGTCGCGGCGGCATCTTCAGTGCCGGTTTCGACGGCAGCGTTGTTCAGGCCGTTGAAATGAGCGGCACCGACACCGGCACCAAAGTAGATGTCGTCGGTAGCGTGAGCAGCTGTGGTTGCCAATGCCAGTGCAATCCAGACAGGGGTCAGTCTTAAGTTCATGTATAGCCTCATCAATACTAAATGGCGGGCGTTCGGCCCTTGTTATATGTGGTTTCCATTTTATAGATGAAATCATGTACAGGACCTTAAGCGCAGGCTATTTACCGCCCATTTTACTGCTTGTTTTTCATGCACTTCCCGATTTTGAACGGAAAAACGTTTTCACTCGATAGCGGGTCTTCCATGCCCTGAAATACGGGAGCCTGAGGAGCCATGGGATTATCGAGCACATAAAAAGAGACCCTTGTCTTGCGACAAGGGTCTCTTTGGAATGGCTCCTCCTACTGGACTTGAACCAGTGACATACGGATTAACAGTCCGCCGTTCTACCGACTGAACTAAGGAGGAATTGTAAGTGGTGCCCAGAGACGGAATCGAACCGCCGACACGGGGATTTTCAATCCCCTGCTCTACCGACTGAGCTATCTGGGCAAATGGTGCCGGCTACCGGAATCGAACTGGTGACCTACTGATTACAAGTCAGTTGCTCTACCTACTGAGCTAAGCCGGCACACTTAAACTATTGTGCATGAACAAATTTTTCTTTCATGACACCAAATATGGTGCCCAGAGACGGAATCGAACCGCCGACACGGGGATTTTCAATCCCCTGCTCTACCGACTGAGCTATCTGGGCGTGGGCGCTATTAAACGGATTTTAAGGCGGGTGGTCAACGGGAAATTTCACTTTTCGTCTCGTTCGTCTCTTTTTTGCGCAGCATCACTCATTTTAAGCACTTCTGGGGGGGAAGCAGTGCCTCGGCGGCCCCAGAGTCGGGATTCCTCACCCCTGAGCAGGCGGGTAATGTTCTCGTGATGGCGCACCAGAATGAGACAGGAGAGCAGGGAGACCGGCAGGGTATATTCCGGTTTGAGCAGGTAGGTAAAGAGCGGTGTCAGCAGCACTGTAATGATGGAGGCCAGCGACGAGTAGCCGCTCACCAGCAGCACCAGCAGCCAGGTGGCGATCGCGGCGCCCCCCATGGCAAAGCCGATGGGCAGCATGGTGCCGAGCGCAGTGGCGACTCCCTTCCCCCCCCGGAAGTGGAAGAAGATGGGGTACATGTGACCCAGACAGGCAGCGACGCCGATGAACCCCAGGTAGACGGGCTTGATCTGCAGATACCAGGCGAGGTAGACGGGAGCCATGCCCTTGAGCACGTCGAGCAACAGGACGATGAGCGCGGCCATCCGGCCACCGAGGCGCAGCACATTGGTCGCCCCCGGGTTGTGGGAGCCATGGTCGCGGGGATCCGGCAGACCCGTGAGGCGGGAAACCAGCACGGCGCTGGACAGCGAGCCGCCCAGATAGGCCAGAATAATCATCAAAATCGTCAGGGCCATCATCTTGGTCGTTTTTACCACGATATGAATGGGGTATGATGCGGGCCACATTCTCTGGTCTGGGCTTGCCCGAAAGCCTGTCGCCCAAACCGGCCGCCAGCGGCAATCGGCTTGCCAGGCCTGCATCCCTGCGCTGTTTTCACAGCCCATCAAGAGTAAAGAAGAAGTACTGTCATGGACAAGGTGTTTATTCGCGGACTCGAGGTTTTGACCACCATAGGGGTATATGAGTGGGAGAAAGGCATTCGCCAGAAGCTCTGTTTCGATCTCGAGATGGGCTTTGACAACCGACCCGCCGCCGCAACCGACGATATCAATCTGGCACTGGACTACGCCACCCTCTCCCGCAAGATCTGTGATCACGCCCAGAGCAAGATCGTCGAGCTGGTCGAAACCATGGCCGAGCAGGTGGCCGCCCTGGTGCTGGCCGACGAGCGGGTGCAGTGGGTCAAGGTCACCCTGACCAAGCCGGGTGCCGTGCCCAATGCCGCCGGAGTCGGGGTCGAGATCCTGCGCCACCGGACCCCGGCCGCGAGCGCCTGCTGATGACCCGCATCTATATCAGCCCGGGATCGAACCAGATAACAGGGAGCGCTGCATGACCCCTATCTACATCAGCCTGGGATCCAACATCGAGCGGGAGCGCCACATCCGTGCCGGCCTCGATGCCCTGCATGCCGAGTTTGGCGAGTTGCAGGTTTCCCGGGTGTTCGAGAGCGAGGCGGTGGGCTTCAACGGCCGCCCCTTCTACAACCTGGTGGTGGGGGCCGAGACCGAGCTGCCGCTGGCGATCCTGTGCCAGCGGCTGCGGGCCATGGAGTTCGCCCACGGCCGCGAGCCGGATGCCAAGAAGTTTGCCCCCCGCACCCTGGATCTCGATCTGCTGCTCTATGGGGACCTGGTCTGCGACGAGCCTCTGGTACTGCCCCGTGGCGAGATCCTCACCAACGCCTTCGTGCTCTGGCCGCTGGCGGAGCTGGCCCCCGGCCTGCGCCATCCAACCGATGGCCGCACCCTGGGCGAGCTGTGGCAAGGCTATGACAAGGCCTCCCAGCGCCTCGACCCCATCCCCTTCCACTGGATGCCGAGCGGCATCCTGGCCGATATCCAGGCCTGATCCGCGCCGGCATGGGCGCCCGGGCGGTTTCCTCCGGCCGGGCGCCCTCGCCCTTCCGAACGCGCTCCGCCTCAGGTCAGGGGCGACGCCAGACTATTTCGCTACATGACAGTGGGATGACAGAACCCATCGAATCCCAAACGCGAAACCGGCGGAATAAAATGCTAAAGCCACCTTCAGAATATATCTTCGGCGCCGATACGCTAGCCATCTCCTTTGCCCCTTGAGGTCGTCGTGAACGTCAAACAGAAACTTGTGTTATCCGCCATCCTGGTGGCCGGGATCCAGGCCGTCGTCATGGGGGTCATGTTTTACTTCTCCGGGCAGGAGTCGCGCAGCAACGCCGAGATGTTGCAGGCCAAGCAGGTGGAGGCCGATCTCATCGCCCTCACCCTGCAGGAGAGAGAGTTCCTGTTGAGCCGGGACCCCGCCGCCGCCACCGCCTTCACCACCCAGAGTGACCAGGCCAGCCGTCTGCTCGCCGAGATGGCAAGAGACCATGAGGGCATGCAGCAGGCCGACATACTGGACTTTGCCAACCAGCTCAAGGAGTACAGCCGCCAGTTCGAGACCCTGCGCGCCCAGCAGGAGAAGATAGGCCTCACACCGACCAGCGGCCATTACGGCGCCCTGCGTCAGGCCATCCACGCACTGGAGCAGGAGCTCAAGGCCCGGGGCCAGCAGCAGGAGAGCCTGCTGATGCTGCAACTGCGCCGGGACGAGAAGGACTTCATGCTGCGCCGCGACATCGGCTATCGCGCCAAGTTCGAACAGAACCTGGCCCCCCTGGCCGAGGCGCTCGCCGGTGAACCGGCCCTCGCCGCCCTGCTGGAACGCTACCGCCAGAACTTCCTCGCCCTGGTCACAGAGGAGCAGCGCCTGGGTCTGAGTGCCAGCGAGGGGCTGAGGGGCGAGCTCAATCGCAGCGCCGAGCAGATGCGCCAGGCGGGCATGACCCTGACCCAGGCCCTGACCCGGGAAGCCGACGTCACCCATGAACGCACCCTCAGGGTCATGGTACTGCTCTGCCTCCTCGGCATACTGGCCGCCCTCGGCCTCAACCTTCTGATCGGTCGCGACGTCATGACCGGCCTGCAACGGCTGGCGGACACCATGCGCCGGGTCACCGCCAGCAGCGATCTCACCCTGCGCGCCCGCATCGGCTCCAGGGACGAATTTGGCGCCATGGGCCGCGACTTCGACACCATGCTGGAGCACTTCAACCAGGTCATAGGCCAGGTCGTCTCCTCGGTCACGGATCTGGAACGCCTCACAGCCCAATTGCAGCGCAACGCCAACGCCGCCCAGGAGGGTACCCAGCAGCAGTTGCAGGAGAGCGATCTGGTTGCCACCGCCGCCACAGAGATGGAGAGCACTGTGCAGGAGATCGCCAGCAACACGGAGAGCGCCGCCGAGAGCGCTCGTACCACCAACCAAAGCGCCCAGCAGGGGCGGGAGAGCGTGGAAACCACGATGGCGGTGATCCATTCCCTCTCCGCCAAGCTGGAAGCCTCGGGCCGGGAGGTGATCGCCCTGGCCGAGGAGAGCCGTCAGGTAGGCAATGTGCTGGAGGTGATCCAGGCCATCGCCGAGCAGACCAACCTGCTGGCCCTCAACGCAGCCATCGAGGCCGCCAGAGCCGGCGAGCAGGGACGAGGTTTCGCCGTGGTCGCCGACGAGGTGCGCAACCTGGCCATGCGCACCCAGCAGAGCACCAGCGAGATTGCCGCCATAGTCTCCGGCTTGCAGGCCCGAACCCAGAGCGTGGTCACCCTGATCGGCGAGTGTCGCACCCAGGGGGAACGCAGCGTCGAGGCCGCCGGAGAGGCAAGCACCCAGCTCGCCAACATCACCCGTCAGATGGACCAGATGATGGACATGAGCACCCAGATAGCCACGGCGGTCGAAGAACAGAGCTCGGTGGCGAGCGAAATCAATCGCAATGCCGTGGTGATCCGCGACATCGCCAACAACGCCCTGACCCAGGCCGAACAGAACAGCCGCGCCAGCCAGAACGTGGCCGAACAGGCGAGCCTGCTCCACCGGGCGGTCGATCAGTTCAGGGTCTGATCCCCCAATGAGAGAGGGCGGCCAGGGCCGCCCTCTTTTTTTGCCGCGCCACCCGCGTGGTCATCAGACCGGACCTTGACGTCGTCCCTCCTTCACATCGTCTCTGGCCAACTGGGCGAAGACCTGCTCCACCCGCGTGGCTATCAGACCGGATCTTGGCGCCGTCCTCCCTTCACATCGTCTCTGGCCAACTGGGCGAAGATCAGCGCCGCCAGCATGGACATCAAACCGATGCACAGATAGGTGAGGTGGAAGCCGCCGAGCCAGCGTTCGCTCGCCTGTGCCGGCTGGCCGGCGGAGAAGAGCCCGAGCAGGCTGGCGGCGATGGCGACCCCCAGGCTCATGGAGAGCTGCATCACCACCGACAGCAGGCCGTTGCCGCTGCTGGCGTGTTCGGCACTCAAATCTTGCAGGGTCAGCGTATTCATGGCGGAGAACTGCAGGGAGTTGATGGCACCGAAGACCGCCAGCCAGACCAGCAGTACCCAGTGCGGCACCTGGTTGTCGATGAAGTAGAAGCTGGCGATCATCACCCCCAGCACCAGGGTATTGCCGATCAGGATGCGGCGATAGCCGATGCGCGGGATCAGCTTGTTCACCAGCGTCTTGGTCAGCATGGCACCGATCACCGTGGGGATCATGGTCATGCCCGCCTTGCTCGGCGAGAAGCCCAGCCCCAGTTGCAGGAAGAGCGGCGTGAGGAAGGGCATGGCGCCGCTGCCGAGGCGGGCGAACAGGTTGCCCCAGATGCCGATGGCGAAGGTGGTGGTCTTGAACAGCGCCAGGCTGAAGAGCGGCTGCGCCACTGTGGCGGCATAGAGCCAGTAGCTGGCCATGGCGGCCAGACCGAACAGCAACGCAAACAGGGCCCAGCCGGTGGAGATGCTGTGCTCCCCCAGCCCCTGCAAGCCCACCGACACCAGCACCATGCCGACGCTGAACAGCACGAATCCCTGCCAGTCAAATCTGGCGGTGTGCTGGCGCAGATCGGGCATGAAGTACCAGCTGGCGATGAAGCCGAGCACGCCCACCGGCAGGTTGATGAGGAAGACCCAGTGCCAACTCGCCACCTCCACCAGCCAGCCCCCGAGCGCCGGGCCCATGAGGGGCCCCAGCAGACCAGGGATGGTGACGAAGGACATCACCCGCAACAACTCGTGCTTGCTGTAGACCCGCAGCACCGCAAGGCGCCCTATGGGCATCAGCAAGGCCCCGCCCACCCCTTGCAGCACCCGGGCGGCGACCAGCATGGGCAGGGTATTGGCGGCCGCACAGGCCAGGGAGCCCAGGGTAAACAGCAGTATGGCGGCCAGGTAGACGCGGCGGGTGCCGAACCTGTCCGCCAGCCAGCCGGAGGCAGGAATGAGCAGGGCCACCGTCAGCATGTAGGCGATGATCACCGACTGCATCTGCAGCGGGCTCTCCCCCAGGGCCTCTGCCATGCTGGGCAGGGCGGTGTTGAGTATGGTGCCATCCAGCGTCTGCATGAAGAAGCCGACCGCGGTCAGCCAGGGTAGCCACTTGCGTTGGGCGGGGGTCACCAGGTGAGTGCTGTCAGGCATGAGTCTTTGTCTCCTCAACAGAAAAGAAAAGACCCGCACGGGCGCGGGTCATATCAGCATATCAGGCATCCGGCTGGCCGAGCATGGCTCTGAGCTGCTCTTCCAGACTGGGCTCCGGGGCCCTGAGGGTCTCCATGAAGAGTCGCTCTATCCCCGCCTTGTCCTGGCTCTTCACGATAAACACCAGCCGGGACTGGGCCTTGCCCTCGGGCCACTCCCCCAGGGCCTGCAACGGATAGAGCTGGCCGTGCACCCCGTGGATCACCACGGGCTGGCTCTCTCCCTCCAGCTGCAAGATCCCCTTGAGGCGCAGCAGGGCGTCGCCATACTGGGCCTGCACCGCATCGATGGCGGCCAGCAGGCGGGACGGCTTGAGCGGCTCGCCGATACGCAGGGAGAAGCTCTCTATGTTGCCATGCTCGAAATGGGTCGGTGCGGCCGTGCCCACCTTGGCGGCGAACGGCTTCATCTTCGGCTGCATGGGGGAAGCCAGCCCCTGCCTGGGGGATTCGGTGCGCAGCCAGGCCAGCAGCTGGCGCAGGTCGCGCCCCGCCGCCTCGTTGTAGGCGCCGAGCTTCTCCAGCACTGAGGGTGAGAGCACGCCGTTGCTGACCCGCTGGATGGGGGCCGCCGGGTTGAGGGAGGCCAGCTGGCTTTCGACCCGCACCAGAGTCTCTTCCTCCACCAGGTCCCCCTTGCTCACCACCAGCAGATCCGCCAGGGCCACCTGCTTGACCGCCTCGTATTGCTGGCCGAGCTGCTGCTCGATATGGCCGGCATCCACCACTGTCACTGTGCCATCGAAGCGGTAGCGCTGGGCGATGAAGCCCTCCTCCTTGAGGGTAAAGAGCACGGGCGCGGGATCCGCCAGGCCAGTGGTCTCGATGATGAGTCGCTTGAAGGGTTTTATCTTGCGCTGGATCGCCTTCATAAAGAGCCCCTGCAACGCCTCCACCAGGGAGCCCTGCACCGAGCAGCAGATGCAGCCGGAATCGAGCAGCACCACCTGCTCGTCCACCTGCTGTACCAGGTGATGATCCAGCCCCACAGAGCCGAACTCGTTGATGAGCACGGCGCACTCGCCGAGCTCCGGCTGCTTGACCCAGTGGTTGAGCAAGGTGGTCTTGCCGCTGCCGAGGAAGCCGGTCAGCAGGGTCACGGGGATACGGGTGTCTTGTGGGTCGGTCATGTCACATCCTTAGCGCCTGTCGTCATGGGGCTTGAAGAGGCTATCTCTTCCCCTCCTCCCCAACCCTTCTCCCACCAGGGAAGAAGGGAGCAAAAAATATCGCCCCTTTCCAAGGGGCCATCCTCACCGGTTGGCGAACAGCTCGCCGAGCCAGCGGTTTTCGAAGCGGCCATGGGGATCGAGCTCGCGCTTCAAGGCCAGGAAGTCGTGCCAGCGCGGCAGCAGGGCCGGGAAGTCGTAGAGATCCATCGCCAGGTGCTTGCCAAAATGCGGCGTGCCGCCGAGCGGCACCAGCAGTTGCTGCAGCTCGCGCATCTGCTCCATGGAGCCGCCCACGAAGGTGCCGTCCGCCGCCAGATAGACCAGGAACCCTATCCAGCACACCGACTTGCCATAGGCGGCACTGAGCCAGGCCTCGGAGGGGCCGGTGCAGCGCAATATGAAGGGGTAATGCAGCGCTCCCGGGTTGCGCTCCTGCCAGTGCTGCAGGATCGCGAGGGCCTCCTGCATGCGCTCGAGGGGCACAGCCACCTCGCAGTTGATCTGGGGCGCTGGAATCCCCTTGCAGAGGATCTGGTAGACGTTGCCCACCAGGTCAGAGGCATCCTTGAAGCGGCGCACCGTCTCGAAGTGCTCGCCGCGGCGCGCCTCGTCCTTGGTGTCCCGCGCCATCTTCTGCAGGGTGGCGTCTATGGTGTCATTGAGAGCGGCGTTCATGGCGCTGCCAACGTCCTCCTCCAGCAGCAGTGGCTCGCTGCCCCCGGCGCGGTAGCGGGCCACCTCCTCCTCGGAGGCGGGATCCACCAGCCAGATGTGGCTCTCGCCGGTCCAGGCGAACCACCAGCTCTTCACGAAGCTGTGTTCACGGTTGAGCCGCTCGTTGTGTTCCAGCAGGAAGGGATAGTCGGTGGTGAACTTGGTGCAGCGCATGATGCGGTTTGGCACAGTGCGAAGGCGCACGTCGAGCAGCACGCCGAGCATGCCCATGCCCATCACGAAGGCGCCGAAGCGCGGATCGGTGCGATCCACTTCAATGATGTCCCCATTGGCCAGCATCACCGTCAGGGCTTCCACCGCATCGCATAGGGAGGACTGGTGCAGCCCCTGACCGTGGGTGCCTGTGCTGAGCGCGCCCCCCAGGGTCTGGATGCCGATGACGCCGGGGGACGCCGGCAGCATCCTATCCATGGCGATGAGATCCCCATAGACGGTATCGAGGGGCGTGCCCGCCTGGTAGGTGACGGTATCGGCGGTTTTCGCCAGCTGGCCGCGCAGATGGTGCAAATCCACCAGCAGCGCCTGACTGCCCTCGGCATAGACGCTGTGGATGGGTTCGAAGGAGAGGCCGGAGCCGATGAGCCGCAGCTTGCGTTCCGGGTATTCCCGCAGCAGCTGCTGCAGCTCGTCGCGATTCTTCGGACGCCACACCTGATCCAGGGCGCCGAGGGGGTTGGTCCTGGACCAGTTGAACAGCACCTCCCGATTGCCAATCGCCTTGATGCTGTGAAATGCCTGGAACCTGACCGTCATACCGCGCCTCATCTGACTTCAAAATGAGCGGCAATTCTACCGAAAAGCGAGCGCCAAGGCATGAAAAACAAGCCCCTACAGTCGAGGGTAGATAAGGGGGACCAGCCCCCTTCCCCTCAGCGCGATTGCTGGGTCAGTGCCAGCAGCATGCCGAATCCCACCAGCAGACCGCCAAACACCCGGTCGATCCAGTGGCGCACCGCCAGCAGACGAGCCCGCACCGACGCGCTGGAGAAGAAGAGCGCCACGGCGCTGAACCAGAGGGCGTGGGCCAGTACGATGAAGGCGCCATAGCCGAGCTGGACCGCCAGCGGCGTCTGTGGCTGCACCACCTGCATGAAGAGGCTGACGATGAAGATGGTGGTCTTGGGGTTGAGCACATTGGTCAGAAAACCGGTGCGCAGTGCCCCCAGGCTGGAGAGGGCTGGCTGACTGGCCATCTCTTCGCCGGTCGCGGGCTGGGCCCGCAGCATCTTGATGCCGAGGAAGATGAGATAGGCCGCCCCCGCCAGCTTGATGAGGTTGAACAGCCAGAGGGACTGCTGGATCAAGAGACCCACCCCCAGCAGGGTGTAGCTCACGTGGACACAGACCCCGGCCGCTATGCCGAGCGCCGTCAGCACGCCGGTGCGACGGGAGAGCAGCAGGCTGTTGCGCGACACCATGGCAAAATCGGGCCCCGGGCTGATCACGGCAAAGAAGGTAATGGCGACGACGGCTAACAGTTCGGTCATGAAAATAGTCCTGTTCACATGGGATATCGGCTATTTTATTTGGCAATAACCCCAATGACGAACGATAACTTCTGACATGAACGGTGAGAAAAATTCACAGAAAAGCCTGTCGCTGCCCTCCCTGACGGCCCTGCGCTGTTTCGAGGTGGCGGCCCGCACCGAGCACTTCGGCCGCGCCGCCGACGAGCTGCACCTCACCCATGGTGCCATCAGCCGGGCGGTGCGCCTGCTGGAGGAAGATCTGGGAGTCAGGCTGTTCGAGCGGCGCCAGCGCCGGGTCTTCCTGACCGAGGCGGGCGACCGGCTCTATCTGGCGGTCAGGGAGGGGCTGGGGCAGATCCGGGAGACGGCCCAGGCGCTGCGCCAGCGGAGCCGCCCCCAGTCGCTGGTGCTCTCCTGCGAGCCCACCCTGCTGATGCGCTGGCTGATCCCGCGCTGGCCCGCCTTTCAGGCCCTGCACCCCGAGCTGGACGTTCACCTGATGGCGGGGGGCGGCGCCCTCAGTTTTGGCAGCGGCATCGATCTCGCCATCCGGCGCAATGACTTCGACTGGCCCGAGGATCTGCACAGCCAGCTGCTGTTCGAGGAGCTGACCGGGCCTGTCTGTCAGCCGGGCAAGGTGGCGCAGTTTTTCGAGCCGCGAGGGGAAGAGTCCGCCCTGCGTCCCTCGGCCCCCCGCCTGCACACCAAGACACGCCCGGATGCCTGGTCACGCTGGCAGGAGAATGCAGGCCCTCCCCTGAATGACGAGGCACCCAGCCTGCGCTTCGAGCACTTCTACTTCAGCCTGCAGGCGGCGGTGGCGGGCCTTGGCGTCGCCATAGGCCCCTATCGGCTGGTGTGTGACGACCTGGAGGCAGGGCTACTGGTGGCCCCGCTCGGTTTCGTTCCGGATGGCACCGGCTACCACCTGCTCGCTCCCGCCAGACCCGAGCCCGGCAGCGCCCACGAGACGCTGGCGAACTGGTTGCACAGCCTGAGCTGAGCGCTCACTGTACCTCCCCGGCAGTGTTGATCTCGGGGGCTCACGACAGCCAGCTCAGGTGGCCCGGAAGGCACTGCCACTCTGTTGCGCCGCCAGCAGCAAGGCATCGACCAGGACGCGCACCTTGAGCGGCATGTGCTGACTACGGGCCCAGAGGAGATTGATCGGCATCTCGCCGCCGGAGTGATCATCGAGCACCGAGACGAGGGCGCCCGATCCCAACTGCTCGTTTACCAGCCAGGTCGGCACCTGCACCAGCCCAAGGCCAGCCAGTGCCGCTGCCCGCACTGCTTCCCCATCCCCCATCTCGTAGCGCACCGGGATGTCACGGGCTTCCGTTTTGCCCGCCCCATTCCTCAGCAGCCAGCCATGACGATGGCCGGCTCGCCAGTCGATGATGCAGTCGTGCCGTGACAGCTCATCCGGGGTCAAGGGCACCCCGCGCCTGGCCAGATAGGAGGGCGCCCCGCAGATGACCAGCCTCTGCTCCCCCAGACGGCGCGCAACGAGATCCGCCTGGTCCTCCAGCGCCCCTATGCGTACCACCAGATCGATGTTGGCCTCGATGAGATCGACCTTGCGCTCGTTGAAGGTCACCGACAGATCCAGCTGTGGATGCTGACCAGCCAGTTCCAGCAGGATAGGCAGCACGTGCCTGCGGCCAAACGCAGCGGGCAGATCGATGCGCACGCGACCCGACGGGCTCTGCTTTCCCGATGCAAGGCTCTGCTCCGCCTCCTCCAGCACCCGCATAGCCTGAAGACAGCTGGCCAGATACGCCTCTCCTTCCGGGGTCAGGCTCACCCGACGGGTTGTTCTGTGCAGCAGCTTGACCCCCAGTCGCGCCTCCAGGCGCACTATGCTCTTGCTCAACGCCGAGCCGGTCAGCCCCAGCCCCAGCGCCGCTGCGGTAAAACTGCCTGTCCGAGCCACGGCGACAAAGTGTCTGACGCTCAGAAAGGGGTCCTGTACTGTCATCGACTCGGTCCTTCAGGGAATTAGAGATTGGAATGATAGCCACTTAATCAACCATGAGGAATCAATCACACTGACAACAGGTTCATTCAACACCACTCCTTGCTTGGGGTGGCCTGGAGAGCCTTGAGTTCCCAACTCGCTCAGACCTTGCTTTATCACCAGACAGGAGAGATCAGATGTTGACCGTCAAACCCCTCAGTGGACAAGTTGCCTTCGTACAAGGTGGTTCCCGCGGCATAGGTGCCGCCATTGTGAAACGCCTCGCTCGCGACGGTGCCGCCGTGGCCTTTACCTATGTCTCTTCCGCCAGCAAGGCAGAAGAGCTTGTCGCGACCATCACGGCGGCGGGCGGCAAGGCCCTGGCCATCCGGGCCGACAGCGCGGATGCCGTGGCCGTGCAGCACGCCATCCGCCAGAGCGTCACCTGCTTCGGGCGGCTGGACATTCTCGTCAACAATGCCGGGGTACTGGTATGGGGCCACCTTGAGGAGCTGACCCTGGATGACCTGGATCGCACCCTGGCGGTCAACATCCGCAGCGTCTTCGTGGCCTGTCAGGAGGCGGCTCATCACATGGGCAAGGGGGGGCGCATCATCAACATCGGCAGCACCAATGCAGACCGCATCCCCATGGCGGGCGGGTCCGTCTACGCCATGAGCAAGTCGGCCCTGGTCGGCCTGACCAAAGGCATGGCACGGGATCTGGGCCCGCGGGGCATCACGGTCAACAACGTGCAGCCAGGCCCGGTCGATACCGACATGAACCCGGCTGACGGGGAATCGGCGGAGCAACTGAAGGGGATGATGGCGCTGGCCCGCTATGGCAAGGATGAGGAGATCGCCAGCTTCGTCGCCTACCTGGCGGGGCCTGAAGCAGGCTATGTCACTGGCGCCAGTCTGACCATAGATGGCGGCTTCTCCGCCTGACTTTCCCTTTGATCTCGGATACAAAAGCCCCGGCACTCGCCGGGGCTTGCTCATCAGGGGGGACCACTGTCAGGCACTGCCCTGATGCGGCCTGGGTGACAGGTCTGGCTCAGGCTGGTTCAAGCAGCGCCTCTTCGGCGTCAATCGCTGGCGAGGACTCCTGCGCCAGCCACTCGTCGCAGAATTGCTGGATGGGCATGGGGCGGCCGAGCAGGTAGCCCTGCAGATAGGTCACCTTGCCCTTGAGATACTCCGCCTGTTCGCGGGTCTCGACCCCTTCGGCTACCAGCGCCAGGCCGAGACGGTGGCCCAGATCGATCACGTTGTCGACTATGTGCTCGGAAAGGGACTCGGTACCTATGCGCGCGATGAAGGACTGGTCGATCTTGAGGTAGTCCACATGGAACTGCTGCAGATAGACCAGGCTGGAGTGGCCGGTGCCAAAATCATCTATGGCCAGCTTGATCCCCATCTCGTTCAACGCCTGGAACAGCGAGAGGGTATGGAGATCCGCCACCAGCAGCTCCCGCTCGGTCAGCTCCAGCACCAGGATCACCTTGCCCGGTGCGAAGCGGGCGAGGAAGCTGCGGCACTCCTCCAGCAGGCTGTCGTCGCGGCAATGGGCCGCACTGATGTTGAAGCTGACATGGAAGCCATCGGGCAACTGCGCCTGGCTCGCGGCCAGCTGCGGCCCCACCTTCCCCATGATGAGGCTGGTCATGGGCACTATCAGGCCGCTGGCCTCCGCCTGGGGAATGAAGAGATCCGGCCGGATCAGCCCCACGTCGGGATGCTGCCAGCGCATCAGCACCTCGGCCCCCATGATGCGTTCGCTGCCGCTCTCCACCAGGGGTTGCAGGTAGGGAATGAATTCTTTGGCCCGCAGGGCCCGGGCCAGCTCGCTGGTCGGGGAGCGGGGACGCCCCAGCAGCCACCACATGAGCAAGGCTACACCGGCACTGAAGGCAAACAGCAGCCAGACCCCGAAGCCATGATGCCACCACAGCCCCATCAGGGTGGGCGCAGAGGAGTAGCCCGCATAGATGGAGAGAGGATAGCCAGCAGCCTGGAGCTCGACATGCCCCTGACTCGCCAGGGAAGGCTTGGCGGCGAAGAAGTGGCCCTCCTCGTCGAGCCAGCAATCACCCACCCTGAGCATCAGGGGCATGGCTCCCTGGTTGAGTCTCAGCATGAAGTTGAGGTAATCCCCATCGATCAGGGTCATCACCGCCCCTTGCACAGTGCCGGTGCGCACCGAGAGGACGGGATGATGCCGCCGCACCTCGTTCCCTTCCATCAGGCGCAGCTGGCCCTGACTGTACTGCTCGGCGGTATAGGGGATCCGGCGTCGGCCAAACTGGGAGGTGCAGTAGATGCTGTCTCCCTGGCTCAGGTTGACCGAACGCACGAAGGGCACCATGGCGACCAGGGATCTGAGGGTCGGCAGCGCAGTGGCGCAGGGCTTGCCCAGAAATGGTAAGGCCTGGCGATTGGCCGCCTGGGCATGAGACAGCATGGTTTCCATCAGCGCCAGGGTATGGCTCGCCGCCTGATGGGACTCCCACTGCAGATCGACCCGATAGCGAACGAGCATGGCCCAGTTGCCGAGCAGCATGGGCAGCGCGAACATCAGCAAGGTGATCAGCAGTCTTGGCCTGGGTCTGGCCGTGTCGGCCGCGGAGCAATAACGCATGGCGGATCCCGTTCGTAAAGGATCGCCATGTTAGCAACCCAAGCTGAACCCAGGCCTAACCGGTCAAATAACGAGCAACCGCACTGAGGTGCTCAGGCGGAAGTGGCGCGACCGGCAACCGGCTGGGTATCCGCCTCCCCTGCCGTCAACCCCTGGCAGAACTGACGCAGCGGCTGGGGGCGCGCGAACAGGTATCCCTGCAGGTAGTGGACCCCCTTGCCCCTGAGGTACGCGGCCTGGTGCTCGGTCTCGACCCCTTCGGCGACCAGGGCCAGGCCCAGCCTGCGACCGAGATCGATCACGTTGTCGACTATGTGTTCGGAAAGGGACTCGGTGCCGATGCGCCCTATGAAGGAGCGATCGATCTTGAGATAGTCCACATGGAACTGCTGCAGGTAGATCAGGCTGGAGTGGCCGGTGCCAAAGTCATCGATGGCGAGCTTGACCCCCATCTCGTCCAGCTGTGCGAACAGGGAGAGGGTATGGGGGTTGGCCACCAGCAGCTCCCGCTCGGTCAGCTCCAGCACCAGTGCCACCCGACCCGGCTGGAAGTGGGCGAGGAAGGCGCGGCACTCCGTCAGCAGGGAGAGATCCCGGCAGTGGGCGGCGCTGATGTTGAAGCTGATGTGAAATCCCTCGGGCAGCTGGCTCTGCACCTGCTTCAGGCGATGGGCCACCACCTTCATGAGATGGGTGGTCATGGGCACTATCAGCCCGGACTCTTCCGCCTGGGGGATGAATAAATCCGGGCGGATCAAGCCTGAGCTCGGGTGCTGCCAGCGCATCAGCACCTCGGCCCCCACCATGCGGCCGTCCTTGCTGGCCATCAGGGGTTGCAGGTAGGGAACGAACTCCCCCGCCAGCAACCCGCGCCTCAGCTCGTCCGTCGGGGAGCCAGGGCGACCGAGCACCCACCACACCAGCAGCGCGAGCAGCACAGAGGTGCCGGCCAGCCACAGCAGGGCCAGATGGCGAGCCTCCCACAGGGAGTGCCAGTAGAGCGGCATGGCATAGCCCGCATGGATGGCGAAGGGGTAGCGGTGGGAGGCGAGGGCAAGGCGAGTCTTGCTGTGCAGCCTGGGGGGCCGGTTCTGGTGATGGCCGGATTCATCGATCCAGGCCGACCCGACCTGCAGGTAGAGCTCGCTGCTGTCGCTGCTCATGGCGAGCATGAAGCTGAGCTGGGTGCTGTCGATGGCGCTCAGCGCCGCATCGCGCCCGCGATCATGGCGCACCACCAGCAGCGGATGATTCTGACGCACCTTGTTGCCGCGCATCAGCAGCAACTTGTTCTGCGTGTAGACCGACCTGTCATCCACCTCATGGACAGCTCCAAACAGCGAGGTGCAGTTGATCACCCCGTCGCGCACCAGATTGACCGAGCGCAGGAAAGGCTCGAGGGCCACTCTCTTGCGCAGTTGCAGCAGGTTGCCGCTACAGGGCCGGTTCACCAGCGGCAATGCCTCCAGGTTGGCCTGCTCGGCCTGATCCAGCATGCGCTCAAGCAAGGTTCGCGCCTTGTAGGCGGAGGCGCTGGCGTCGCTCTTCAACTCCTGCTCATAGCTGTTGTGCACCATCCAGCCTCCCGCCAGCAGTGGCAGGGTCAAGACCAGCAAGGCACAGCCAAGGCGCCATCTCGTACGGGCAAGATCAATCCGGAACAGGAACATAGAAACCACGCCGCAATTCGCAGGCTTGCCCTGGCAAGCACCGCAGTGAAATAACGCCCATCTCGCACAGAAGACAATGGGACCATTCAGGCCAGACAACCTAACGCAGCGCGCTGGTAAAAGAAATCGACGACGCAATGGCGGGAGATTGGCGGCCCATTATCGCGCAACCCCCATAAATGGAAAATGCCGCGTCAGGACGCGGCATTGTTATTTCCAGTGGTCAGACCGACAAGGCTTAGACCGCCTGTTGCAAAATCACCGCATCGGCCTTCTTGGTGTAGGAGGCGATTTCGTTGAAGTTGAGGTAGCGGTAAGTGTCGGCCGCCGTGGCATCCAGGGTCTTGGCGTATTGCAGGTACTCCGCCACTGTCGGGATCTTGCCGAGAATGGCGGCAACAGCAGCCAGCTCCGCAGACGCCAGGTAGACGTTGGCACCTTTACCCAGACGGTTCGGGAAGTTGCGTGTGGAGGTAGAAACCACGGAGGCCCCTTCCGCCACGCGCGCCTGGTTGCCCATGCACAGGGAGCAGCCCGGGATCTCGATGCGGGCACCGACCCGGCCGAAGATGCCGTAGTAGCCCTCTTCGGTCAGCTGATCCTTGTCCATCTTGGTGGGCGGCGCGATCCACATGCGGGTCGGCAGCTCGCCCTGGTACTTCTCGAGCAGTTTGCCGGCGGCACGGAAGTGGCCGATGTTGGTCATGCAGGAACCGATGAACACCTCATCGATCTGGCTGCCAGCCACGTCGGAGAGCAGGCGGGCGTCGTCCGGATCGTTCGGCGCACAGAGGATGGGTTCCTTGATGGTGGCCAGATCGATCTCGATGATTTCGGCGTACTCGGCGTCCTTGTCCGCTTCCATCAGCACCGGATTGGCCAGCCACTCTTCCATCCCCTTGATGCGGCGGGTGATGGTGCGCACGTCGCCGTAGCCTTCGGACAGCATCCATTTCAGCATCACGATGTTGGACTTCAGGTACTCGATGATCGGGGCCTGATCCAGCTTGATGGTGCAACCGGCGGCGGAGCGCTCGGCGCTGGCGTCTGCCAGCTCGAAGGCTTGCTCTACCTTCAGGGTCGGCAGACCTTCGATCTCGAGGATGCGGCCGGAGAAGATGTTCTTCTTGCCCGCTTTCTCGACGGTCAGCAGCCCCTTCTGGATGGCGGCGTAGGGGATGGCATGGACCAGATCACGCAGGGTGATGCCCGGTTGCAGCTCGCCCTTGAAGCGCACCAGCACGGATTCCGGCATGTCCAGCGGCATCACGCCGGTGGCGGCGGCGAAGGCCACCAGACCGGAACCCGCCGGGAAGGAGATGCCGATGGGGAAACGGGTGTGGGAGTCACCACCGGTGCCCACTGTATCCGGCAGCAGCATGCGGTTCAGCCAGGAGTGGATGACGCCGTCACCCGGACGCAGGGAGACGCCACCGCGGTTCATGATGAAGTCCGGCAGGGTGTGGTGGGTCTGCACGTCTATGGGTTTGGGGTAGGCAGCGGTGTGGCAGAAGGACTGCATGGTCAGATCGGCGGAGAAGCCGAGGCAGGCCAAGTCTTTCAGCTCGTCGCGGGTCATGGGGCCAGTGGTGTCCTGGGAGCCGACCGTGGTCATGCGCGGCTCGCAGTAGGTGCCAGGGCGTATGCCCTGCACGCCGCACGCCTTGCCCACCATCTTCTGGGCCAGGGTGTAACCCTTGCCGGTATCGGCCACCGGTTGCGGGCGACGGAACACGGTGGAGAACGGCAGGCCCAGCGCCTCGCGGGCCTTGTCGGTCAGGCCACGGCCGATGATCAGCGGAATGCGGCCACCGGCGCGCACTTCGTCGATCAGCACGTCGGTTTTCAATTCAAAGCGGGCCAGCACCTCGTCGGTGCCGTGACGGGTGATCTTGCCCTCATAGGGGAAGATGTCGATCACATCGCCCATCTCCAGCCTGGAGACATCCACTTCGATGGGCAGGGCACCGGCATCTTCCATGGTGTTGAAGAAGATGGGGGCAATCTTGCCGCCCAGGCAAACGCCACCGGCGCGCTTGTTCGGCACGAACGGAATGTCGTCGCCCATGAACCAGAGCACCGAGTTGGTGGCAGATTTGCGGGAGGAGCCGGTACCGACCACGTCGCCGACGTAGGCCAGCGGGAAGCCGGTCTGCTTGAGCTCTTCGATGGCCTTGACCGGGCCGATGACGCCGTCCTTGTCCGGGGTGATGCCGGGGCGGGCGTTCTTCAGCATGGCCAGGGCATGGAGCGGAATGTCGGGACGGGACCAGGCATCCGGTGCCGGGGACAGATCGTCGGTGTTGGTTTCGCCGGTCACCTTGAACACTGTGACGGTGATCTTCTCGGCCAGGGCGGGGCGGTTCAGGAACCACTCGGCATCGGCCCAGGACTGCAGCACTTGCTGGGCGTGGGCATTACCCGCCTTCGCCTTCTCTTCCACGTCGTGGAAGGAGTCGAACATCAGCAGGGTGTGGGACAGGCCCTTGGCAGCAAGAGGAGCCAGGGAGGCGTCGTCCAGCAGATCGATCAGCGGCTGGATGTTGTAGCCACCCTGCATGGTGCCGAGCAGCTCGACCGCTTCGGCCGCGGTCAGTATGGGTGAGTGGGTCTCGCCCTTAGCGACGGCGGTGAGGAAGCCGGCTTTGACATAGGCCGCTTCATCAACACCCGGGGGAATGCGGGAGGACAACAGTTCTTTCAGAAAATCATGTTCACCGGCGGGCGGGTTCTTGAGCAGTTCAACCAGGGCGGCGACCTGCTCTGCATCCAGAGGTTTGGCAACCACGCCCTCGGCGGCACGTTCTGCGACGTGTTTACGGTATGTTTCAAGCACGACTAATTCCTCTTTGGTCTTTTTTTTGGGGTTCGCCCAAGCTCGCGGCGATCGTCCTTGCGGGACACCCGTAGGGTGCCCCCCACTATATAAGTTTTAACGACTAATTAAAATCCAAACCCTGTGCAGTTATTCACCAAACCAGCATAACCATATAAGCCAACTGGAGTTTTTTAAACTGACAAGAGACACAGCACAGGCAAGTTAACAAAAAGTCAGCATTTCACCCTTATTGGAACGTAGTGCCCAATTGCAGATAGAACATGTCGTGCCCCCCCTCCGCCATGCCATAGCCGAGGAAGATGGGGCCGAGGAAGCTCTCCACCCCCACATAGACGGAGCCGGCGGTATAGGAGGACTCCAGACTGATGTCGCTCCCCTTGTCCCAGACCCCGCCCTGCTCGAGGGAGCCCCCGAGGAACAGGGGGGCCTTGAAGGCACCGAAGTCGTTGTCCGCCACCCGGTAGATGTAGCGCAGACCGCTGAACAGGCTGTAGCGGCCACTCAGCTGGTAGTGCTGGAAGCCGGACATACGGAACAGCCCCCCCAGATCCTGCACGAACAGGGGCACAGTTTCCTGCGAGGTGGAGCCACCCCCTTCCAGCATCAGGTTGAGGCTGTGCCTGTCCCAGGACCAGGGCTTGACCATCACCAGGTGATAGTTGAGCCCCTCGGTCTGCTCGGAGGGACCTTCGGACGGATCAAGCTCGATATGGGAATATCCCCCCTTGATGTCCCAGTAGATCCCCGCGTAGGGGAAGTAGCGGCTGTCGAGGGTGTCGTGTTCGAAACGGACATAGGGACCCCAGGCGGAAGCGTCCGCATCCGCATTGGCGATATTCTGGATATCGACCCCGCCGACCTTGCCCTCCAGCCCCAGGGACAACCTGCTCCAGGGTTGACGATTCCAGCCGACGGCGAGATCCACACTGGTGAAGCTGTACTCCGAGTCCAGATAACGGACTCCAGACAGTTGCACATCCTCCTCCGGGAAGAAGACCCGGCGCTGGGTCTTGTCATAGGCCAGGCTCGCCTCGCCATAGAAGGTCTGGGAGGGCTCCAGCGGCGTGTAGAAGTCGGTCTTGAGGTGCTTGGCCGTGCCGAGCGACGCCTCGGTCAGCCACTCGGCGCCCCAGTCGTTGACGTTGGTCAGGGTGTAGGACATGCCGACGTTGTAGTTGGAGCTGCTCTCGAAGTCATCGGAGAAGCCGAGCTGGAAGTTGAGATAGCCCGGCCCCCAGTTCTTCTCGCTGGCATCCACCACCAGCACGTTCTCGCCGTCCCGCTCCTCCACCTCGTAGGTGATGCGATCGAACGACTCCAGCGCATAGAGCCGGCGAATGCCCGCTTCCAGGCTCTCATAGGTCTGTACCTTGTCCGGACGTATCTTGAACATGCCACGCACAGTGTCGTCGGAGAGGCGCGACTTGTTGAGGATCTCCACCTTGTCGATGTAGTAGGCCGGCTGGCCGCTGCGTTCGGCACGGCGGCTCAGCTTCTTGTTGCGGTAATCCGCGTAAGCGTCGGGGGAGAGCGACAAGGCATCGAGCTGGGCAGAGGCCCGGTTGGCCACCGCCTCTCCCTGCTTGATCCCCTCGGGCATCAGGACAAAGTCGGCGATCCCCATGTTGCCAAACTCAGGGCTGAGCAGCACATCCTTCGGCCCCAGCAGCGCCTTCTGCTTCTCGGTGCCGACCTGGGTCATGTAGGTGGTGAGCTGATCTATCATGGCTAGCCCCGACTTCAGCGACTCCCGGGTGCGCAGCTTGGCCCCTATGTCCACCGCTATCACCACGTCGGCCCCCATGGCCTTGGCCACGTCCACCGGCATGTTGTTGACGGTGCCGCCGTCGGCCAGGATGTGCCCCTCCCACTCCACGGGCTTGAGGGCGCCGGGGATGGACATGGAGGCCTGCATCGCCTTGGCCAGGCTGCCACTGTCCAGCACGAAGGGGGTCACAGTCTCCATGTCGGTGGCCACGGCGCGGTAGGGAATGGGCAGATCGTCGAAGCTCTTCTGCGCCGGCAGGTTGGAGGTGGCATGGCGCAGCAGGCTGGCCATGGATTGGCCCTGGAAGAAACCGTCAGGCAACTGGGTGGAATCCCCGTTGACTCCGATGTCGGTGCGCAGCTGGTACTTCTCGCTCTGCTGCTTCTTGCGCAGGGAGAGCTCGTCACGACCGACCTTGTCCTGATAACCCTTGTTCCAGTCGATGGCGAGCGTTATCCGCTCCACCTCCTCGGCACTGAGCCCCATGGCGTACATGCCCGCCACGTAGGAGCCCATGCTGGTGCCGACGACGATGTCGACCGGGATGCGCTTCTCCTCCAGCACCTTGAGCACCCCTATGTGGGCCGCCCCCTTGGCGCCGCCGCCGCTCAGCACCAGGGCTATCCTGGGTCGGTCAGCCTTGGCGCTACCGCCTCGCACCTGGGCGGTATCGCCGGCCTGTGCGGCCGCCATGAGCGGCAGGGTCGCCAGCAGAAGCATAAGCAGATGGGTCCATCCCCGATGAAAGATGCGCATATGAGTGTCCATTGATCCGTGCGAGTCGAGTGAGCTTTCCGCCGACGTGGGCGCCGCCAGCGATAAGTTGAAGAACTTTAACTGCAACCGGCCGCGCTGGCGAGATGTCATCGCCCTTCAACGACAGGGTCAGGGATGCCAGGCCCCAATTCAGTCCCGACCTGATGTGATCGCAAACGTTAATCGGCAATAATCGCCGCCACCACCTCAAGAGCGCGCCCGGCCAGCCGTTAATATGTACTCAACCTTAGGCCCACACCCCGAGTCACCCTTATGTTCGCAAGCCTGACACTCAAACAGAAAATTCTGGCCACCGTCATCCTCGCCGTGGCTCTCTCCTGCCTGCTGGTGGGCTACTTCAGCCAGCGCTCGGCCCAGCAGCTGATCGAGACCCGCATGTTCGAGCAGGAGCTGCCCAACCTGACCCAGCGGATCGGCAAGGAGATCGAGAAGGATCTCACCTCGGTCGCGAGCGCCGCCAGGCAGCTGGCCAATGATCGCTTCGTGCTGGACTGGGTGGCCCGCGGCATGCCCAAGGAGCAGGAGTCCATCCTCATCGACCAGCTCAAGGACATGACCAGCCAGTATGGCCTGGTCACCGCCTCCTTCGCCGATCGCCAGAGCGCCGCCTACTACAACCAGGACGGCTTCCTGCGCATCCTGAACCATGAACAGGACAACTGGTTCTACGACTACACCAAGAGCGGACAGGACCTGATGCTCAGCATCTTTCGCGAGAGCAATGGCGAGGTGAAGCTGTTCGTCAACTTCCAGCAGCTCGACGGGCGCGGTCTGGCCGGGCTCGCAAAGTCTCTCGACAGCATGGTCAGCATGCTCGCCAACTTCCGCATCGGCGACAGCGGCTTCGTCTTCATGACAGATGGCAGCGGCAAGGTGAAACTGCACCCGGACGCCGCTCGCATCGACCGCGACAGCCTGAGTCAGCTGGCAGGCCCGGGCGCCGGCGCACTGATGACCAAGCAGCCCTTTGCCGCCACCCACGCCGAAATAGATGGCCAGCCCGTGGTGCTCGCCACCAGCTACATTCCCCTGCTCGACTGGTATCTGGTAGCCCAGGTGCCGGAAGCCGAGATCTATGCCGAGCTGGACAAGGCGCGGCTGCACATAGTGCTGGTGAGCCTGCTCATCGCCGTCGGCATGGGGCTGCTTGGCGTCCTGCTGGCTGGCTCCGTCAGTCGCCCCCTCAACGAACTGGCTCGCCTGTTCCGGGAACTGGGCAGTGGTGACGGGGATCTGACCCAGCGCCTCAAGGTGGAAGGACGGGACGAACTGAGCCAGGTCGCCACCGGTTTCAACAACTTCGTCGCCAAGATCCATGGCTCCATCGAGCAGGTGGCGAACAACTCCCGCCAGCTCGCCGCCACCGCCAACGAGGTGGCCGCCAAGGCCCAGCTGACCCAGCACAACTGCACCGCCCAGCGGGATCGCACCGTCCAGGTCGCCACCGCCATCCACGAGATGGGCGCCACCGTCAGCGAGATCGCCGGCAATGCGTCCCTCGCCGCCGATGTGGCCAGGCAGGCCAACGATCAGGCCGATGCGGGTGCGGTCGTGGTGGCGCAGGCCCGCCACGGCATCGTCGGTCTCTCCGGTGAAATCGAGCAGGTGGCCGGAGTCATCGAATCCCTGGCGAGCCAGACCGACTCCATCGGCAGCATACTCGACACCATCCGCAGCATCTCGGAGCAGACCAACCTGCTGGCGCTGAACGCCGCCATCGAGGCCGCCCGCGCCGGTGAACAGGGTCGCGGCTTCGCCGTTGTGGCCGACGAGGTGCGCAACCTCGCCAGCCGCTCCGCCGCCTCCACCGCCGAGATCCAGGGCATGATCAACCGCCTCCAGGAGCAGAGCGCTCGCGCCGTCAGCGCCATGGCCCAGGGCCGCAACCAGAGTCTGGAAGTGGTGACCCAGGCCGATGCCGCCAACGGGGCGCTCGGCCAGATCACCGCCCACATCACCCAGATCAGCGACATGAACATCCAGGTCGCCACCGCCACCGAGGAGCAATCCAGCGTGGTGGGGGAGATCAACCGCAACGTGGAGGACATCAACCAGCTCACCATGGAGACAGCCGACATCGCCCACCAGCTGACGGAGTCCAGCCGCAGTCTGCAGCAGCTCTCCGGCGAGCTCGACAAGCTGGTCGGCAACTTCCGGCTCTGAGTCTCCCACTCTCCACCCCCTCACCCAGGGAGCGCCGCAGCGCTCCCTGTTTTGTGACAACGGCAAGCCATGACGCTGCGGCGCAAATCTGACTCAGGGTCGCTGCCGGAATACCGCATAATCAAAGGAGAGTGAAGGAGAACAATATGGGCAAACTGATGATGGTAATGGTACTGGGCGCGTTGTTGTCAGCCTGTAGCAGCGGCCCGGTGCGGGTGCACGGCGCCGATGTCAGCCTGGATGACACCCGGATCCGGGTCTACGATGGCCATCATGATGGCTATTACTACGATGACTATCATGGCGGCCACAGGGGTCACTTCTGTCCACCGGGACAGGCCAAGAAGGGGCGCTGCTAGCGCCTTTTTTTGTGGTCGTACATCTGCTTGTCCGCCTGTTGCAGCAGTAGCTCCAATTCGGGGGGCAACGCCGGATCATAGTGAGCCACCCCTGTGGAGCAGGTCAGCAGATAGGGTTTGCCCGCCTCCCGGTTGAAGCTAGCCAGCGCCTCATCGAAGCGGACCAGCACCCGTGACACCAGCTCGGGCCCTATGCCGGGCAGCAGCACCACGAACTCGTCGCCCCCCAGACGGGCAAAGATATCGGCGTTGCGAAACACCCGGGACAGCAGGGCCGCCATCTGACGCAGGGCGTCATCCCCCACCTCGTGCCCCAAGGTGTCGTTAATCTCCTTGAAACGGTTGAGATCGAGGAACAGCAAGCTCGCCTCCTGTCCCTGCCGATGGGAGAGCTGCAGGCACTTTTGCCCCAGCATGATGAAACCGCGGCGATTGGTGATGCCGGTCAGCTCGTCCAGGATGGCCAGTTGAATGGCCGCCAACTCGTGCTCCACCATGCCCGCCAGATCCACCAACAGTGACTTCTGGCGCTCATCCAGCAGGCGTGGCCTGCGATCTATGAGGCAGAGGGTACCCACCTTGTGGCCCCCCGCAAGCTGCAAGGGGCTGCCGGCATAGAAGCGAATGTAGGGATCCCCCAGCACCAGGGGATTGTCGGCGAAGCGCAGATCCAGGGCAGTGTCCTCCACCACGAAGATCTCCTCGCCTAGGATCGCATGACCGCAGAAGGAGATGTCGCGGGGGGTCTCCTGCGCATCCAGGCCACAGCGGGACTTGAACCACTGCCGTTCCTCATCCACCAGAGAGATCAGCGAGATGGGAACCTCGAACAGGTTGCGCGCCATCCGGGTGATGCGGTCGAATCGCTCCTCGGCCGAGCTGTCCAGAATGGCGAGACGCCGCAAGGCATCGAGACGCTGTCGTTCGTAATCGGGTATGGCAGGTGCTTGCATTGGCAGATCGTCGCTTGATATGACAGGCCTCAGCATAGCAAGAGGCCTCGAACAAATCTCTTTTCTCATGAAGAAACAAAAAAGCCGCTCATTCGAGCGGCTTTTTTATGCAAGCGGAGAAGAAAATTACTTTTTCTTCTTGGCCTTGGCGTTCGGCAGATCGGTGATGGAGCCTTCGAACACTTCGGCTGCCAGGCCCACGGACTCGTGCAGAGTCGGGTGAGCGTGGATGGTCAGCGCCAGATCTTCGGCGTCGGCACCCATCTCGATGGCCAGACCGATCTCGCCCAGCAGCTCACCACCGTTGGTACCAACAATGGCACCACCGATGACGCGGTTGCTGTCCTTGTCGAAGATCAGCTTGGTCATGCCGTCGGCGCAATCGGAGGCGATGGCGCGGCCGGAGGCAGCCCAGGGGAAGGTGGCGACTTCGAAGTTCAGGCCCTGTTGCTTGGCTTCCTTCTCGGTCAGACCGACCCAGGCCATCTCTGGCTCGGTGTAGGCGATGGACGGGATCACTTTCGGGTCGAAGTAGTGCTTCTTGCCGGCGATGACTTCGGCCGCCACGTGGCCTTCGTGCACACCCTTGTGAGCCAGCATCGGCTGACCGACGATGTCACCGATGGCATGGATGTGCGGAACGTTGGTACGCAGCTGCTTGTCCACTTCGATGAAACCGCGCTCGTTGACGGCAACACCGGCTTTCTCGGCGTCCATCAGCTTGCCGTTCGGCACACGACCGACCGCGACCAGCACGTTGTCGTAGCGAACCGGTTCGGCCGGGGCGTGCTTGCCTTCGTAGGAGACGTACAGGCCGTCTTCACGGGCTTCAACTGCAGTGACCTTGGTCTCCAGCATGATGTTGAATTTCTTGGCAACGCGCTTGGTGTAGATCTTGACGATGTCTTTGTCCGCAGCCGGTACCAGCTGATCGGCAAATTCCACCACGTCGATCTCGGAACCCAGGGAGGAGTAAACGGTACCCATCTCCAGACCGATGATGCCACCGCCGATAACCAGCAGCTTGCCCGGTACTGTGGTCAGTTCCAGCGCATCGGTCGAATCCCAGACGCGGGGGTCATCGTGGGGGATGAAGGGCAGCTTCACCGGACGGGAACCGGCCGCGATGATGGCGTTGTCGAAGGTGACGGTGGTCTTGCCGTCGGCGCCTTCCACTTCGAGGGTGTTCGGGCCGGTGAACTTGCCGAAGCCGTTCACAACCTGGACTTTACGCATCTTGGCCATACCGGCCAGACCGCCGGTCAGCTGATTGATGACCTTCTCTTTCCACAGACGCACCTTGTCGATGTCGGTCTGAGGGGCACCGAAGACGATGCCGTGCTCGGCCAGCGCCTTGGCTTCTTCGATCACTTTGGCAACGTGCAGCAGCGCCTTTGACGGGATGCAGCCCACGTTGAGGCAGACGCCACCCAGGGTGGAGTAGCGCTCGACGATAACGGTATCCAGACCCAGATCGGCGGCACGGAAAGCAGCGGAATAACCGGCAGGGCCAGCACCCAGTACTACGACCTGAGTTTTGATTTCTTTACTCATCATGACCTCTTTGTCGTTCTATATCCCCGGACAGCACAGTCTTATGCCAAAGAAGGCGGCTGCAGCCGTGAAAAAAACGGGGCAAGTTTATAATTTTGTTAATGAAATGAGAAGTGAAAAGGGCGAGCTCTGTGCTCGCCCTCTCATTTACATTTACAGAACCAGTCGACGAATGTCGGACAGCACACCACTCAGGGTGGTGATGAAGCGAGCACCATCGGCGCCGTCGATGACACGGTGGTCATAGCTCAGGGCCAGCGGCAGCATCAGGCGCGGTTCGAACTCCTTGCCGTTCCACTTCGGTTTGAAGTCGGACTTGGAGACGCCCAGGATGGCGACTTCCGGCGCATTGACGATCGGGGTAAAGCTGGTACCGCCGATGCCACCCAGGCTGGATATGGTGAAGCAACCACCTTGCATGTCGGCAGCGGTCAGCTTGCCGGCACGGGCCTTCTTGGAGATCTCGGCCAGATCGCGGGACAGCTCATGGATGCCCTTCTTGTTGACGTCGCGAACGACCGGCACAACCAGGCCCCCCGGAGTGTCTACCGCCACACCGATGTGGATGTACTTCTTCATGATCAGCTTGGTGCCATCTTCGGACAGGGCGCTGCAGAAGCGCGGGTGCGCTTCCAGGGCCTTGGCGGCCGCCTTCAGGATGAACACCAGCGGGGTGATCTTCACGTCCAGCTTCTGCTTCTCGGCCAGGATGTTCTGCTCTTTGCGGAAGGCTTCCAGCTCGGTGGTGTCGGCTTCGTCGAACTGGGTGACATGAGGGATCATGGCCCAGTTGCGATGCAGGGCAGGACCGGAGATCTTCTGGATCCGGGTCAGTTCCAGCTCTTCGACCGGACCGAACTTGCTGAAGTCCACCTTCGGCCACGGCAGCACGCTCATGCCGTTGCCAGTGCCTTGACCTGCAGCCGGTGTAGACTCGGCGCGCTTGACCGCATCCTTCACGTAAGCCTGCACGTCTTCTTTGACGATACGGCCCTTGCGACCTGAGGCCTTCACCTTGGCCAGATTGACACCGAACTCGCGCGCCAGACGGCGTACCGCCGGGGAGGCGTGGACGTAGGCATCGTTGGCCACGAAGTCGGAAGAAGCGGCAGCCGGGGCAGCAGCCTGAGCAACCGGGGCGGCGGCAGGAGCAGCGGCAACGGGGGCAGCAGCTTGCGCAACCGGAGCGGCGGCAGGGGCAGCACCAGCCACTTCGAATACCATGATCAGGGAACCGGTAGAGACCTTGTCACCGGCCTTCACCTTGATCTCCTTGACCACACCGGCGAACGGCGCTGGCACTTCCATGGAGGCCTTGTCACCTTCCACCGCGATCAGGGACTGGTCGGCTTCGACCTTGTCACCCACGGCGACCATGATCTCGGTCACTTCCACTTCGTCACCGCCGATGTCCGGCACGTTGACGTCTTTGGCACCGGCAGCAACCGGGGCAGCAGCAGCCACAGGGGCGGCGGCAGGAGCCGGAGCAGCCACGGCAGCAGGTGCGGCGCCCGCCACTTCGAATACCATCACCAGGGAACCGGTAGAGACCTTGGCGCCGGCGGCAACCTTGATCTCGACCACGCGGCCCGCGAACGGCGCCGGTACTTCCATGGAGGCCTTGTCACCTTCCACGGCGATGATGGACTGGTCGGCTTCGACCATGTCGCCCACGGCAACCATGATCTCGGTCACTTCGACTTCGTCGTCACCGATGTCCGGCACGTGCACGTCTTTGGCAGCGGCAGCAACAGGGGCAGCCGGTGCAGCGGCAACCGGAGCGGCAGCCTGAGCCGGAGCGGCGGCAGCAGCGCCTTCCGCTTCGAAGATCATGATCTGGGAACCGGTGGCAACCTTGTCGCCCACCTTGATCAGGATCTCTTTGACGATACCGGCGGCAGGGGCCGGGACTTCCATGGAGGCCTTGTCACCCTCCACGGCGATCAGGGACTGGTCGAGCTCGACCTTGTCACCCACGGCGACCATGATCTCGGTCACTTCCACTTCATCGGCACCGATATCCGGCACCATAATCTGTTTGGACATTGTGCTTTATCCTCTTACGCGTACGTTTATCGCGTTAACCTTGGCAAGAGCAGGTTCCGGCTCGTTGTTGCCGTCCGGACCCTGTGTATCTCCTCTTACCCTTATGTCGCATTAACCTGGGCAAGGCCCTGTCACGCAAGTCCGGACAGGGCGCTCAATCCTCTTACGCGTACAGCGGGTTAACCTTGTCGGCATCGATGCCGTATTTGGCGATGGCGTCGGCCACAACCTGCTTGTCGATCTCGCCGCGCTTGGCCAGTTCGGTCAGGGCAGCAACAACGACATAGAACTCGTTCACTTCGAAGTGACGACGCAGGTTGGCACGGCTGTCTGAACGGCCGTAACCGTCGGTACCCAGTACACGGTAGTTCTCGGTCGGCACGAAGGCACGCACCTGCTCGGCGAAGGACTTCATGTAGTCGGTCGCGGCGATGGTGGCTTCGGAACCCAGCACCGAGGTGATGTAGGGTACGCGGGCGGCAGCGGTCGGGTGCAGCATGTTCCAGCGATCGGCGTCCTGACCATCACGAGCCAGCTCGTTGAAGGAGGTCACGCTGAACACGTCGGAACCGACGCCGTACTCGTTTGCCAGGATCTGGGCGGCGGTACGCACGTGGCCCAGGATGGAGCCACAACCCAGCAGCTGTACCTTGGCCTTGTTACCGGCCACGGATTCCAGCTTGTAGATACCCTTGCGGATGCCTTCCTCGGCGCCTTCCGGCATGGCCGGCATGGCATAGTTCTCGTTCAGGGTGGTGATGTAGTAGAAGACGTTCTCCGGCTTCTCACCGTACATGCGACGCAGACCGTCCTGCACGATCACCGCTACTTCATAGGCGTAGGACGGATCGTAGGAGATGCAGTTCGGGATGGTGCCGGCCAGGATGTGGCTGTGACCATCTTCGTGCTGCAGACCTTCACCGTTCAGAGTGGTACGACCGGAGGTCGCGCCCAGCAGGAAGCCACGGGCTTGCTGGTCACCGGCTGCCCACGCCATGTCGCCGATCCGCTGGAAGCCGAACATGGAGTAGTAGATGTAGAACGGAATCATCGGGCAGTCGTTGGTGCTGTAAGAGGTCGCAGCAGCCAGCCAGGAGGACATGGCGCCCAGCTCGTTGATACCGTCTTGCAGAACCTGACCCTGCTTGTCTTCCTTGTAGTAGGAGACGATGTCACGGTCTTGCGGGGTGTATTGCTGACCGTGCGGGCTGTAGATGCCGATCTGACGGAACAGACCTTCCATACCGAAGGTACGGGCTTCGTCGGCCAGGATCGGAACGATGCGCTTGCCGATGGACTTGTCTTTCAGCAGCACGTTCAGGGAACGCACGAACGCCATTGTGGTGGAGATCTCGCGTGCCTGCTCACCCAGCAGCGGGCCGAAGGCATCCAGCGCCGGGATGTCCAGCTTGGTGGTGCTCTCGCGCAGACGGGTCGGTACATAGCCCTTCAGCGCGGCACGGCGGGCGTGCAGGTATTTGTGCTCTTCGGTACCCTCTTCGATCTTCAGGTACGGCAGGTTTTCCAGCTGCTCGTCGGTGACCGGCAGGCTGAAACGATCGCGCAGGTGACGCACAGAGCCCAGATCCATCTTCTTGACCTGGTGAGCGATGTTCTTGCCTTCGGCCGCTTCGCCCATGCCATAACCCTTGATGGTCTTGGCCAGGATGACGGTCGGCTTGCCCTTGGTCGCTGCAGCCTTGGAGAAGGCGGCGAACAGTTTACGGGGGTCGTGACCACCGCGGTTCAGGGCGAAGATCTCCTCGTCGGTCATATCTTTGACCAGCGCGGCGGTTTCCGGGTAACGGTTGAAGAAGTGCTCACGGACGTAAGCGCCGTCACGGGACTTCATGGTCTGATAGTCGCCATCCACGGTCTCGTTCATCAGCTGGATCAGCTTGCCAGAGGTGTCTTTCTTCAGCAGCTCATCCCACTTGCGACCCCAGATAACCTTGGTGACATCCCAGCCGGCGCCAGCGAAGAGACCTTCCAGCTCGTTGATGACCTTGCCGTTGCCGACAACAGGACCGTCCAGACGCTGCAGGTTGCAGTTGACCACGAACACCAGGTTGTCGAGCTTTTCACGCACGGCAACGGTCAGGGCACCCTTGGCTTCCGGCTCGTCCATCTCGCCGTCACCCAGGAAGGCGTAAACGGTCTGCTCGGAGCAATCCTTGATACCACGGTCGGTCAGGTACTTCAGGAAGCGAGCCTGATAGATGGCGGCGATGGGGCCCAGACCCATGGAAACGGTCGGGAACTGCCAGAAGTCCGGCATCAGTTTCGGGTGCGGGTAGGAAGGAATGCCCTTACCGTCCACTTCCTGACGGAAGTTGTCCAGCTGCTCTTCGGTCAGACGACCTTCGGCGAATGCACGGGCGTAGATGCCCGGGGAGATGTGACCCTGGAAGTAGACCAGATCGCCACCGTCCTTCTCGCTGCGAGCGCGGAAGAAGTGGTTGTAGCAGACTTCATAGATGGTCGCGGAAGAGGCGAAGGAAGACATGTGACCACCGAGGTCCAGGTCTTTCTTGGAGGCGCGCAGCACTATCATCATGGCATTCCAGCGGATGATGGCGCGGATGCGACGTTCCATCTCCAGGTCGCCCGGGTAAGCCGGTTCGTCGCTGGCAGGAATGGTGTTGATGTAGTCGCGATTCGCCTTCTCAGCCACGTCAACACCGCTGATGCGGGCTTTCTCGGCCAGTTGTTCAAGGATGAACTGAGCGCGTTGCGGACCCTCTTCACGCAGCAGGGATTCCAGAGAGGCAAGCCACTCCAGCGTTTCTATCGGGTCCACATCGTTCTTCAGGATATCAGACATGGCTGGTTCCTATTTTGTTGTGATTGCACGGCATTGCACGGCGAAGGGCGCAAGCATTCGACAATAAAGCCTTGTGGGATTAGTTTTCCTGCTGACGGATCCGACGCATGGATCGCTGGATCCGGCTGTCTTCCCTCTGCATATCCAACAAGGTGTCCTCGATAAAGGCCAGGTGCTCATGACAAGCAGCCCTGGCCCGCTCCGGAGCCCCCGACAGGATAGCCTCGATCAGGCTCGCACGATGGCGACGGATCTTGGCTACCACTCCCGGACGGCGATTCAAAATCTCGTTATTTCGTAAAATGTTCTGTTCGAGCATGGGGCCCATGGCCCGCAGCAGGTGCAGCAGCACCACGTTGTGGGACGCCTCCGCCACCGCCAGATAGAACTGGGTGACGGCGGTCGACTCGACCACCAGCGACCCCTGCTGACCCGCCTCTTCGATGGCGGACTGCGCCAGGCGGATCCGCTCGAAGTCGGCCTCAGTCCCCCGCAGCGCGGCATAGTAGGCACAGATGCCTTCCAGCGCGTGACGAAACTCCAGCAGGTCATACTGGGCTTCCGGGTGGGTACTGAGCAGTTCGAACAGGGGATCGGCGATCCCCTTGCTCAAGGCATTCTGCACATAGGTGCCGCCGCCCTGACGGCGATACAAGAGTCCCCTCGCTTCCAGGCGCTGGATGGCTTCGCGCAGGGAAGGCCGCGACACCTGAAACTGGATGGCAAGTTCCCGCTCGGGGGGCAGCTTCTGCCCCGGCTGCAAGCTGCCTTCCAGAATCATGCTTTCCAGCTCGGCGACGATGGCGTCGGCCAGCTTGGGCTGAGTTATCTTGATATAGGGCATGAGGCTACTTTGTTAAATTGGTATTACCAATTCTATGATTGGGGCGAAAATTAGCAGAGGGCTTGGAAAAAGTCCACCCAAAATATGATCTGCATCAAGAACCAAGCTTGCCACTTTAGGGGTAAAAAAGCGAAATCATGATATGGCTCATAGAAAATGGTCTGACCAATATTTACGAGCTTGCTCACAGATAACATTTGGCCAACAGCATGAAAAATGGCTCACCCAAAAGGCAAGCCATTGATTTTAAAAACACAAACTAATGTTTGGATTTTTTACTCAAAGTTGAGCATTCCGCGATATCGCTGCCATTCGAAACTGGTTCCAGGATCCGTCTTGCGGCCCGGCGCAATGTCGCAATGGCCGACGATGCGTGATGCCGTCACCTCGGGATACTGACCAGAAATGGCCCGACTGAGACTTGCCAGCACCTCGTACTGTGCATCGCTGTACGGCAGCTCGTCGGTGCCTTCCAGTTCGATGCCGATGGAGAAGTCGTTGCACGCCTCCCGCCCCTCCCAGCTCGATACTCCCGCATGCCAGGCTCGCGCAGTGAACGGCACATACTGCACCAGTTCGCCATCGCGGCGGATCAGGCAGTGGGCCGAGACCCTCAGCTGATGAATGCCGGCAAAGTAAGGGTGAGCGTCGGGATCGAGGCGACCGAGAAACAGATCGTCTATCCAGGGGCCCCCAAATTCTCCCGGTGGCAGGCTGATGCCGTGTATCACCAGCAGGGAGATGTCGTGCGGACCGATCCGTTCATTGTGATGGGGCGAAGGTACCCTGCGGGCCTGTTCACACCACCCAGCTGGATCGATGGAAAAAATGGTTGTGGGTTCAGTCATCGTCTAATCGACTCACAATGGGGAGGGGACGCCATGGACTGTGCCCGTCGCCGCAAGAAACCGGAAACAAGCCTCTGAATCCATGGGTAAAGCTGTGTTAGGCTGAGCCATCACTTGCAAGGCACCGGACCCCATATGCACCCGATGGCACGCCGTCTCTGGCTGCTGGCCTGGCTCTCACTGCTGGGTCTGCTCACCCTTTACTTCTACTCCAGCGCCAAACCTAGCGTGACCGCCAACGGCGAGCTGCTGCTCAAGGCCGATACCAGTGGTCACTATCGTCTGGAGGGTGCCATCAACGACCAGCCGGTGCAACTGCTGCTGGACACGGGGGCCACCCGGGTGACCATACCGAGCCAGGTGGCAGCCCGCCTCGGCCTCGTCGCCACCGGTCGCAGCCTGGTCAATACGGCGGCGGGCCAGATCCAGGTCGAGACCGGCCGGATCGAAAGCCTGGCGATGGGCCCACTGACCCTGTACGATTTGTCCGTCTTTATCAATCCGGCTGCCGACGGGGAGGAGATCCTGGTGGGCATGAATGCCCTGGGCCGGCTGGAATTACGTCAGAAAGACAGGCAGTTGCTTCTCAGACCCTTGCAGGAATAAGGCATGTTACAACAGGACATCAGCCGCGCCGTGCGCGCTGCACTACTCGAAGACTTGGGCGATGCCCTCACCGCACTGGATCAACCGGATGCCAGCGCCGATATCACAGCCCAGTTGATCCCGGCCGATCGCATCTCGACGGCGCGCGTCATCACCCGCGAGGCCGGCGTATTCTGCGGTCAGCCCTGGGTCGACGAGGTGTTTGCCCAGCTCGGCGGCGAGGTCAAGGTGGAATGGAAGGTTCAGGATGGTGAGCGCCTCTCCCCCAATCAGGAACTGTTCCGTCTCCATGGCCCAGCCCGGGTGCTGCTGACCGGCGAGCGCAATGCCCTGAACTTCGTGCAGACCCTATCCGGCGTTGCCACCCTGACAGCCCGTTACGTGACCGAACTGGAGGGGACCGAGTGTCGCCTCCTCGACACCCGCAAGACCCTGCCCGGCCTGCGTAGCGCCCAGAAATATGCCGTCACCTGTGGGGGCGGCAAGAATCATCGCATCGGACTCTACGACGCCTATCTCATCAAGGAGAACCATATCCTCGCCTGCGGCGGCATCCGGGAAGCCATTGCCGAGGCGCGCCGCCTCAACCCGGGCAAACCGGTGGAAGTGGAAGTGGAGTCCCTGGTCGAGCTGGAGCAGGCGCTGACCGCCAGGGCCGATATTGTGATGCTGGACAACTTCGACGTGCCCATGATGAAGGAAGCCGTTCGCCTCAATCAGGGGCGCGCCAGGCTGGAGGTCTCCGGCAACGTCACCCTGGAGACACTGGCCGACTATGCGGCCACCGGCGTCGACTTCATCTCGGTGGGAGCCCTGACCAAGCACGTACGGGCACTGGACCTCTCGATGCGCTTCATCGAAAGCTGAGCGAGCAGAACGAGTCCACCTGGCCCAAAAATATTACAGGGCTCGAAACTTGCAAAAGGCGCCATCGGCGCCTTTTCTTTATGCAGGATCCCACGACATAAGGAGTGTGAAGATGGGCCCTCCCGCCTCATGACAAGTGCCAATGGAAGCCATTTAATCTTTGATTTTTCTACACATTTCACTAAATGACATAAAAGTGGCTAACAAGGTCCCCACCTCTGTTGCCAACCCGAAGCGCTCGGATAAGATACCAACGTGGATAGAATTCCACCGGTGCTTATCAGGAAACATGGACAAAAGGATATTTGACATGAAAAGACAGTCAGGGTTTACGCTAATCGAATTGATGATAGTCGTTGCGATCGTTGCCATTCTGGCCGCTATCGCTTTGCCGGCGTATCAGAGCTATACCAAGCGCGCCAAATTCTCTGAGGTGATTGCCGCCGTAGGGCCGGCCAAGACAGCCGTCGAGGTTTGTGTGCAAGGATGGGCTGGTGTCTCTACCGCAGTTGGTAGCAACTGTGCAACCGCTGGCCAGAATGCTATTTCAGGCGCCAGTGCAGTAACAGAGAGTTTTGCCAGTGCAGCTGTTGCTAATGCTGCCGGTGTCATCACCATCACAGGCACAGCAACCACAGCCTTGGATAGTTCAACCTATCAACTTGTCACTTCTGGAGCGGTCCAAGCCGGGCGGCAAGTTTTGTGGACAATTTCTGGCTCTTGCGTCACTGACGGCAAATGCTAACGCATGACCTCTAGCCTCAATAGCGGCCTGGCAACCAGCCTGGCCGCCTCTTCCCTCCTCAGTGAGCCTGACTCACAGCGCTATCTGAGCCAGGCAAGGGCGCAGCGCAAACCCTTTGTCACCTTCCTCATCGAGAACGACATACTCGACAGCAAGGCGCTGGCGGATTTCTGCGAGCTGGAGTATGGGGTACCTCTGCTGGATCTTGCCGCCTTCGACCTGGCCGAGATCCCGCAGAAGTACCTCAATCAGAAATTGATTGAGAAGCACCACGTCCTGCCCATCTACACCCAGGGCCACACCCTCTATATTGCCATGTCGGACCCGACCAATGTGTCGGCCCTGGAGGATTTCGGCTTCAGCTTCGGCCTGCACACGGAAGCCTTGCTGGTCGAGGAGAGCAAGCTCACCGCCGCCCTCGGCAAGCTGATGGACACCGAGCAGGACACCCTGGGCATGGATCACATCGACGAGGCCGAGATATCGGAGCTCGAGGTGTCCGATGAAGGTTCACGCCTCGACGAGAGCGTCAACACCGCCGACGACGATGCCCCCATAGTCAAATACATCCATAAAATCATGATGGATGCCATCAAGCGTGGCGCATCCGACCTGCATTTCGAGCCGTATGAGACCAAGTACAGGATCCGCTTCCGGATCGACGGCATTCTGCACGAAATCGCCACTCCGCCAGTCAATCTGGCGAACCGTTTCGCGGCCCGTCTCAAGGTGATGGCGAGGCTCGATATCGCCGAGCGACGCCTGCCCCAGGATGGACGGATCAAGCTGAAGATCTCCCGCAGCAGATCCATGGACATGCGGGTCAACACCCTGCCCACCATGTGGGGAGAGAAGATCGTCATCCGCTTGCTGGACTCGTCAGCCGCCCGCCTCAACCTCGATCAGCTCGGCTTCGACGATCGCCAGAAGGCGCAATACCTGCATGCGCTCTCCAAGCCACAGGGCATGATACTGGTCACGGGCCCCACGGGGTCGGGCAAGACGGTGTCGCTCTATACAGGTCTTAACATCCTCAATACCAGCGAGGTCAACATCTCCACCGCCGAGGACCCGGTGGAGATCAACTTGCCCGGCGTCAATCAGGTGCAGATCAATCCCAAGGCGGGGCTCACCTTCGCCAGCGCCCTGCGTTCCTTCCTGCGCCAGGATCCCGACATCGTCATGGTGGGCGAGATCCGGGATCTGGAAACCGCCGAGATTGCCATCAAGGCCGCCCAGACCGGTCACCTGGTGCTGTCGACCCTGCATACCAACTCGGCGGCCGAGACCCTGACCCGGATGATGAACATGGGGGTGCCCGCCTTCAACATCGCCTCCTCGGTGACCCTGATCATGGCCCAGCGCCTAGCCCGCAAACTGTGCGATCACTGCAAGGCGCCCGAGGAGGTGCCTGAAGCCGAGTTGCTGGAGATTGGCTTTACCCAGCAGCAGCTGGCCGCCGGACTGCGGCTGTTCAAGCCGGTCGGCTGCAAAGAGTGTTCGGGAGGATACAGAGGGCGGGTCGGCATCTATGAAGTCATGCTGATGTCGGACAACATCGCCAAGCTGATCATGCAGGGAGCGAACTCGCTGCAGATCGCGGCCATCGCCCAGAAGGAGGGCATGCGCACGCTACGCACCTCCGGCCTGGAGAAGGCCCGCCTGGGAGTCACCAGCTTGGCCGAGATCAACAGGATCACGACCAACTGAATACGCAGTGTTCGAGTCATCAAGTCGGGTGAGGCCCATGCAGTCACCCTGATGATGTTCTTCAAGCCAAGATGAGCCGGGCAGGCAACACCCTCATCCGGCCACCGTCGCCCAATTGCAGGATGCAGTGATGGCAACATTAGCTCAAAAACAAAACGCACCAAAAAAGGTCTTCTCCTTCCGCTGGCATGGTGTCAATCGCAAGGGACAAAAGGTTTCCGGTGAGTTGCAGGCCGACAGCATCACGACCGTCAAGGCGGAGCTGCGCAAGCAGGGCGTCAATGTCACCAGGGTCAGCAAGCAGGGCCAGGGGATGTTTTCCAAGGGCGGCGCCAGGATCAAGCCGATGGACATCGCCGTCATCTCCCGCCAGATCACCACCATGCTCTCCGCCGGTGTGCCACTGGTGCAAAGCCTGCAGATCATTGCCCGCGGCCACGAGAAGGCGGCGGTGCGCGAGCTCATCGGCCAGATCGCCGCCGATGTGGAGACAGGCACCCCACTGTCGGATGCGCTGCGCCGCCACCCCCGCCACTTCGATGCCCTCTACTGTGATCTGGTGGAGGCGGGGGAGCAGTCAGGCGCGCTGGAAACCATCTACAACCGTATTGCCATCTATCGCGAGAAGAGCGAGGCGCTCAAATCCAAAATAAAGAAGGCCATGTTCTATCCCGCCATGGTCATCCTGGTCGCCATCATAGTGACCTCCATACTGTTGCTGTTCGTCATCCCCCAGTTCGAAGAGATCTTCAAGAGCTTCGGGGCCGAGCTGCCCGCCTTCACCCGATTCATCATTGCCATCTCCCGCTTCATGCAGGATTGGTGGTACGCCATCTTCGGCGGCATAGCTCTGACAATATTCCTCTATGTGCGCGCCTGGCGCAGCTCCCAGAAGGTACGTGACAACACCGACAAGTTCATCCTCTCCATTCCGGTCGTTGGCAACATACTGCACAAGGCGGCCATGGCCCGTTTCGCCCGCACCCTCTCCACCACCTTCTCCGCCGGTATCCCCCTGGTGGATGCCCTGGTCTCTGCTGCCGGGGCCTCTGGCAACTATGTCTATCGCACTGCTACCCTGGCCATTCGCAACGAAGTGGTGGCCGGCATGCAGATCAACGTCGCCATGCGCACCGTGGATCTTTTCCCCGACATGGTGATCCAGATGGTGATGATAGGTGAAGAGTCCGGCGCCATCGACGACATGCTCTCCAAGGTCGCCGCCATCTTCGAGCAGGAGGTGGACGACATGGTCGATGGTCTCACCAGCCTGCTCGAGCCCATCATCATGGTGGTGCTGGGGGTGCTGGTCGGCGGCATGGTCGTCGCCATGTACCTCCCCATCTTCAAGCTGGGCTCTGTGATACACTGAGCCCCTTCGGCAGAGTGACCAGCGAGCATGGCTCGTTCTGGTCCTCTGCCATCCTGATTCTCAACGCAAGCGGTTGATTTATGGTGCCTCTGATCGAACTGGCCCAGGGCCTGCCCTGGCTCTATCTCTCCCTGGTTTTTCTCTTCTCCCTGATGGTTGGCAGCTTCCTCAACGTGGTGATCCATCGCCTGCCCATCATGCTGGAGCGGGAGTGGCTGGCCGAATACAGTGACTACTTCGGCAGCGAAGTGGCCACCTCCCCCGCCGAGCCCTACAACCTGATGGTGCCGCGCTCCCGCTGCCCGCACTGCGATCACCCCATAGGCGCGCTGGAAAACATCCCCCTGCTGAGCTGGCTCTGGCTCAAGGGGCGCTGCCGGCAATGCCAGGCGCCTATCTCTGCTCGCTATCCCCTGGTCGAGCTGCTGACAGCCCTGTTGTCGGTCGCCGTTGCAGCGACCCTGACTCCGGGATGGGGCACCCTGGCTGCGCTCCTGCTGACCTGGGTACTGGTGGCACTCACCTTCATCGATCTGGACAAGATGCTGCTGCCGGACCAGCTCACGCTGCCGCTGCTGTGGGGCGGGCTGCTGTTCAATCTGGCGGGGGGCTTTGTGCCGCTGGCCGATGCGGTGATCGGCGCCATGGCAGGCTATCTGGTGCTGTGGAGCCTCTACTGGGCCTTCAAGCTGCTGACCGGCAAGGAGGGGATGGGCTATGGCGACTTCAAGCTGCTGGCGGCGCTCGGTGCCTGGCTGGGCTGGCAGGCGCTGCCCATAGTGCTGCTGCTCTCGTCACTGGTCGGCGCCATCATCGGCATAGGGTTCATACTGCTGCGCAACCATCATCAGGGCAAACCCATCCCCTTTGGCCCCTATCTCGCCATCGCGGGCTGGATAGCGCTGCTGTGGGGGGATAACATCACCCGCTGGTATCTGAACATCGTTCTCTAGCAAGGGGATCACAAATCTATGTATGTGGTAGCCATCACCGGCGGCATAGGCAGTGGCAAGACGACCGTCGCCAACCAGTTTGCGGCCCTGGGGATAGAGGTGGTCGATGCCGACCTGATTGCCCGCGAAGTGGTGGAGCCCGGCACTCCGGCACTGACCGCCATCGCCAGCCATTTTGGTCCCGGCATCCTGGATCAACAGGGGCGACTGGACAGGCGGGCCCTGCGCGAACGGATTTTCAGCGATCCGGCGGCCAAGTCCTGGCTCAATGCCTTGCTACACCCGATCATCCGCAGCGAAATGCTGCGTCAGTGCGCGGCAGCCAGCTCCCCCTACTGCCTGCTGGTGGTGCCCCTGCTGGTGGAGAACCGGCTCACCGAACTGGCCGATAGAGTGCTGGTCATCGACGTGGATGAGGCAACCCAGATCGAGCGAACCTGTCGTCGGGATGGCGTGAGCCGGGAGCAGGCCCAGGCCATACTGGCATCCCAGGCGAGCCGCAGCGAGCGTCTGGCGATGGCCGATGACGTGCTGGACAATCAGTGTGGCACGACTGAGACCATACGGGAGCGAATTTTAGCGCTGCACGAGACATATCTGGCATTTGCCTCTCAACAAGCCCCCCAACTGTGAGTACACTAGGCCGGTTTATGGCTGGCCAGGATTAGGCATGATTTACGATTTTCCCCTCAACGAAAAAAGCCGGACCTATCTTCGTCTGGAGTCCCTGTTTTCCCAGATCCGCGACAATCTGGAGAGTGACCAGTCCTGGGCACACATCGCCTTCTTCAAGGGGTTGTTCGATTTGCAGGAGTTGCTGGAGCGCGGTGATCTGCGCGCCGACCTGATCAAGGATCTGGAGCGTCTCGGCCAGCGTCTGAGCCATTGGGCCAGCCTGCCGGACGTTGACCTCGAGCAGATCCAGCGGATGCAGCAGGAGAGCACCCAGCTCTCCCGCAACCTGCTCAACGCCCCTCGCCCCGGCGCCCGCCTGAAAGAGGATCGTCTGCTCGGCTCCATCCGCCAGCGCTTCTCCATTCCCGGCGGCCTCTGCGCCTTCGACGTGCCACAACTGCACCACTGGCTGGTAACGCCAGCCGTGGCTCGCCATCAACAGATGCAGCAATGGCTCAGCGACATCAACCTGCTGATGAACGCCATCTCCCTGCTGCTGCGGCTGTGGCGTGAATCGGGCCACTTCAGCGATCAGGTTGCCACCAACGGCTTCTTCCAGGATACCGCCGAGGGGGCCGAGTTGATCCGCATCCGTCTGACCGGCTCCCAGTCCTGCTACCCGACCCTGAGCGGCCACAAGAACCGCTTCGCCCTGCGTTTTCTGCCCACCGCAGAACAGCCGATCGGCGATGTGCCTTTCCAGCTCGCCTGCTGCTAAGGAGGTATCCAGATGGTCACCAAGGTCAAGTGCCCTACTTGTCAGAGCGAAGTGGAATGGGGTCCCCAGAGCCCGTTTCGTCCATTCTGCAGCAAGCGCTGCCAGCTGATCGATCTCGGCGAGTGGGCCGATGAAGAGAAGCGGATCCCGGGGGAGATCAATCCGGATCTGCTGCCGGATCCGGAAGAGGGAGACCAGTGGCTATAAGCCCTGGTGGTTTCGCCTCTGCAAAATAAAAAAAGGGCCTATGGGCCCTTTTTTCATTTTCTCTTGCTACCGGCTCAGGCCAGCGCGGCCTGCAGCCGCGCCACTATGGGGCCGTTGGCATCGGGGAAGTGGTAGTTGTGCAGCTCTGCCAGCGGCACCCAGCGGCACTCCTGCCCTTCCTTGCCAAAGGGCTCGCCCAGGAAACGGGTCACCTTCCAGATATCCAGCAGCACCTGCTTGTCCGGGTAGTCGTGGTGCAGCTCCATGAAGGGGGTACAATCCTGCACCCGGATACCTATTTCCTCCCACAGCTCCCTGTCGAGCGCGGTGAGCAGGTCTTCCCCCGACTCCACCTTGCCCCCGGGAAACTCCCAGCGATCACCCTGATGGCGATCGGAGGAGCGCTTGGCGATGAAGATATCGCCCCGTTCATTCTCGATGACGCCGACCGCCACCCAGATCCGCTTTTTCTGTTCCATCTTGTTACCTTTGCACTCTCTGCCTGATCGGGTCGCTCTATGACCCCAACACCCGGTTGGGTGAGCTGCCGATGATGCCTAACATCCGATTTCGCGTCGTCATCTGACAAAAACAAGGCGGGCACCGGGCCCGCCTTGTCATGGCATCACGTCACTCAGGTCAACTGACCGTGACAATGCTTGTACTTCTTGCCGGATCCGCAGGGGCAGGGATCGTTGCGACCGACCTTCTGCTCGTCGCGCACGAAGGTCACCGGCGCCACATCGGCCTGGGTCTCTTCGTCGGCCAGCTGATTCTCGGCGGCGGCATGGGTATAGGTGCGGGGAGCCGCTTCCGCCTGCTGGCGTTGCTGCTCTTCCATCGCTTCCACGTCACGCTCCTGCACCTGAACCCGGCTCAGGATGCTGACCACGTCGCGCTTGAGGGTTTCCAGCATCTGGGTGAACAGATCGAAGGACTCTCGCTTGTACTCCTGCTTGGGGTTCTTCTGGGCGTAGCCGCGCAGATGAATGCCCTGACGCAGGTGATCCATGGCCGCCAGATGCTCCTTCCAGAGGCCATCCAGGGTCTGCAGCATCACCGCCTTCTCGAAGTTGCGCAGCACATCGGCGCCGACCAGCTCCTGCTTGTGGGCATAGAGCTTGGTGGCCTCTTCCAGGATGCGTTCGCGCAGCTTCTCTTCATACAGCTTGTCGTCTTCCGCCAGCCACTGCTGCAGCGGCAGGTCCAGCGCGAAATCGGACTTCAGGCGCGCTTCCAGACCCGGCACATCCCACATCTCTTCCAGGGACTGGGGCGGAATGTACTCGTCGATCACGCTGCCATAGACGTCATCACGGATGACGTGGATGGTGTCGGAGATGTCGTTGGTGTCCAGCAGCTCGTTGCGCTGCTCGTAGACCACCTTGCGCTGGTCGTTCGCCACGTCGTCGAATTCGAGCAGGTTTTTACGGATGTCGAAGTTGCGACCTTCCACCTTGCGCTGGGCGTTCTCGATGGCCTTGGTCACCCAAGGGTGCTCTATGGCCTCGCCCTCTTCCATGCCCAACTTCTTCATCATGCCGGTCACGCGATCGGAGGCGAAGATCCGCATCAGGGTATCTTCCATGGAGAGATAGAAGCGGGAGGAGCCCGGGTCACCCTGACGGCCGGAACGGCCGCGCAGCTGGTTGTCGATACGGCGGGATTCGTGGCGCTCGGTACCGATAATGTGCAGGCCACCTGCGGCCAGCACGGCGTCGTGACGCACCTGCCAGGCTGCTTTCAGCTCGGCAATCAGCTCGCTGGTCGGATTCTCCAGCGCGGCGATCTCGGCCTGCCAGTTGCCCCCCAGCACTATGTCGGTACCACGACCGGCCATGTTGGTGGCGATGGTGACGGCGCCGGTCTGGCCTGCCTGGGCGACGATTTCCGCTTCCATGGCATGGAACTTGGCGTTCAGTACCTTGTGCGGGATCTTCTCCTTGGTCAGGATGCCGGACAGCAGCTCGGAGTTCTCGATGGAGACGGTACCGACCAGCACCGGCTGACCACGCTCGACGCAACCACGGATGTCTTCGACGATGGCGGCGTACTTTTCTTGGGCGGTCAGGTAGACCAGATCGCCCATGTCCTTGCGCACCATCGGCTTGTTGGTCGGAATGACGACTGTATCCAGACCATAAATCTGCTGGAATTCAAAGGCTTCGGTATCCGCAGTCCCCGTCATCCCCGCCAGCTTGTCATAGAGACGGAAGTAGTTCTGGAAGGTGATAGAGGCCAGGGTCTGGTTCTCGTTCTGGATCTTGACCCCTTCCTTCGCCTCGACCGCCTGGTGCAGGCCGTCGGACCAGCGACGACCCGGCATGGTACGACCGGTGTGCTCGTCGACGATGACGATCTCGTCCTTCTGGACTATGTAGTCGACGTTGCGTTCAAACAGGGTGTGGGCACGCAGGCCAGCGTTGACGTGGTGCAGCAGGCTGATGTTGGTGGCGGAGAACAGGGAGTCCTCTTCCGCCAGCAGCCCCTCTTTCTTGAGCAGCTCTTCCACGAAGATCTGGCCGTTTTCGGTCAGCAGCGCCTGGCGGTTCTTCTCGTCCACCGTGTAGTGGCCATCGCCGGTATACTCTTCCGAGTCTTCCTTGTCCTGCTTGACCAGCAGCGGGATCAGCTTGTTGATCTGGGTATACATGGCGGAGCTGTCTTCCGCCGGACCCGAGATGATCAGCGGGGTACGGGCTTCATCGATGAGCACCGAATCCACCTCATCCACCAGCGCGTAGTTGAGCGGGCGCTGCACGCGCTGCTCCGGCGAGAACGCCATGTTGTCGCGCAGGTAGTCGAAACCGAATTCGTTGTTGGTACCGTAAGTGATGTCGGCGGCGTAGGCGTCGCGCTTCTGGGACGCATCCATGCCGGGCACGTTGCAGTCGACCGTCATGCCGAGGAAGGTGAACAGCGGGCGGTTCGCCTCCGCATCACGCTTGGCCAGGTAGTCGTTCACCGTCACCACGTGCACGCCGCGACCGGTCAGCGCGTTCAGATAGGCAGGCAGAGTCGCGGTGAGGGTCTTGCCTTCACCGGTCTTCATCTCGGCGATGCGGTTGGAGTTCAGCACCATGCCACCGATCAGCTGCACGTCGAAGTGACGCATGCCGAACACCCGGCGGGAGGCCTCGCGCACTGTGGCGAACGCTTCCGGCAACAGCTGCTCCAGGGTCTCACCCTGCTCCAGACGCTGACGATACTCGGCGGTCTTCGCCTGCAGCTCCTGATCGGACAAGGCCTCGAACTGAGGCTCCATCGCATTGATCTGTTTTACAATTTTGCGCAAAGCCTTGAGCGTTCTGTCGTTCCGGCTGCCGATAATCTTGGTGAGCAGTGTGCTAATCATGTGTACCAACTGTTTTGGTTATATAAGCGTTCCGTCACTGGAACCTGAAGAAAAAACCTAACCCCGTCTGGCATTCAGAAAGCGCGCGGGGTTGACCTGACGACCATCTTTCAACACTTCGTAATGCAGATGGACCCCGGTCGCACGACCGGTACGCCCCATCAAGGCAATCTTCTGGCCCTCATCGACCAGGGTGCCCACATCGACCAACAACTTGGAGTTGTGGGCATAACGGGTCACCAGACCATTGCCATGGTCTATCTCCACCATGTTGCCAAATTGCGGGTGGCGGCCTGCCCAGCTGATGATCCCCTTGCCGGTCGCCAGGATGGGAGTGCCGGGCTTGCCACGAAAATCCACCCCCTTGTGCATCTTGGCGCGACCGTTGAACGGGTCAACCCGTCCACCGAAGCCGGAGGAGATCCAGACTCGCTCCTGCTTCACCGGTGAACCCGAGATGAAACCGGCATCGGTGATATGGTGATTCATGATGAAAGATTCAAGTACCGACAGCTGTTCTTCACGGCTGCTGAGCTGCTGGCTGAGGTGTTTCATGGAGGCTTGCAGCTCGCCCAGGTTCACTTCCAGCTCTTCGTCATAGGAAGGGCCACCCATGGGGGGCAGCTCCTTGAAATTGAACTCGTCGGGATCGAGGTCTGCCTTCTCGGTCAGACGCTCGCCGAGCGCGTTGAGGCGACCCAGCTGCCCCTGCATGGTGCCCACCTGGGCGGCCAGCATGGCAAGCTGTTCACGGGCTTCATCGGCCCCTTGCGTGGATTTTTGCTGTTCGGCCATGGCCAGCGCGACTTCCAGCGCCTCCATTTTCTGGTGCCAGCTCTGCCAGAGCCAACCACCACTCAGTGCCAATACAGTGAAGAGGATACCGCCGACCCAGGCCAGACGTTGTTTGGGTAAGTGCAACTTGCGGCGCTGCTTACCGTTGAGGATCAGGGTAATGCTCATAGAAATCTGTCTTCTCGGTCAGGTGAGGCCAGGAGCCAGCACGGGCAATAAAACCGGGAGATAATCGGTATTAAAGGATGGAATAAACAAATGACAGGACGTCGGTGCGGAGAGATGACCGACGTCCTGTTGCACAGCTATCAGGCCAGAACCAGACCGTTATCGTAGTAAGCGATGGGCGCTTTGTCGCCCTCACCCTCGAAGGTCACCAGTTCCCAGGCCTCCTGCTTGGCCAGCAAGGCACGCAGCAGTTTGTTGTTCAGGGCATGGCCCGTCTTGTAGGCACGGAATTCGCCGATGATGCTGCGGTTGCACATATAGAGGTCACCGATGGCATCCAGCATCTTGTGCTTGACGAACTCGTCCTCGTAACGCAGACCATCTTCGTTCAGCACCCGGTAGTCATCCAGTACCACGGCGTTTTCCAGGCTTCCGCCCAGGGCCAGGTTCTGGGAACGCAGGTACTCGATATCACGCATGAAGCCGAAGGTACGGGCACGGCTGATCTCTTTCACGAAAGAGGCACCGGAGAAGTCCAGCACGCAACGCTGGTTGCGGCCTTCAAATACCGGATGCTGGAAATCGATCTCGAGATCCATCTTGAAGCCGTTGCGATAGGGGTGGAATTCCGCCCACTTGTCGCCGTCTTCAACCCGGATGCTCTGCTTGATCCGCACGAACTGCTTGGGCGCATTCTGCTCACGTATACCCACTTCTTGCAGCAGGTAGATGAACGGGTGCGCACTGCCGTCCATCACCGGGATCTCGGGTGCGTCAACCTCGACATAGAGGTTGTCGATCCCCATCCCGGCCAGAGCGGCAGAGAGGTGTTCGATGGTTGACACGCGGACACCGACTTCGTTTACCAGAGCGGTACAAAGCACGGTATCACGCACCTGATCGGCGTTGGCTGGCAGCGCGACCACAGGATTCAGATCGGTACGCAAGTAAACGATCCCTGTGTTAACAGGCGCCGGACGGAACGTCATTGTGACTTTCCGGCCCGAATGCAGGCCCACACCAGTGGCCTGGACACTCGTTTTCAAGGTTCTTTGTCTAATCATGGGCGTATCCGCTTAACAGCTCAAATTCCTGACCAGATGGTCGTTGCCGGGCCATCTTAGCACAATCCTTAAGCAACAAACAAACCAGGTCCATGCGAGACTTAGTCAGCTTGCTTGCGCAGGAACGCAGGAATATCGAGATAATCCGGTTCGCGACGAGCTTGCGGCTCGGCGTTCACCACCTTGGCCGGGGCCTCTTCCATCACGCGAGACTGCAGGGCCTCGCTGATCAGGGGCTGACGGGCCGGACGCTCTTGTACCATGTTGTTCTTGACCAGGGTGATGTCGGGCTTGCGCTCGGCACCGATGCCGGTCGCCACCACGGTGACCCGCAGTTCGTCGTGCATTTCCGGGTCGATTACGGTACCCACCACAACAGTGGCGTTCTCGGAGGCGAAGGCCTTGACCGCGTTACCCACGGTTTCGAACTCTTCGATGGTCATGTCCATGCCGGCTGTGATGTTGACCAGGATGCCACGGGCACCGGCCAGATCCACGTCTTCCAGCAGCGGGCTGGAGATGGCCTTCTCGGCCGCTTCTTCGGCACGGTCATCACCGGAGGCGGAGCCGGTACCCATCATGGCGGTCCCCATCTCGCGCATCACGGTACGCACGTCCGCGAAGTCGACGTTGATCAGGCCCGGACGGGTGATCAGCTCGGCAATGCCCTGTACCGCACCCAGCAGTACATCGTTGGCCGCCTTGAAGGCGTCCAGCAGGGAGATGCCACGACCCAGCACCTTCAGCAACTTGTCGTTGGGGATGGTGATCAGGGAATCGACGTTCTTGGACAGCTCCTCGATACCGTGAGCGGCGAAGCCCATCCGCTTCTTCCCTTCGAAGGAGAACGGCTTGGTCACGACGGCGACGGTCAGGATACCCATCTCGCGGGCCACTTCGGCCACGATAGGTGCAGCACCGGTACCGGTACCACCACCCATGCCGGCGGCGATGAAGACCATGTCTGAACCGGTCAGCAGCTCACGCAGCGCTTCCCTGTCTTCCATGGCGGCATCACGGCCCACTTCCGGATTGGCTCCGGCTCCCAGACCCTTGGTGATGCCACCGCCGATCTGCAGAGTCGTGTTCGCACTGGAGTTGCGCAGTGCCTGGGCGTCGGTGTTGACGGTAATGAACTCAACACCCTCGATGTTTTGACGAACCATGTGCTCGACTGCGTTGCCGCCGCCGCCACCCACACCTATCACCTTGATGACGGCTTCGTCAGTGTGGCTATCCATAAATTCAAACATGTTGTCTCTCCGCTTTATTTGCCTGACTCAGCAAAATCTTTAGAACTCGCCACGCAACCAGTTGCTGACCCGTTTGACCAGCCCACCTACGCTTGCCTTGGCGGCATATTCCTTGCTACTGCCGGTGGATTGATTGGTACGGCCGTACTGCAGCAGCCCGACCGCGGTCGAGTACACAGGTGCCTGCACGTAATCGCTCAATCCCCGAATGTTCATGGGTTCGCCCACCCGGACCTGGCTCTGGAAGATCTGCTCTGCGCACTCCACAATGCCTTCGATCTGGGCCGCGCCACCGGTCAATACCACACCGGCCGCCAGCTGATGCTTGACCCCCTGTGCCTTCAATTCGCTCTGCACCCGTACCAGCTCGTCATTCACCATGGAGAGCAATTCCGTGTAACGGGGTTCAATCACTTCAGCCAGTGTCTGCCGTTGCAGGCTGCGCGCCGGGCGACCGCCGACACTGGGGACTTCAATATTGTCTTCCTTGCTGACCAGGCGGCCGAGGGCGCAACCGTAGCGCACCTTGATCGCTTCGGCGTCCAGCGGCGGTGTGCCGAAGGCGTAGGCGATGTCGCTGGTCACAGTGCTGCCGGCGTACGGGATCACCTTGGTGTGGCGCAGGGCACCGCCGGTAAACAGCGACATGTCCATGGTACCGCCACCTATGTCCACCACGCAGACACCCAGCTCCTTCTCGTCTTCGGTCAGCACGGCATAGCTGGAAGCCAGCGCCGAAAAGATCAGCTGATCCACCCGCAGACCTACCTTCTCCACACATTTCTCGATGTTGCGAGCCATGTCGTTGTGGCAGGTGATCAGGTGCACCTTGGCCGCCATCCGCACACCGGAGAGACCGACCGGATTCTTGATCCCTTCCTGATAGTCGATGGCGAACTCCTGGGGCAGCACGTGCAGCACCCGCAGTTCGTCCGACAGTCGCACCGACTTGGCGGTGTGGATGACGTTGTCCACGTCCTCCTGGGTCACCTCTTCATCGGAGATGGGCACCATGCCAGTCTCGTTGCGGCAATCGATGTGCTTGCCGGACAGCCCCAGATAGACGGAGCTTATCTGGCAGTCGGCCATCATCTCGGCCTCTTCCACCGCGCGGCGCAGGGACTTGACCACGGAGTCGAGGTCATTGACCCCGCCCTTCTCCATCCCGCGAGAAGCGTGGCTGCCCATGCCGATGACATTGAGTTCGCCATCGGGCAATACTTCGCCAACCAGTACCGCCACCTTGGTCGTGCCGATATCCAGTCCGACAATCAAATTTCTATCTGCGGTGTTGGTCATTCACTTTCTCTTCGCTTTTCTTCCAGCCAACTGCCATCCCGGTGTCGTATCGAAGATCCACGTAAGCAACCCGCTCACGGGGTTCGATGACCGGAAAGGCATCGATAAACCGCTGCAGGCGAAGCGCGATATCCGAGCGCCCCACGAACAGCTGAATGTTGCCATCCAGGGTCAGTTCCCAGGCATGGCGGGGGGTCAGATTCACCCCCAACAACTTGTATCCCTTGGCCGCCAGCAGCGTCTCGTACTGATGGCTGGCTTCCAGCACCTTGGCGGCCTGATCATCGGGCCCGGACAACTGCATCAGGGGTTTCTTCACCCTGTCCGGCGCACTGAATACCTCACCCTTGGTGTTGACGAAGCGGTTGCCGTTCCAGCGTGCCGCCACAGCCTGCTCGGTGAGGTAGACCTTGATCTTGTTCGGCCACTTCTTGCGTACCGAGACCTGGGCCACCCAGGGCAGGGCGTTCAAACGCCCCTGCAATTCGTTCACGTCCAACTCGAAGAAGTTGCGCAACTCGGCGCCATCCAGCACGGCGGCGCGCAACTCATCGGCTTTCAAATATTCGTGTTGCCCCTGCAGCAACAGCTCGCTCATGGGCAACCGACTGGCATCTGTCAGCCAGTCTTTAACATCCAGCGCAGTCTGGTAGAGCCCCCACATGACCAGGATGAAAAATGCCACCCCGGCGATGAAGCCCCCCTTGGTGCGCCCTTGTGCCCTTGCCTCCACCCGATCTATCCCCGTATAACGCGCCATGCCGGCCACTTGCAGACCGGTTCGCCATTATATAGGCCTCGGCTTGGCGGTCAAAATACTCATTGGGCCCTCAGGCACCGGATTTCATGCTATCCACGCTCAATTTCATCTCGCCGAGACGGCGGGCCAGTGCCCCGACGTTACCGGCGCCCTGGGTCAGCACCAGATCCCCCTCGCCGATCAGATCGGCCAGCACGGCCGGCACATCGTCAGGGGTTGCGACAAAGATGGGCTCCAGGGTGCCGCGAGAGCGGATGGAGCGGCACAGGGCACGGCCATCGGCACCCGGGATCGGCTCTTCACCGGCGGCATACACCTCCAGCATCACCAGCACATCCACCTTGGAGAGCACATCGGCGAAATCTTCGTAGAGATCCCGGGTCCGGCTGTAACGGTGGGGCTGGAACACCATGACCAGTCGCTTCTCGGGCCAGCCGGCGCGGGCAGCATTGATGGTCACCTTGACTTCGCTCGGGTGGTGGCCGTAGTCGTCCACCAGCATGGCCTTGCCACGCCCCGTCTCGAACTCGCCATATTGCTGGAAGCGGCGACCAACACCTTCGAACTTGGCGAGCGCCTGGATGATGGCCTCGTCGCCAATGCCGTCTTCGGTCGCCACCGCGATGGCGGCGGCGGCGTTGAGGGCGTTGTGGATGCCCGGCAGATTCAGGGTGACGGTCAGCTCGCCGGCATCCTTGCGGCGCACCAGGAAGCGGCTGCGGTTGCTGGTCTGCACGAAGTCCAGCACCTGCACGTCGGCATCCTCGGAAAGGCCGTAAGTCAGGGTCGGACGAGCGATCTCCGGCAGCATGCCACGGATCACGGGATCATCCACGCACACCACGGCCAGACCGTAGAACGGCAGGTTGTGCAGGAAGTCGATGAAGGTGGCCTTGAGCTTGGAGAAGTCGCCGCCATAGGTGTCCATGTGATCCGCTTCGATGTTGGTCACGATGGAGACCATGGGTTGCAGATGCAGGAAGGAGGCGTCGCTCTCGTCTGCCTCGGCGATCAGGTAGCGGCTGCTGCCCAGGCGGGCATTGGTGCCGGCGCTGTTGAGCAGACCGCCGATGACGAAGGTGGGGTCACGATCGGCTTCGGCATAGATGCTCGCCACCAGGCTGGTGGTGGTGGTCTTGCCATGGGTACCGGCGACGGCGACCCCGTGGCGGAAGCGCATCAGCTCGGCCAGCATCTCGGCACGGCGCACCACGGGAATGCGCAGCTCGCGGGCAGCCAGCAGCTCGGGGTTGTCCTGCTTGATGGCGGTGGAGACCACCACCACGCTCGCCTCGTTCACGTGCTCGGCACTGTGCCCCACGAAGATATGGGCCCCCAGGGACGCGAGCCGCTCTGTCACCGCATTGCGGGACAGATCGGAGCCGGAAATCTGGTAGCCCTCGTTGGCAAGCACCTCGGCGATCCCGCCCATACCGGCACCACCTATGCCGATAAAGTGGATGCGACGCACACGGCGCATTTCGGGGATCACGGTACGCAGTTTTGCCAGTTCAACCTTGGTCATAGCTCTCTCTTCAAGTCTGCCGTCAGCGGTTTGCGCTCGGCGGCATCAATAAATACGGGGACAAGACTGCACGGCCTGGCCTGTGCAATCTGGCTCAACATGCTTTCTCGCTCTGCCCGCTGGCGAGCCGTTTGCACTCATCGGCAACCCGCTCGGCGGCATCGATGATGGCGACGCGACGGGCGGCCTGGGCCATGTTCAACAGTGTCTCCCTGCGCCCGGCAAGCCAGGAGAGACGTGCGGCCAATGAGGCCGGGGTCAGCTCGGACTGGGGCAGGAACTCGGCCGCACCGCCGTCGACCAGGGTCAGGGCGTTGCGGGTCTGGTGATCATCCACCGCATGGGGCAGCGGCACAAAGATGGCGGCGACACCGGCGGCAGCCACCTCGGAGACCGTCAGGGCCCCGGCGCGGCACACCACCAGATCGGCCCAGGCGTAGGCATCGGCCATGTCCTTGATAAACTCGCTCACCTCGGCCTCGACACCCTGCCTGGCGTAGGCTTCAGCCACGACATCGCGATTGCCCTTGCCACACTGGTGACGCACCTCGATGGGCACGCCAGCCGCCGCCACTGCTGGCGGTACCTGTTCGTTGAGCACCCGGGCACCCAGGCTGCCACCGACGATCAGCAGGCGCAGCGGCTCGGCTCCGCTGCGCAGTTGGGGATCCGGCAGGGCAACCACTTCGGGGCGCACCGGATTGCCCACCACTGCGGTGCGGGCACTAGGCGCAAAGGCGCCGGGGAAAGCCATCAGCACCCGCTTGGCGAGGCGTGCCAGCAGCTTGTTGGTGAGGCCGGCCGCCGCGTTCTGCTCGTGCAGCAGCAAGGGAATACCGGACAGCCAGGCCGCCACACCGCCAGGGCCTGAGGCGAAGCCCCCCATGCCGAGCACCACATCGGGCCGTATGGTCTTGAGCACGCGGCGCGCCTGCAACACCGATTTGACGATGCGATAGGGGGCGACCAGCAGCCGCTTGATGCCGTTGCCACGCACCCCCTGAATGTCGATGAAGGAGATGGGGTAACCGTGGGCGGGCACCAGCTCGGCCTCCATCCGGTCGGCGGTACCGAGCCAATGAATGGTCCAGCCCTGGGCCTTGAGGCGATCGGCCACGGCCAGTCCGGGGAACACATGGCCCCCGGTACCACCCGCCATCACCAGTAACGTCTTGCTCACGAAACCTCCCGCACGCGCGCCTGGGCACTGGCCTGGCGCAACTCGAAATCGATACGAATCAACATGCTCACCGCCACCATCATGATGATGAGACTGGAGCCGCCGTAGCTGACCAGCGGCAGGGTCAGGCCCTTGGTCGGCATCATGCCGCTGGCGGCGCCGACGTTGACGAAGGTCTGGAAACTGAACCAGATGCCGATGCCGATGGCCAGATAGCCTTCATACAGCCGCTCGGCCACCAGCGCCTGATGACCGAGCTTGAGCGCCTTCACCGCCAGCGCAAAGATGAGGAAGAGCGCACCCAGCACGCCCACGTAGCCCAGCTCTTCGCCGAGGATCGCAAACACGAAGTCGGTGTGGGCCTCCGGCAGGTATTCCATCTTCTGGATGGAGTTGCCTAGCCCCTCACCAAACCAGCTGCCACGGCCGAACGCCATCAGGGACTGGGTCAGCTGATAGCCGCTGCCGAAGGGATCGGCCCAAGGATCCAGGAAGGAGGTGACCCGCCGCATCCGGTAGGGCTCTGCGATGATCAGGGTCACCACGGCGCTCACCCCCACCAGGATGAGACCGATGAACTGCACCATGCGGGCCCCCGCCAGGAACAGCATCCCGAGGGAGGTGACGAACATCACCACCACGGACCCCAGGTCGGGCTGGGCCAGCAGCAAGGTGGCCACCACGAACAGCACCGCCATGGGTTTCATGAAGCCGATGAAGCGCTCGCGCACCTCGCTCTGGCGGCGTACCAGGTAGCCCGCCAGATAGACGAACAGCGCCAGCTTGCCGAATTCCGCCGGCTGCAGGTTGAAGGGGCCGAGCGGCAACCAGCGCACCGAGCCGTTGACGCTGCGCCCCACCAGCAGCACCAGCACCAGCATCACTATCGCGAGCAGCAGCATGGGGCCGTTGTACTGCTGCCAGCGCGCCATGGGCACCTGCAACACGAACCAGGAGATGCCGAGCGCCATCACCAGGAAGAGACCGTGGCGCTTCACGAACATGAAGGGATCGTTGTTGATGGCGATCCCCTCCGGGATCGAGGCCGAGGCCACTATCACCAGACCCACCGACATCAGCGCCAGCGCCAGCACCACCAGCTGCCGGTCGTAGAGACCGGCGGGACGCGCCGGCAACAACCAGCGCTGCAGGAAGCCTGCGACGGTGCGAAGGGCGTTCATAGGGCCATCACCAATTCAGTGAAGCGATCGCCGCGCGCCTCGAACGACTTGAATTGATCCAGGCTGGCGCAGGCCGGCGCCAGCAGCACCCAGTCACCGGGCCTGGCATCGGCGGCGGCCTTGGCGACGGCGTCGTCGAGGGAGGAGACCTTCTCGGTCTGTTCACCCAGCGCGAGCAGTATGTCCGCGTCCTGACCGAAGCAGTACATGTGATCGATCTGGCTGCCGAGCAGTGCCTGCACAGGGCCAAAGTCCTGGCCCTTGCCCTGGCCACCGGCCAGCAGCAGCAAACGGCCCTTCACCGACTCACGCACCCCTGCCACGGCGGCCAGGGTGGCCCCCACGTTGGTGGCCTTGGAGTCGTTGATCCAGCGCACCCCGTTCACCTCCCGCACGAAACGGGCACGGTGGGGCAGGCCTTCGAAGCGGCGCAGCACGGCGAGTTGCGGTTCGCGGGGAATACCGACCGCATCGCACAGGGCCATGGCCGCCAGGGCGTTGGCCTGATTGTGGGCACCGACTATCTTCATCTCGTCCACCGCCAGCAGCGGCTCCCCGTGCAGGGTCAGCCAGTGGCGACCCGCCAGCTCGCAGCGGCCGTAGCCGTTGCAATCCAGCCCGAAGCTCTGCCACACCTGACCCACGTCGGGCAGGGTCTGGGGATCGTCCCGGTTGACCAGGATGTGCTGGGAGTGCTGATGGATCTCCATCTTGGCGGCGCGGTAATCCGCCATGCCCTGATAGCGATCCATATGATCTTCACTGAGGTTTAACACCACAGACGCAGCGGCACGCAGGCTGTAGGTGGTCTCCAGCTGGAAGCTGGAGAGCTCCAGCACGCAGAGATCCATGGGCCGCTTGAGCAGCTCCAGCGCCGGGGTACCGATGTTGCCACCTACGCCTACCTTGAGCCCCGCCTCGGCGATCATCTCGCCGACCAGGGTGGTGACTGTGCTCTTGCCGTTAGAGCCTGTGATGGCGATGACGGGGGTCTGGGTCTCGCGCACGAACAGCTCTATGTCGCCGACGATGCGTACCCCGAACTCGGCAGCGGCCTTCAGCTCGGGGGTCGCCAGGGCGATGCCCGGGCTCGCCACTATCATGTGCGCCTGCTTGAGCCGCTCCGCGTCCAGCCCGTGGATGAGTTCCACCTCGGGGGGCAGTTCATCCTTGCCAGGCGGGTTGGCGCGGGTATCCATCACCAGGGGCGTGACACCACGACCGAGGAAGTAATCGACGCAGGAGAGTCCGGTTTTGCCGAGTCCGATGATGATGACCATGGCTTACCTCACCTTCAGGGTGGCGAGGCCGAGCAGCACCAGCATGAGGGTGATGATCCAGAAGCGCACAATGACGCGCGGCTCCGGCCAGCCCTTCTTCTCATAGTGGTGATGGATGGGTGCCATGCGGAAGATGCGCACGCCGCGCAGCTTGTAGGACCCCACCTGCAGGATCACCGAGACGGTCTCCATCACGAAGACGCCCCCCATGATCACCAGCAGGAACTCCTGGCGCACCAGCACGGCTATGGTGCCGAGTGCCCCGCCGAGGGCCAGGGAACCGACGTCTCCCATGAAGACCTGGGCCGGATAGGTGTTGAACCAGAGGAAGCCAAGACCGGCACCGACGATGGCGGTACAGACGATCACCAGCTCGGAGGTATAGGGCACGTAGGGAATGTGCAGGTAGTTGGCGAAGTTCACGTTGCCGGTGGCCCAGGCGACAAAGGCGAAGCCCCCCGCCACCATCACGGTCGGCATGATGGCAAGGCCATCCAGACCGTCGGTCAGGTTGACCGCGTTGGAGGTACCGACGATGACGAAGTAGGTCAGCACTATGAACATCAGACCAAGCTGCGGCATCACATCCTTGAGGAAGGGCACCACCAGCTGGGTCTGGCCGTCATGGGTCGCGGTGGCATAGAGGAACACGGCTACGGCCAGGGCGACCGCCGACTGCCAGAAGTACTTCCAGCGGGCGATCAGACCATCGGTATTCTTGCGCACCACCTTGAGGTAGTCGTCGGCAAAGCCGATGGCGCCGTAGGCACCGAGCACGAACAGCACCAGCCAGACATAGGGGTTGTCGAGGCGGCTCCAGAGCAGCACAGAGATGAAGATGGCCGCAATGATCATCAGGCCCCCCATGGTCGGGGTGCCCTTCTTGCTGAGGTGAGACTCTGGGCCGTCGTTGCGGATCACCTGACCGAATTTCAGGATCTGCAGGCGACGGATGAGACGCGGCCCCATCCAGAGCGCCACCACCAGACCCGTGATGATCGACAGGATGGCGCGGAACGTCAGGTAGGAGAAGACGTTGAAGAAGGTGAAGTGCGGGGTGAGCAGTTCCGCCAGCCAGACTAGCATGTGGCTGACTCCTGACGGTCAACGACCATCTTGACGATATCTTCCATGCGGGAACCGCGGGCACCCTTGACCAGGATCGAGATTTCTTGATGTGTATTTATCATTTGCGCAAGCACTTCAAACAACGACGCCTTGTTATCGAAATGTCGACCCGCCGCGGCATCTGCGGTGTGACGACTCTGTTCCCCTACCGTCAGCACGGCGTCGAGGCCCTGCTCGCGGGCGTGGTGTCCGACCCGGGCGTGCTGGGCCGCGGACTCCTCACCCAACTCCTTCATGTCACCGAACACCAGCACCTTGTAGCCGCCCATGGCGGTCAGGGCATCGATGCCCGCCAGCACGGACTCCACGCTGGCGTTGTAGGTGTCATCCACCAGGGTGAGACCCCCCCAGCGTTGCACGCAGAAGCGGCCCTTGACCGGTGCCATCTGCTCCAGCCCCGCCTTGACGGACGCGAGGGAGGCGCCAAGCGCCAGACAGCCGGCGGCGGCAGCCAGGGCATTGGCCACGTTGTGGCGGCCCGGAATGGCCAGGGTCAGGGTCAACTCTCCCTGCGGGGTCACCATCACGAATTCGGCGCAGCCCTGTCCGTTGAGCGCTATGTCACGGGCATGGAAGGGCTGACTCTGGTCTTCGAGGGAGAAGGCGCACTGAATGCCGCGTTCGCGCCACTGGGGCCAGAACTCGTTGTCGGCATTGACGATGGCGGTGCCACCCTCGCCCAGGCCCTGGAAGATCTCGCTCTTGGCGTGGAACACCCCTTCCAGGGAGCCGAAGCCTTCCAGATGGGCGGCGGCCACGTTGTTGATAATGGCGGCATCGGGCCGGGCCAGGGAGGTGGTCCAGGCGATCTCCCCCGGGTGGTTGGCACCCAGCTCCATCACCGCAAACTGGTGCTGCGCCTCGAGACGCAGCAGGGTGAGCGGCACCCCCACTTCATTGTTGAAGTTGCCGGCGGTGGCCAGCACCTCCCCTTCGTGGCGCAGGATGGCGGTCGCCATCTCCTTCACCGTGGTCTTGCCACAGCTGCCGGTGATGGCCAGCACTTTCGGGTTGATGCGCTCGCGCACCAGCTTGCCGAGGCGACCCAGTCCCTTGAGGGTATCGGCCACCACCAGTTGCGGTATGGCCAGGGGCAGCTCGCGCTCCACCAGCAGGGCACAGGCCCCGGCGGACAGGGCCTGGTCGCAGAAATCGTGGGCGTCGAAACGCTCGCCACGCAGCGCGACGAACAGCGCCCCCTTGCCCAGGGTGCGGGTGTCGGTACTGACTGCCGTGATCTCGAGATCGCCGCCGATCAGACGGGCATCGAGCACCTGCGCCAGGTCGGCAAGCCTGAGGGTCATCATCTGAATGACTCCATTAATGTGTGCAAGGCGGCCGCGACGGTTTCCCGGTCGCTGTAGTGCCGCTTGTCGGTTCCAATGATCTGATAATCCTCGTGGCCCTTACCGGCCACCAGGATGATGTCCTGCTTGCTCGCCTGACTGAGGGCCAGCCGGATCGCCTTGACCCTGTCGTGTTCGATCTGCACGGCAGCAGGATCGCGAAGGCCCGCCACCATGTCCGCCATGATCTGCTCCGGCGCCTCGGTACGGGGATTGTCGTCGGTCAGGATCACGCGATCCGCATGTTGCTCCGCCATGGCGGCCATCATGGGCCGCTTGCCGCGATCCCGGTCGCCACCACAGCCCACCAGGCACCAGAGCCGCCCTTCGCAGTGCACCCGCAGGGCCTGCAATGCCTTCTCCAGCGCATCCGGGGTATGGGCATAATCGACCACCGCCAGCGGCGCCTTGCCACCGCCGAAGCACTCCATGCGACCGGTCACGGGTTGCAGTTTCGGGGCACTGGCCAGCAGTGCATCGAAGTCATAACCCAGTACCAGCATGGCGCCCATGGCGGCCAGCACATTGCTGACGTTGAAGCGCCCCAGCAAGGGGGCGGATAATACACCATTCCCCCAGCTGGAGTTAATGCGCGTGTCAAATCCTTGTTGGTGGAAGTGGGGATCCTGCGCCGTCAACTGTCGCCCGACATGGTTTTCAATCGGACCATGCACGCTGAAGGCCACCGCGCCGGGGTAGGCTGCCAGCCACTGGCGCCCCAGACGGTCGTCGGCATTGATGACGGCGCAAGGCTCGTCCACCAGTTTCAGCAACTCTTCCTTGGCGGCGCCATAGGCCTCCATGGTGCCGTGATAGTCGAGGTGATCCCGGCTCAGGTTGGTGAACACGGCAGCGGAAAACGGCAGGGCCGCCACCCTGTGCTGCACCAGACCGTGGCTGGAGACCTCCATCGCCACCAGATCGGCCCCCTGCTGTTGCAGGGCGGAAAGATTGGCCTGCACCTGGACGGCGCTGCCGGTGGTGTTTTCCGCTTCCACCAGTTCACCGAACAGGCCGTTGCCTATGGTGCCCATCACCCCGGCCTTGCCTCCCAGCAGGGTGCGCCAGTTGGCGACCAGCAGGGCAGTGGTGCTCTTGCCGTTGGTGCCGGTGATGCCCACCAGTTGCAGCTTCTGTGCCGGATAGTCATAGAAATGGCCGGCCAGTTCGGAGAGACGAGCGGGCAGATCCTTGATCCCGAAACAGGGGATCGAGGTGACGGGGGCCACGAATTCCCCATCCTCCTCAAACAGGACGGCGGTCGCTCCCTGAGCCACCGCCTGTTCGATGAAACGCCTGCCATCCATCTGGTGGCCCCGGATTGCCACGAAGAGAGAACCGGGCCCGACTCGCCGGCTGTCGAGCTGGATATCGGTGAGCGCGAGCGCCGGAGCATGGATGCCAAAATGGCTCATGAGTTGATTAAGTGTGCGGGGCGGCAACATGGGAAGCCTCCGAATGGGCAGGAATGCAGGCGCTCAGGGAATGGGGCGCCATGGAAAACACCCCGACAGTCGCGGGGTCGACAGAGAGAAACGGATGCCAATCAGGTACGAGGTGCGCCATGGGCGGCCTCCGTACGGGCAAGCTTCGCCGGCACCTCGGGGGGGATGGCGTCGGGACGAATGTTGAAGAGCTGCAGCACGCCCCCCATGGCCTCGGCGAAGGGCGGGGTCGCCACGGCACCGCCGTAATAGGCATCGCCCTTGGGCTCGTTGATCACCACCACCATGACGAAGCGGGGGTTGCTGGCCGGGGCGAAACCGGCAAACCAGGCCATGTAATCCTTGCCGTAGCCACCGGCGACGGCGACCTTGGCGGTACCACTCTTGCCGCCGACCCGATAACCCGGGATCTGCGCCTTGGGAATGGCATTGCTGACCACGTACTCCAGCGCCTGCAGCATGGCGGTGGCGTTGTTGTGGTCGATGACCTGCTCACCCTTGGGCGGCTCGGTCACCTTGATGATGGAGAGCGGCACCCGCTTGCCCTTGTTGGCCAGGGTCGCGTAGGCGGAAGCCAGCTGCAGCGGGGTGACCCGCAGGCCATAGCCGAACGAGAGGGTCGCCCGCTCGATGTCGGACCAGCGACGGCGCTGGGGCAGCATGCCGCCGCTCTCCCCCATCAGACCACTGCCGGTGTCCATGCCGAAGCCGACCATGCTGAGGGTGTTGATCATCTCCTGGGCCGGCATCCGCAGCGCGATGCGCGACATGCCGATGTTGGAGGAGTAGCGCAGTATGTCGTACAGGTTGGTCGCCTTGTGAATGCTCACGTCGCGGATCTGCTTGGCCCCGATGAACAGGGGACCACCGGGGATGGTGTCCTTCCAGCTGGTGACGCCTGCCTGCAGGGCGCTCAACAGGATCAAAGGCTTGACGGTCGAACCCGGCTCGTAGGTGTCCGTCACCACCCGGTTGCGCACCCGGAAGCTCTGGTACTGGCCACGGTTGTTCGGGTTGTAGGAGGGGGTATTGACCATGGCGAGCACTTCGCCCGTCTTCACGTCCAGCATCACCATGGAGCCGGAGGTGGCCTTGTTCTCGTCGGTGGCGCGCTTGAGGGCGCGATATGCCAGCGCCTGCACCCGCTGATCGATGCTCAGCTGCAGATCGTTGGCGTGCTTGCCCTCCTTGACCAGCCCGAGCCGCTCGATGACCCGGCCCTGCCTGTCCTTGCGTACCCGCATCTCGCCCGGGGTCGCGGTCAGCCATTCGTTGTAGCTGCGCTCTATCCCCTCGATGCCGCTGCCGTCGATGTTGGTCACCCCCACCAGGTGGGCGCTGATCTCGCCGGTCGGGTAGAAACGGCGCGCCTCGGGGCGCAGGTAGATGCCCCCCAGCTTCAAGCCCTTGATGTATTCCGCCACGGCAGGGGTTACCTGACGCTGGAGATAGACGAAGCGCTTGCTGGGGTTGGAGATGCGGTGCTTGAGGGTGTTGATGTCGAGCTTGAGCACGGCGGAGAGCGCCAGCCAGGCGCGCTCGTTGTGGATGGCACCGGACTCGTGCACCGTCTTGGGATCGGCCCAGACCGCCTCGACCGGCACAGAGACCGCCAGCTGTTCGCCGTTGCGGTCGGTGATCATGCCGCGCACAGCCTGGGTGGAGGTGGTGCGCAGGGAGCGCATGTCCCCCTCCTGGCGCAGCCTGTCCGGATCAATCACCTGGATCCAGGCCAGCCGCAGGATCAGGCCGGCAAACGCAATCCCGATGAAAAACACCAGGGTGCGAAAGCGCCACGGGTAGAGTGACGGAGCTTTAGCCTTGGCTTTGTCCTTTGCAGGAGCCTTGGTGGCGGCCTTGCGTGTCATGGTTGTGTAATTACCTTCTCGGTGGTCACCAACGGGCGAGCCATCTGCAATTTATCCATGGCCAGACTCGCGACACGGGAGTGTTCGGCCAGGGTGCCCTGCTCCAGCAGCAGGTGCCGCCACTCGATGTTGAGCCTGTCCTCTTCCGCCATCAGGTCATTCTGCTTGGCCGTCAGCCCCCGGGTCATGTTGGTCACCAGGATCACCGCAAAGGCGGTGATCAGCACGGCCAGGGTCAGCACGACCTGCAACTTGTGGCGCCAGAGATCACCGATGATCTCCCTGGACAGATGAATGCGTACCTCGCTCATGACTCAATCCGCCAGGCGCTGGGCGACTCGCAGCACCGAGCTGCGGGATCGGCTATTTTCGGTGACTTCATGTTCGGAAGGTTTGAGCGCCTTGCCGACCGACTTCAACTTGCGGCCACCGGCCAGTTGCGCCTCGGTCAACGGGATGCCATGGGGCACTTCCGGCCCCTTCTCGTGCTTGCGGATGAAGTGCTTGACCAGACGGTCTTCCAGGGAGTGGAAACTGATGACGGAGAGGCGGCCATCGGTCGCCAGCGCCTGCAGGGCACCGTTCAGCGCTGTTTCGATCTCGTCCAGCTCGCTGTTGATATAGATGCGGATGGCCTGGAAGCTGCGGGTCGCCGCATGCTTGCCCTTCTCCTTGCTCGGGTTGACCCGGGCAATCATCTCCGCCAGCTGGCGGGTGCGCACATAGGGTTCGGTGACGCGGTCATGGACGATGGCACGGGCAATCTTCTTGGCGAAACGCTCCTCGCCGAAGGTTTTCAGCACCCAGGCGATGTCATCCACATCGGCCTTGGCCAGCCACTGCGCAGCGCTCTGACCCGTGGTCGGGTCCATCCGCATGTCGAGGGGGCCGTCTTTCATGAAGCTGAAGCCGCGCTCGGCGTCATCGAGCTGGGGAGAAGAGACCCCCAGATCCAGCAGGAAGCCGTCGACCTTGCCCAGCAGACCGCGATCGCTCAGGTAAGTGGTGATGCCGGAGAAGGGACCGTGCACTATCTCGAAACGGGGATCCTGGATCTTGGCCGCCTCGGCTATGGCCTGGGGATCCCGGTCTATGGCGATCAACCGGCCGTTGGGACCCAGTTGCTGGAGAATGAGACGAGAGTGACCACCCCGGCCAAAGGTACCGTCGACGTAGATACCGTCCGGCTTGATGGCCAGCCCTTCGACGGCTTCGTGCAACAGCACTGTGATGTGTTCAGCGGCTTGGGTCATTTATAAAGAAAAATCCTGTAGTCGTGGTGAACTTGCCCAGTCGTCCTCGGGCAGGCCCAGGATGTCGGCATTGATCTGTTGTTGCCAGCGGGCTTCATCCCACAACTCAAACTTGTTGAGCTGGCCCACCAGCATGATCTTCTTGTCCAGCCCGGCGTGGCTACGCAGTGGCTGGCTCAGCAGCAGACGGCCATTGCCGTCCAGTTCGCACTCGGTTGCATGTCCGAGCAGCATGCGCTGCAGGCGGCGTTCCGCCGGATTGGTACTGGAAAGGGTCTTGAGCTTGCGCTCTATCTCTTCCCATTCACTCAGGGGGTAAAGCAGCAGACAGGGGTGGGCTATGTCGATGGTACAGACCAGCTGGCCGTCGCGCTCGGAGCGCAGCCAATCTCGATATTTGGTCGGAATCGCCAGCCGCCCTTTGCTGTCCAGGCTGATGGCGTGAGCGCCACGCAACAAATTGCAGTCCCCGAAGGTGAGTTATGGAGGCAAATTGCCCAATAAAACCACTTTGATCCACTTTTCTCCACCATGAAGTTTAAGGACGAGCAGGGGGCTTTTCAAGCAAGGATCTCGGGCATGGGGAACATATTGACGCAGCGCGGGGAGGCTACAGATTAAATGAGTTGATTTTCCACGAGTTATTCATGATCGAATTAAATTTATCCAATCACCTGGGGGCCATAAATAATCGGTTTCAGGGTGAAATGATGAAACGAAACAGCACGACGGCACACAGAATAATGCTCACTCCCACCACGGGGTAGATGATATAGCCATCTCCTGCCCGCCGGGCACGCAGCACCACCAGCTGGCAGAGCAGCAGGTTATAGAGGATCAGAAGAAAAGTCAGCAGGAGGTTGGAACCAAATGTCAGCTCATCGGCATACATGACATAGAGCCACATCAAACCAAAATTAACGAGGATCAGATAAAGCAGAAATTTCTGAATCGCCCTGCCCGCCTTTGGGGTCTTTTTTACTCGTGTTATCATGCTTATCACGTCCTGGATACCACATGAACAGTCGACAGATATTGTCAAAAACTGTTGAGATACATCGTGTTTTTATCATTTACCCGCCAGGCGATGCCCTTTTTTGTCAAATTGTCACTTCGCCTTCTCACCGGCTTGTCTCTGCTGATCAGTGCCAATGGCCATGCCTACGATAAGTATCATTGGCAGGCGGGCTTTCCTACCCCCATCGGCGGCACGGGTGCCGAACTGGTCACTCAACAGACCCGGTTTCTGCTGCAGCAACGCAACCACCTGCAAACCAGAATCACCCAGTCACAACCCATGATCCGTTGGGTGGAGCAACAGGTCAGCGCACGCAAGCTCCCTGCCATGCTGACCTTCCTGCCCCTGATCGAGAGCAGCTATCGGCTGGACGTGGTTTCCTCTGCCGGTGCCGCCGGCCCCTGGCAACTGATGCCTGATACGGCAGCCCGCTTCTCCGTCCCCATGACGGCCAGCTTCGATGGCCGTTATTCCCTACCCCTGGCAACGGAGGCCGCGCTCTCCTATCTCGGATGGTTGTATCAGTTCTTCGGGCAGGACTGGCTGTTGGCCCTGGCGGCCTACAACGCGGGAGAAGGGCGGGTGCTCAAGGCAGTGCTCAAGGCCGGGACGCGCAATCTGTGGGAACTTCAGCTACCGACCGAGACGCGCCTCTATGTGGCACGTTTCATCGCCCTCTCCCAGTTGCTGGACAGGGCGGCGTACCATCAGTTTCTACTGCCATCCTGGCAGGAGGGAGAGAGTATTAGGGTGTGGCGGCAGCCGGGTGACTGCTCCTTGCTGAGCTGGGCCATGGCCAGGGGAGTGTCCATGAACGAGGCCAGCCGGTGGAATCCGGCCTGGCGCTTGCCCGAGGCTCAGGGGGTGAGCGACTGCCCCATCGTCTATGGGCAGGGCAAGGCGCCCACTGACAGCCGACCGAATGAGCAGCCAATGATGGCGCGCGCCGTATCGCTGGAGAGCCTGCATGACCCCCTGCTGTTGCAGCCGGCAAGGGGGCTGGACATGGGACGGGGGGGGATCAGTCTTGAACGGTTGCCGGATCCGCTGGGATTGGAGCAGACGCGCCCTCTGCTGGCGCCATGAAGCAGTGACGCCAGTGGCTGAGCACGGGGGCGAGATCGACGGACTCGGGATCGGCCCAGCGCGCACCGTAGAAACTGAGGTACTGGCCTATCACCCGGCGGTGGGTGATCCGGCACTCCAGCACTATCTGCGGTGACAATGACAGGCTGACGGTGTCGGGCAGCACGAAGCGGGCAGGGGCCAGGAAGCCGACGCCACCCGGCCCTATGTCCTTGATCACCGCCCGACCTATTCGCTTGTCAAACAGCAGGCCAGACACCATGAGCCGGGCCGCAATGCCGCAGCTCTGGGACTCCAGCGGCGTGCTGCCATCGTGCAGATACCAGCGGGGCACCTTGCGCCTGGGATCGTTGAACGGGGTCACTTCCGGCAATTCGAGATCAGGGGTTCCCATGGGCAATGGCATCCTTGGCTTGCTGGGTGGCGGCTTGGGTTTGAGCACTGAACAGCTGCTCCAGGCTCTTCTCCGCCTGAGTCGTCATCACCAGCAGTTCGATGCGACGGTTCTGGCTGCCTCTGGGGTCGGCTGTGTTGTCCAGCATGGTGTCCGACATGGCGACCACCTGCCCCACCCGCTCGGGGGGCATGCCGCCGGCGAGCAGGACCCGTCTCGCCATCATGGCGCGATCGGAGGAGAGCTCCCAGTTGCTGTAGTTGTCACCGGCAAAGGGTGTGCTGTCGGTGTGACCGGAGATCATGACCCTGTTCTCCACGCGCTGGAATATAGGGGCAAGCGCCATCAGCAGATGGCGGAAGTAGGGGCTGATGCGGGCACTGCCGCGGCTGTACATCTCCCGCTCGTCATCATCGCGGATCAGGATGCGAAGCCCCTGGGGCACCAGTTGCAGCTCCAGGTTGTTTCTGGCCTGCATCTGATCCGCCATGGATCCGATGAAACCGGCCAGCTGCTTCATCTGCATCTCCCCCTCTATCTTGCCCACCAGCAGGTTCTCGTAACCTCCCTGTGCGCCGTCGGTGAAGATGCTGCGATTGCGCTCCATGTGTCTGGGCATGCGCTGCCCCTCTTCCACAAACTGCGGGCTCAACTCCTCCAGCACCGAGGGATTGCCGCCAAGATCCACCGGATAGGGGCTGTTGCGGATATCGAAGGGGTTTGCCTCGCTGTCCATGATGCTGTAGTCACGCAGGCGGCTGGCAACCACCTCGCGCTCCTCCTGGCTGGAGACGGCCAGGATCCAGAGCACCATGAAGAAAGCCATCATCGCCAGGGTGAAATCGGCAAAGGCGACCTTCCATGCCCCGCCCCCCTTTGGGCCACTGCTGCGCCGCTGCTGGCGCTTGATGATGATCTGCTCGTGATTGCGCATTACATGGCCCTGTTGGTCACCCAGTCTTCCAGTTCAAGGAAGCTGGGTTTCACATCGGGCTCCAGCATCTTGCGGCCGGAATCGACCGAGAGCAGCGGCGTCTTGCCGCGCAGCTGGGCGATCAGGATCGACTTGATGCACATCAACATGCCGATGCGACGCTTGACCATCTCCTCCATGGCATTGCTGATGGGCTCCAGCAGGCAGTAGCAGAGGAAGATGCCGATGAAGGTGCCCACCAGGGCCGCAGCCACATGCACCCCAATGTTGCTGAGGGGGCCGTCGAGCTGCTGCATGGTGATGATGATCCCCATCACGGCCGCGAGGATCCCGAAACCGGGGCAGGCCTCACCGGTCTTGTGCAGGGCGTGGGACGGCTTGAGCATGTCCTCTTCGATGGCCATGATCTCCTGCTCCAGTATGGTGTCGAGCTCATGGGGGGTGATCTTGCCCATGCCCAGCAGGCGCAGGTTGTCGATGATGAAGCCGAGCAGTTGCGGATCTTCCGACACCTGGGGATACATCAGGAAGACGGAGCTCTGCTGCGGGTTCTCGACGTGCTCGTCCAGCGCCTTCATCCCCTTGTTGCGGGTCTCCTCCAGCAGTTGATGCATCAGGGTCAGCAGCTCGCGGTAGATCTCCTTCTCATCCTTGTTGGACTTGAAGCAAAGCTTCACCTGGCGCCACATCTCATGCATCACCTCCTTGGAGTTGCCCAGGAACATGGAGCCGGCGGCGGCACCTATGATGATGATGAGCTCGGCGGGCTGCCACAGGGCGATGGGCCGTCCCCCGGCCATCATGAAGCCGCCAAGCACACAAATGAAAATGACACCAAGACCGATCTGTTTTTGCATGGATGCTCCCGCAGAATTCAAGAAGACTCCCCCACAGGGAGAGGCATTAATATATGGAGTCGACCAAACGCTGCTTGAGCTGAAGGACGCACTGCTTGTGCAACTGGCACACCCGCGATTCGGTCAGACCGAGTACCAGCGCTATCTCCTTCATGTTCAGCTCCTGCTGGTAATAGAGGGAGAGCAGCAGTTGCTCCCGCTTGTCCAGGGAGCCGAGCACCTTGCTGAGGGTCATGGCCAGGTCCACGTCGTCGGACTCCGAGGCCGGTGCCCTGCCGCCGTTCTCCAGCCACTCCTCCAGACTCTGCAAGGCTTCGGCCTGGCCGGCATAGGCCAGCTGACGCACCTCCTCCACTGAGCAGCCCAGCGCCAGCGCCATCTCCTGTTCGGTCGGGTTGCGACCCAGCCGGTTGAACAGCTCCCGCTGCACCTGGTTGTGTCCATGTACCTGCTGGCGCAGCTGACGGGGGCGCCAGTCCAGCCGGCGCAGCTCGTCCAGCATGGCACCACGGACTCGCTTGAACGCATAACTCTCGAACTGGGCATCCGGCTCGCTGCCATAACGGCGCCAGGCCTCCAGCAAGCCCATCATGCCCACCTGCTCCATGTCCTCCTGATCGAAACAGGCGCTGACCTGGCTGCGCAGGTGAGTGGCCGCCCGCTTCACCAGCGGCAGATAACGGGTCAGGATAGCCTGCTCGCCGGTACGGGGGGGCGAGGGGGTCAGGTCGCAGGGAGTGTCCCAGCCAGCGTCCATCATGTCCGCTACTGCACCAGTACCTTGGTGACCAGCACTTCATCCAGGTAGGGCTTGTAGCCATACCCTTGCAGTGTCGCTACCAGCTTGCCGAGCAGAGAGGTCTGCAGGGCGGAGATGTTTTGCAGCTCCAGCTTCACCGCATCGTGGGAGCGATGGCTGAAATATTGCACCATGGCATTGCGGATCAGGGGGGTCAGCTCGTTGAGCGTCTCCAGCTGCTGGGGATTGTGGGTCACCAGCGCCAGCTCCAGCACCAGATAGTGAGGCTCAGAGTCCCCCTCCAGGCTGATGACGAAGCGCTCCATCGGCTTGAACAGCGGCGTCTTGCTCAGCTCGGGCTTGGCCTCAGCCAGACCCAGCCAGACGGCAACCGTATCTCGCTTGAGATAGGCGCCATAGGCCAGCGCCGCCAGCAGGCACAGTGCCATCACCATCAACATCATCCACTTCATGACACGCCGCATAATTTGAAATCACTCTCGCTATTGCCAGATTGTAAAAATGTCACACCAGGGTATTGAGCCAATCCTGGCCAGCACCGCCCGATGTCTCCTGTTCTTCCTGCCACTGTCTTCGGCCCGCCAGGATCTTGTCCTGCTGCCAGCGATCGCCCCGCTCCTGCTCTCCTCCCTGGCCGACGTTCACCTCGACGCCGCCGGCATGGTGAGGGGCCAGGCTCATCCGCAGCCGCTCCATCGACTGGATCATGGCCTCACGCACCGCTGGGTTGGTCACGTTGAGCTGCACGCTGAGCCGATCCCCCTCGACCCTGACCGTCAATTCGAGGCGCCCCAGCTCGGGGGGATCGAGGCGAATGTGCGCCTGCTTGATGCCCTGGTTCACCTGCAGCTCGAGCTTGTCCTTCAAAACGTCCACCAGCTGCTGCCCCCATTGGGTCTGATTGTCGCTCAGACGCGCCGGGGCCCACTGATAGTCGGCCGTCCTGGTCAGTGGCGAGGGCGCCAGAGCCGACATGCCTCTGAGATCCGGGACAAGGGACTCCCGCTCTGACAAGCCATCCGCACCAGGCAGAGGGGGCAGGCCCGCCATCGATTTGCCGTGCAGCAGCGACGACTCGACCTGGGCGGCCGGTTGCATCAGCTGACGGGCAAACTCCCCGGTGAGCGAGGCGCTCATCTCCCGGCGTCCCGACACCAGATCCATCGGCAGGCTTCGATCCGTTTCCAGCCGCTCGTGGCGCACCAGGGCACGCAGGGCGGGCGAGACGGCGGGGGAGTCATCCTGAACGCCTCCGGCATCCTGCGCCAAGGAGGCAGACATCTCCGGGTTCTGACGCAGTGGCAACAGACGGCCCCCCTCGTCAGGGCGGACAAACACTGGCTGCATATGGGTAAAGGCGTGCAGTTGCTCAGTCGCATCCTGCTCGGACAAGTCCCCCTCCTCGACCTCGGATTCCGGGGTCGGAGCTTCATCGAGCGGCAAGGTGACAGGGGCTTCCTGCTGAAACTCCAGAGGCTGATACTGCCCCCCCTGCCCATCGGGTTGACGGGCGAGACGCGTGAAGCCAGTGGTATCGAGATTGGGGGCCGGGTCTGAGCCGACGAAGGGGATCATGCCCATGCTTGCGCCTCATCATAGGCTTGCAGCCCCTCTCGTTTGAGGGAGAGGGCGTCCCACTCCTGCTTGCGCTGGGCAGTCTCCTGCTGGCAAAGCGCCAAGGCTTCCTGATGCCAGTGACGCACCTGATCCCGGGCCGGTACCAGGGATTGCCACAATGCCGGTTGTTGGCGCAGATGGTCGATGAGCTGGGCCAGGCGATGATCCGCCAGACGCACCGCGTCCCACTGCCCGGCACGGGCCTGCTGTAGTATCAGACGTCCCAGCCCCAGTAGCTGGCGCTGGCGAGTCTCGCGTTCCGTGCTGAGCGGCACGGCCCCGGTCATGGACATGATGATGGCCCCAAAATAAGACGACCTTGCCAGTAAGCAAGGAGCAGGCCAGATATGTAGTTGTGGTATTTCAATGCGTTAGCCGTAGCCCTTGGCGGATGAGGAAGGGGGACTTCCGCATCAGCGTGGATGGCGGGCCATGGCTTCCCAACCCTCTTTCAGCTCCAGCAGGATGCGACGCACCTCGGCAAAACCCGTGACGTCGTTGCCCACGCTGATCTCGAACAACCGCTGCCCGCAATAGTCGTACAGGCGGTGCAGGTTGGCGGCCAACTCCCCCCCTTTGTCCATGTCGAGGGCACTGTCGAGCCCCCCCAGGATCTGCAGACACTTGTTGATGGACTGACCCTTGCGCTCATACTGCCTGGCCAGGATGTGGCCCTCGGCCCTGGCGATCTCGTCGAGCAGCCCGTCCATCAGCATCAGCACCAGCTGGTGCGGGTCGGCGCTCGCCGCCTTGGCCTGGGTGGCGGCGAACTGATAGGCGTCGTAGCCTTCTTGGGGTTCAAACATGAAAGACTCACTTATTCAGGAAATACGGGATCACCGACTCACAACGCGCCCATGGTCTGCAGCATCTGGTTCATGGTGGTGAATTGATTGAGGTAGCGCTTATACGCGGAATCCATACGACGATCCAGTGCCTCCATGCGCTCGTTGACCCGCTTCTCGTTCGCCTCCAGACCTGTCTTGCGCCCCTTGAGCGCACCGTCCCGCTTGGTGTAGGGATCGAGTGCGTTGCTCATCCGCTTGAGCAGGCCGTCATCCCCCATCAAGGCCTTGCCGAGCAGTTCGGGATCCTTCTCCAGCGCCTTGTTGAAGTCGGTCTCGTTGAAGGAGAGCTTGCCTGCCTTGTCGGTCTTGATCCCCAGGCTGCCCAGAGTCAGATCCCCGGGCAACTCCCGCACGCTGCGGGCCAGCATGCTCTTGAGACTGCGCACCCCGCTGTCGGAGGAGAGCGCCCCCGGCGCCTTGGGATCGCTGGAGGTCATCTTGGCCAGCTCATCCACCAGCTCGTTGTAGCCGTCGACGAATTTCTTGAGGGAACCGGTGACCGCCTCCTTGTCCTGATCCACCGTCACCAGCAGCGGCGCATCATCGACCTTCTGCGCCTTGGTCAGCTGGAAGGTCAGGCCGTCCACCACGTTCTCTATCTTGTTGCTGGCGGAGGTGATGGTGAGGGGGTTGTCGCCCCCCATCCGCAACTTGGCGTCCTGCGCCTGGGTGATGTCCGTCTTGCCGGTGACGGCCGTGCCGAGGGCATTGGCGGCATCGCCGCTGTAGCCCAGGGTGATGGCGTTCTCAACCCCGCTATCCTTGCTGGTCAGCACCATGCTGACCTTGCCGTCGGTGCGCACCAGGGTCGCCTTCACACCCGGGTTGTCCTTGGCGTTGTTGATCTGGGAGACCAGATCCTTGGCGGTCGCACCGGCCGGCAGGGTCGCCAGATCGATGTTCATGGTCTTGCCCTTGACGGTCAGGGAGAAGACGCCGTCGGCGGGCAGCGGCGCAGTGTCGCTATCGAGCTGCAGGCCGACCTGATGGGACTGGGCAAGCTGCTCCACGAAGAAGTTGTACTGGCCCGAGCTGGCTTTGCCATTGCTCGTCACAGTCATGATCCCCTCCTGGGACATGGTGGCCTTCTGCGCCTGCAAGCTGGTCGCCTTGTTCAGGTCCTTGAGCAGGGTCTGGAAGCTCGACAGCTTGGTGGTGAGGCTGCTGATGGCGCTCTGCTGTCCCTTGACGCTGTCCAGCTGCTTCTTCAGCAGCTTGTCCATGTTCTGGCGCTCGATGGCCACCAGTTGCATCGCCGTGCTGGCCGGATCTATTTGCATCTTTATCCCCTTATTCAGTGGCATGCCTGTTGGAAAACACCGGCTCGGTCCTTTCCAACCGACAAGCGATTGTCAGACAAGGGCCGCCCCTTTCGGAGCGGCCATGCAACCCATCAACGCAGCAGGGAAGTTACCATGCCGGTCATCTGGTTGGAGTTGGACAGCACTGACATGCCAGCCTGCATCAGCATCTGGTTCTTGGTCATGTTGGTGCTCTCCTGGGCGAAGTCGGCATCCATGATGCGGCCGTTCGCCATGTCGGTGTTCTCTTTCATGTTGGAGAGGTTGTTGACGGTGTGCTCCAGACGGTTGATGTTGGCACCGAACTGGGAACGGGCGGTACCGATCAGATCCAGGGCATCTTCCATCTTGGTGATCTGCGCATTGAAGTCAGTGGACGCCAGGGCAGTCGCAGCCACATCGGCAGTGGCCAGATCCGTGGTCGCAGTGGTGATGGCGGCATTCACGGCCTGGACGTTGGTGTCGGCCTTCACGTCCAGCTTCTCGGCGGCGGTGCCACCGATCTGGAAGGTCACGGTTCCGGCACCGAACTTGCCAGCATCGCTGATCAGGGTCTCGCCACCAAACTTGGTGTTGTCGCTGATGTTCTTCAGCTCGGCGGTCAGCTCCTTCATCTCGGTACCCATGGCCAGACGGTCTTCCGCGCTAGCAGTACCGTTGGCGCCCTGGGTGGCCAGATCCTTCATGCGCTGGACGATATTGGTCATCTCGTCCATGGCGCCTTCGGCGGTCTGCATCATGGAGACGGCATCCTGGGCGTTGCGCATGCCGACCTTCTGACCGTTGGACTGGGCTTGCAGACGGGTAGCCATCTGCAGGCCGGCGGCGTCATCGGCGGCGGAGTTGATGCGCAGACCGGTACCCAGGCGCTGCATGGCGGTGCCCAGCATCTTGTTGGTGGAATTCAGCTGGTTCTGGGTGGTCAGAGAGGCGAAATTAGTGTGAATGGACAAACCCATGATCTACTCCTCAAATAGGCTGCAAAGCAGCGGGGAACTCTACGACAAGGAGAAGCGACAGGGGAGGCTCAGGACTTGAATGGCAAATGAAAATGAGGGTGAAAAAGGCGAGGAAGAAAGGAGAAGGAGAGGAAAAAAAGGCACCCATCCAGCGGATGGGTGCCACAGATATCAACGCAGCAGGGAGGTCACCATGCCGGTCATCTGGTTGGAGTTGGACAGCACGGACATGCCAGCCTGCATCAGCATCTGGTTCTTGGTCATGTTGGTGCTCTCCTGGGCGAAGTCGGCATCCATGATGCGACCGTTTGCCATGTCGGTGTTCTCTTTCATGTTGGAGAGGTTGTTGACGGTGTGCTCCAGACGGTTGATGTTGGCACCGAAGGAAGAACGGGCGCTGCCGATGTCTTTCAGGAAGGTTTCCATCTCGGTGATGGCTGCAGAGGCCTTGGTCTGATCACCGATACCGGCCTTCAGGGCGGCGCCATCCAGACCGGAGTTCGCGGTAGAACCGGTCACCTTCTTCAGGTCGGTGGAGATATCCACGCTCAGGGTCTCGGCAGCGGTGCCACCGATCTGGAACTTGACCGCGCCCTTCTCGAAGTTGCCGGCACCCTTCTTCAGCAGGGACTGGCCGCCGAAGGTGGTGTTGTCGGTGATGTTGGTCAGCTCTTTCGCCAGTTCGCCGAACTCGGCGTTCAGGGCGGTGTAGTCTTCCGCGCTGGTAGTGCCGTTCGCGCCCTGAGTTGCCAGATCCTTCATGCGCTGAACGATATTGGTCATTTCGTCCAGGGCGCCTTCACCGGTCTGCATCATGGAGACGGCATCCTGGGCGTTGCGCATGCCCACTTTCTGGCCGTTGGACTGGGCTTGCAGGCGGGTAGCCATCTGCAGACCGGCGGCGTCATCGGCGGCGGAGTTGATGCGAAGGCCAGTGCCCAGACGCTGCATGGCGGTGCCCAGCATCTTGTTGGTGGAGTTCAGCTGGTTCTGAGTGGTCAGGGAGGCGAAGTTGGTATGAATGGACAAGCCCATGATGTATTCCTCGATGTAATCGCTGCGATGCAGCCTGTTAGGTTGACATCAGAGATAGGCGACACCTTTCCCGCGAAAATGTAGTCCTGCCCTCTCATATTTTTTGTCAGAGAGCACCGTCCTGACACTGACTCATCCGGCATGCTTATTGCTTTTAAAATGTCCTCTCTCATTACCGGACCGCGACATGGCAACCTCGCTCTACACTCCTCATTTCATTCAACATTTCCAGTGCATCGGCGATCGCTGTGAAGACAACTGCTGTCATAGCTGGACCATCACCATCGACAAGCAGACCTTCCGCAACTACGAGCGGCACCCGGATCCCGCGGTCAAGTCCCTGAGCAAGCTGCACATTCGCAAGGTGAAGGAGAGCAACGAACGCTGGGGGGAGATCAAGCTCGATGAGCAGGGTGCCTGCCCCTTCCTCGATGAGAATCGTCTGTGCCAGATCCACAGCAAGGCGGGGCCGGAGGCGCTGAGCCACACCTGCAAGACCTATCCCAGAGCCCAGACCCGCATCGGCAACCAGCTCAAGAAATCCCTGATGCTCTCCTGCCCCGAGGCGTGCCGTCAGTTGCTGCTGGATCCCCTGGCGATGCTGACAGAGGTGACCGAACTCGCCCAGCCTCTGCCCTTCGCCACGCCCCCCTCCACCGCCATGGCGACCCTGCACAGCCTGAGCATCCACGTGCTGGCGGCCACCGATGTTCCCGTCGAGATACGGCTGTGGCTGATCGGCATGCTGATCCACCGGGATCCCTCGGCCCTGTCCCACGAGTCCTTCCTGGATCAGGTGGCGGCGCTGGCAGAGCGGGGGGAGCTCAATACCATGTTCGAGCAGTTGCCTGCCATGCCGCAGTTGCAGTGGTGGGGACTGAGGACCATCACCCACCAGTTGCTGGCGTATTCACAAGGGCGCCGGGGACGGCAGACGATGCAGCACTGCCTCGACAAGATCAATCTGGTGCTGGAGGGGGTCTATGATGAGGGCAAGCTGGCGCGGCTGCAGCAGACCTGGCATGACAGGGTCGCCCCCTTCCTGGCCGAGCGCCCCCATATCATGGACAACTACCTGCTCTACTACGTCTATCACCACAACTTCCCGCTGCTGCAGAGCGGCCGCTTCCAGGCCTATCAGCTGCTGGTGATAGACTACTTCCTGCTGCGCAACTATCTGTGTCTGCTGGCCATGGACAAGGAGCTGGAAGAGCAGGATGTGGTCAACCTCTTCTACAGCTATCACACCATACGTCAGCACAACGCGAGTTTTCTCAAGACCATAGAACAAGGACTGAGTGAGTCAGGCTTTGCCTCGGATCTCAGCCTCTACGCCCTGCTGAAATCCTGAAAACAAGAAACCGCCAGGGAAGTCCCGTGGCGGTTTCTTTTTCGGGCCGGGCGTGCCGACCTAGGTCAGCAGTGCCACCACGTTCTGGCGCGACACATTGGCCTGGGCCAGCAAGCCGGACATTGTCCCCATGAAGCCCCCTTCTTTGAGTTGCAGGCTGAGCTTGCCTTGCAACTGCGCCAGCTCCTCCTGCGGCATGCTCTGGCTGCGTGACTTCACCCGATCGAGCTGCTTGACCATCTTCTGGCGGAACTGCTTCAACTCGCGCACCGACTGCTCTATCTCGCCGAGCAGCCGCTTCAGGCGCTGCTGCTCCTGCTTGAGCTCCCCCTTGTCGAGTCCTTCGCCTAGCTGGGTCAGCTGCCCGGCTCTGGGCTTGAACTGCACCGGAACCGGGTTGCCTGCAGGAATGCGGATGCCTTCCCCGCTCAGCAGCACGGGTTCGTCCAGCTTGCGCCTGTGCTGATCCGGCACGCTCAGCTCCAGCTTGCCCAGCTCGTTCAGGCGGGCCTGGATGTGCTCCTTGCGCAGCGCCCTGTCCAGACGGGAGGCCGCCTCCGACTCGCTGGCATCGGCGGGCAGCAGCACCTCGACGGCGCTGCTGGTCTGCGGGAAGGAGAAGACCAGCCGCTCGGCGCTCGCCCTGGGGCTCAGCAGATCGAGCCGCTCGGCACCGTAGTGCACCCGGCTATCCGTCGCCGACGCCAGCAGCCGGGGCTTGAGTTCCGAGGTTAGGGGGGCCTTCGGCTGGGTGAGCTTCTCTTCCAGCAGCTTGAGTCGGGAAACCAGATCCCCGCTCGCCGCCTTATGCTGGCCCAGCTGTTGTTCGAGGCGCTTCAGCTCGCCCCACACCTGGCTCAGGGCCTGTTCGCCCCCCTGGGCATGGGCGATGCGCTGCTGTGCCGTGCCGATCAGGGCCCAGCGATCCAGCCGGATGACATTGGGCTGGCGCTCGTTGCGGGGAGTCTGCTGGGAAGTGGCCTGGGCAGTCGAACGTCCATGCAGCCTGGGCTGGGCCGGCGTCTCGGCCACACCACCCGGACGGGTTTGTTGAATCTGCATCCTGGCTCCTTAGACAGACTTAGGGCATGTAGTTGAACAGGCTCAGCCCGTTCACCTTGGCGAAGGCCTGCTGCTGCACCTGCAGCGCCATCAGCACATGAGCCTGCTGGGTCACGGCCCCTGCGTAATCGAGGGACTCTATCTGATTGCTCACTTCCTTGCTATAGGTGCTCTTCTCGGCGTGCCCTTCGTCCACCTGATCCAGCAGATTGATGCGTGCCCCTATGGTGCTGACCATCTGGCTGATGTCATCTTGCAGGATCAGACTGCGATCCAGCATGGCTCTGGCCTGATCGGTCGCATCCGTGGCACCGCTGTCGAAGGCTGCCACCATGTCGTCGAGCTGCTTGAAGAAGTCCCCGTTCTGGATGAACAGCTTGTCTGCGGTGTGATTGAGTTCCACCGTGACCCCTCTGGCGATGCCGACCTCGCGCACCAGGGCATCCCCCTGATAGAGATAGTCGCCGCCCGGTCCCTTGACGATGGGAGCCTTGTCCACCTGGCTGCCGCTGAACAGGCTGGAGCCACTCTCGTTGCGGGCATTGGCCAGATCCAGCAAGCCATCCTTGATGATCGCCAGCTCGCTGGAGACGGCCCGGCGATCGTCCTCGGAGAGGGAACCGGTGGCGGCAGTCTGGGTCAGATCCCGCAGACGGCTCAGCATGTTGGTCATGGTCTCGAGCTGGATCTCCCCCTGGGAGAGCTGGCTCTTGGCGTTGGCGATGTTCTTCTGGTACTGCGCCATCGCCGCCTGCTCCTTCTTCAGCCCGAGCAGCTGCACGCTGCCCACGGGATCGTCAGAGGGATGCAGGATCCGCTTGTTGGAGGAGATCTGGCGATCGAGGCGGGCATATTCGCCGAAGCCCTGCTGCAGATTGTCGAGCATGCTGAGCTGGATCTGGTTGGTGCTGATGCGCATGCGGACTCCGTCAGAACCTGTTGAGGATGGAATTGAAGAGCTGGATTTGATTGCTGCTGATACTCATGCCGGCCTCATCAGAACATGTTCAGGATGGAATTGAAGAGCTGATCCGAGGTACTGATCACCTTGGCATTGGCCTGATAGGCCTTGGTATAGGCCATGATCTTGACCCCCTCCTCGTCGGTGTTGACCCCGCTGACGCTGCTGAGCTTGGTCGCCAGCTGCTTCTCCATGTTGGCATCGGCCTCCATGGTCGCCTTGGCCTGGCCGCTCTGCACCGCCATCTTGCCGAGCAGGGCGCTGTAGGCCTCATACTGGCTGTCCTTGATGGTCAGCAGCTCCTGCAAGTTGCGGTTGTCGCCGTTGCCGCCGCCCGCCTTGGCGAAGGCGAGGTGGTCACCGGTAAAGCCGTCGGCCACCTTGAGGGTGCCGGAAGGGTTGAGGGGATCGTAGCTGAACAGGGGTTTGCCCGAGTCACCGTTCAAGTCGATGCCCCCCGCCTGCTTGGCGTTAAAGTCGTCCGCCAGCTTCTTCGCAATCTGGTTCAGTTCGTCGCGCAGGGGGCGCAGCACCGTGGTGCGATACTCAAGCACCCCGGCCAGGGTGCCTCCCTGCAGCCTGGGCACCTCGAAGGACTGCGGCCCGAAGCTCAGGCTCAGGGTATCGCCGGTGAGGGAGAGGGTACTGCTGCTGCCCGCCAGCACCAGGGGCTGGCCCTGGGGCAGGCTCAGGGAGAAGGAGCCGTCGCTCTGGCGGTTGACCCGCACCTCCATGAAGGTCGACAGCTCACGCACTATCTGCTCGCGGCTGTCTTCCAGGGCCGAGGTGTTGACCCCCTTGGAGGCCTGCTCGCCGATCTGGGTGTTGAGCTCTGCCACCTGTTTCAGATAGCTGTTGACCTGGGTGATGGTGCTGCCGAGCTGATCGTCGATCTGCTTCTCCTGGGTCAGCAGGCTCTCGTTCAACTGGCCGAAGCGGTTGGCCAGCGCCCCGGCAGAGCTGACGATCTGGCTGCGCTGCGCCGGAGTCTCCGGGCTGTCGAGGGCGGCGCTGAGGGAGGCAAAGAAGCTGTCCAGCCCCTTGGTGATGTTCATCGATTCGCTGCCAAGCAACTGCTCGGTGGTGTTGATGTACTGATGAAACGCATAGGAGGAGCCGGTAGAGGAGCGGCTGCGCCAGTGCTGGGACACCAGATAGTCATCGGTGATCCTGCGGACCCCGGTCACCTCGACCCCCATGCCGTTATCCAGTCGGCCAAAGCCGGACAGGCTGCCCATCATGGCTTCCTGGCGGCTGTAACCGACGGTATTGACGTTGGCGATATTCTGGGCGGTGACGTTTAACGCGATCTGCGCCGCGTTGAGTCCGCTAAAACCGATATTGAGCAGCGACATCAGTCAACTTTCCTCATTTTTGCCGAATTCAGAGGCTGACTGAAGGCAGCCAGGGTCTGGGGTTCTGAAGCGACCACCGGCTCGGCATTCTTTAATGTGGGGGCCAGTTGATTGACCATCTGCTCCTTGAGCCCCATGCCGCCACGCTTGACCATGCTCATCGCCAGCTGGCTGTCGTACATGTCGCGGTAGAGCGCCTCTCCCTTGATGAGCTTGTCATCGTCATCCTGCATGGCGTCGGAGGCCGAGCGCATGTGCTTGAGCACCGTCTGCAGGAAGCTCACCTCGAACTGGCCGGCCGCCGCCTCCAGGGCCGCGCGCTGATCCGGGTTGCTCTTTATCTGCTGCAGTTCATTGAGATCCTGATAGAAACCAGGCTCAGAGGTAATTCTGGTCATAGAGATCCTTAGATGACCACCAGCTCGCCTTCGAGGGCTCCCGCCTCGTCGAGGGCTTGCAGAATGGCCATGACATCGTCCGGGGTCGCCCCCAGGGAATTCACTGCCTTGACAATCACCTCCAGGGAGGTGCCATCCGGCCAGACAAACATGTTGTTGCGCTCCCGGTCAACCTGAACCTGAGAGTTGGGCGTGGTGGTGGTCCGGCCGTTGGAGAAGGCATTGGGCTGACTGACCGTCTGGCTCTCGCCTATGGTCACCGTCAGGCTGCCGTGGCTGACCGCAGCCTTGCGTACCTTGACGCCCTGCCCCATCACCACAGTGCCGGTGCGGCTGTTGAAGACCACCCTGGGTCGCTCCTTGCCCATGTCCACCTGGATGTCCTGCAACAGGGCCATGAAGGAGATGCGCTGGCTCTCGTCGCGGGGCGCCGCAATCTGGATGCGTCCGGCGCTGACCGCCTTGGCCACGGGACCGAGCTGACGGTTGATCTCCCGCTCCACGTTGCGGGCCGTCTTGAAATTCGGCTGATGCAGGTTGAGGGTGACCTCGGGCTTGTCCGAGAAGTTGCTGACCGCCTCCCGCTCTATGATGGCCCCGTTGGGAATGATGCCCGCCGTCGGCACATTGATGGTGACGGACGAGCCGGACTGCCCTTCCGCCTTGACCCCGGCCACCACCAGGTTGCCCTGGGCAACCGCATAGACCTCGCCGTCGATGCCGCGCATGGGGGTCAGCAACAGGGAGCCGCCCCGCAGGCTCTTGGCATCGCCGATGGAGGTTACAGTCACGTCCACCAGCTGCCCCTTGCCCGCCAGGGCAGGCAGGGTCGCCTGCACCGAGACCGCGGCCACGTTCTTGAGCTTGGGGTCTATGTCATCGGGCAGTTGCACGCCAAACTGCTTGAGCATGTTGGCCATGGACTGACCGGTGAACTTGACCTGGCTGCGATCCCCGGTGCCGGAGAGGCCGACCACCAGGCCGTAGCCCACCAGCTGGTTGGTTCTCATCCCCTGCACGTCGGCGATGTCCAGCAGCGCCCGCTTGGCGGGCGCGGCCGCCCCGGCCACCCCAGACAAGGAGAGGCAGAGCAAGGCGATATACCATCTGTTCATCGAAATCCTCACAAGGGGGCGAAGGCGGAGCTGAAGAAGCGCGACAGCCAGCCCATCTGGTTGCTGTCGGCAAGGGCACCGCGACCCGCATAGGTGATGCGGGCATCGGCGATGCGCTGGGAAGAGATGCGGTTGCTCTGATCGATGTCCTCGACCCGCACCATGCCCCCCAGACGGATGTACTCATCCCCCTGATTGAGACGGATCCACTTCTCTCCCCGGATCCCCAGCACGCCGTTGGGCATCACCTCGGCCACAGTGACAGTGATGGCCCCGGCCAGAGTGTTCTGCTGGCTGGAGGTGGCACCGCCATCGAAGTCCCGATCCGCCGTGACAGAGGCGCCCCAGTCGGGCCGCGACACGCCGCCGATGGAGGGGGCCGGCACATTGAGGCTGCTGTTCTTGTTCATGCTGGTGTTGGCTTTCTTGCTGGACTGGGTCCGCTCTTCCAGCATCACGGTCAGGATGTCGCCGATGCGATAGGCGCGACGATCCTGAAACAGGGTCATCATGTAGTCACCACGGTAGAGGCTGCCATCCTCCCCCACCCCTGACTTCGTCATCTGGGAGCGGGAAGGCGCCCACTTCTCGTCACCGGGCTCGGGAGCCTGCAGTTCATAGGTGGAGCAGCCCCCCAGCAGCAGGCTGAACACGACACAACGCCACATCGCCCTCATCATCACAACGCCTGGGTCACGAACTTGAGCATCTGATCCGCGGAGGAGACCACCTTGGCATTCATCTCGTAGGCGCGCTGGGTGGTGATCATGTCCACCATCTCCTCCACCACGTTGACGTTGGAGCTCTCCAGGGTGAACTGCTTGATGGCCCCCATGGCCTCTTCCCCCGGCACCCCTTCGATGGCTTCACCGGAGGCGCCGGTCGCCCGATAGAGGTTGCCCCCCAGGGCTTCCAGACCGGCCGGGTTGGAGAAGTTGGTCAGGGTGATGCGCCCCAGCTCGACGTTCTCCTGCTGGCCCGGCAGGGTGGCACTCACTGTGCCGTCGGTGCCGATGGCGATCTTGGTTGCGTTGTCCGGGATCTGGATCTGCGGCAGCATGGGCAGGCCGTCGGAGTTGACCAGCAAGCCTTCCGCGTTGCGGTGCCACTGACCATTGCGGGTGTAGGCCGTCTCGCCATCCGGGCGCTCGACCCCGAAGAAGCCGGCACCGACCACCGCCATGTCCAGCTCCTGATTGGTGTTCTGGAACTGGCCCGGGGTGAACACCTTCTGGGTGCCGACCACCCGCACACCGTTACCCATCTGGATGCCGATGGGGGACAGGTTTTGCTGATCCTGCTGGGCCCCTGGCTGACGCTGCACCTGATAGAACAGATCTTCGAACGCCACCCGATCGCGCTTGAAACCGACCGTGTTGACGTTGGCCAGGTTGTTGGAAATGCTGGCCATCTTGGCATCTTGTGCCGACAGACCCGTTTTACTCACCCAAAGCGCTGCATGCATCTTCGTCTCTCCACCGATTCATTCGGGGGCGCTCAGGCGCCCCATCAACTCTTGTTCACGGTCGGCCGGGGCCACCGCCTTCAATGCCGTCAGCCCTGGCCCGAGATCAGCCGGGCACCCTGCCTGGCCTGATCGTCTGCCGTCTTCATCAGCTTGACCTGCAACTCGAAGTTGCGGGTCAGGGACATGCTGCTGATAAGCTCATCCACCGCGTTCACGTTCGCCCCCTCGAGGAAGCCCGAGGCCAGCACCACCTGTTCGCTGATCTCCGCATCCCCGCCCTGGCGCTGGCGGAACAAGCCATCCGGCCCCTTGACCAGATCGGCCGGGTCCGGATTGACCAGCTTGAGACGACCCACATCCAGCCGGGCGCCACCACCGGGGGGGGTGATGCTGAGGGAACCGTCCTTGCCAAAGCTCAGGTCACGGTAGGCCGGCAGCACCATCTCGCCGCCGTCCCCGAGCACGGGGCGACCATTGAGGGTCAAGAGCCCCTCCCCGTCCACCTCCAGATTGCCGGCACGGGTGTAGGCCTCCTTGCCATCGGCCGTCTGCACAGTGATGAAGCCTTCACCTCGTACCGCCACATCCAGCTTGCGGCCGGTCTGCATCAGGGCGCCCGCCCGAAAGTCGGTCCCCGCCTGCTCTTCCCGGGCCATCACCCGGCTCTGATAGCCGTCGCCGGCCAGGGCATAGGCGGAGGCCCGCTCGAAATCGGCCCGAAAACCGGCGGTATTGACGTTGGCCAGGTTGTTGGCCCGGATTTGCTGGGCCATCAGGGTATGTTGCGCCCCCGACATGGCGGTATAGATAAGCTTTTCCACGCATCACGCCTTAGAAGGAGTTGAAGAGTACCTGAGTCATCTTGTCAGCCGAGCTGATGGTCTTGGCGTTGGCCTGATAGTTGCGCTGGGAGGTCATCAGGCTTACCAGTTCACCCGTCAGATCCACGTTGGATGCCTCATAGGCCCCTGCCGTCAGACCACCCAGGGTCCCGGTGCCCGGCGCGCCCAGCACCGGCTGGCCCGAGCTGAACGACTGCTGCCAGGTGGTGTTGTTGGTCTGCAGCAGGCCGTTGGGGTTGGTGAAGTTCGCCATCACCACCTGGCCCTGGAGCAGGCTCTGGCCGTTGGTGAAGGTGGCATAGACACCGCCATCCGCGTCCACCCGCACCCCGGTCAGATCCCCGGAGGTATAGCCGTTGGACTGGTTGCGGGTGGCGTTGAAGTCGGAGGCATACTGGCTGACCTTGGCCAGATCGGCCGTGAGGCTGATGGGTTCGGCGCCGGCGGGGGCCAGGTTCAGCACCGGGGCCGTGGTCGGCGTCTTCAGGGTGCCGTTGGTGTTGAACTCCATGGCCACCGGGGTGCCGGTCTGGGTGCCGTTGAAGGCGTAGTTGACCTGCCAGCTGTTCTCACCCGTCTTCACGAAATACTGGGTGACAGTGTGCTCGACCCCGAGGGAGTCATAGACCTTGCTGGACTGGGAGTAGCTGAAGCTGTCGGACTTGGCGGGATCGAAGGGATGCACGACCTGATCGATGACGCTGGCGTCCGCCTTGAGGTTGGCCACGAACTCCAGGCTGTCGGACGGTTTGGCGGGCAGACTGCCGGTCTTGACCTGGATGTCCCCCACCACACCAGACTGCAATTCACCGGCCTCGTTGGTGGTGTAGCCCTGCAGACGGGTGCCGCTGGCGGTGGTCAGATAATTGCTGGCATCCCGCTGGAACATGCCGGCCCGGGTGTAGGAGGTCTGGCCGTTGCCATCCTTGAGCACGAAGAAGCCGTTGCCGGAGATCGCCAGATCCAGCCCGCGCCCGGTCCGGGTCACGTCGCCGTTGCGATCGAAGTTCTGGGAGACGTTGTTCATCTCCACGCCACCGGCCTGACCACCGCCGTAGATGGCGGCAAACTCGGCTCGGCTGGACTTGAAGCCCGCGGTGCTGGCGTTGGCCACGTTGTTGCTGATGACACTCAATTCCTGGTTGACGGCGCGCAGGCCGCTCAGTCCGATACTAAAAGACACAGTTTCGCTCCTATCTGATTACGCCGACTTGCCGAACTGGACGGCACTGAACAGGGGAACATCCCCCACGCCTGCCACTTGCAACATGATCTCGCCCGTGCCCGGCAGGTTGACCCGTTCAACCTCGCTGGCCACATAATTCTTGGTGGTGGTGGCAACCCCGGCGAGGGAGGCCTTCACCTCGAAGCTGTATTCGCCGGCGGGCAGGGTCGGCAGCGCATAATCCAGCGGCCCCGCCTTGCTCTCGCCCCAGCCCTTGGTCGCGACCAGGGTGCCGTGCTTGTCATACACCTTCAGCTCGACCGTATCGGCCGCACCGGCCAGCTCCACCTGACCGCGGATGGCACCCTCTTTCTGCTGGTTCAGGGTCTGGCTCGGCACCATCACTTCCTGGCCGATCAAGCCAGTGCTCTGCAGCACCTGCTGGGTATCCATCATGTTGATGGACTTCTGTTGCAGCACCTTGAGCCCTTCCACCCCCTCCACCATGCTGAACTGCGCCAGCTGGGTGACGTACTGGGCCCCGTCAAGCGGGTTGGTCGGATCCTGGTTCTGGATCTGGGCCACCATCATCTGCAGGAATTCGTTGCGCAGCTGCACGCCCTGACCGGCAGTCGTGTTGTTGCTGGCAATATCGGGCGTCACCGAGTACTGGCTGGCACTGCGGGCGGTATCCAGACCGCTGACCTGTGGCAGGCTCATTTATGCCCCCTGGCCGAGACGCAGCAGCCCTTGCTGCATGCTGTTGATGCGGTTGATCACCTCGACCGAGGTCTCGAATCCCCGGGAGGCGCTCATCATGTCCGCCATCTCCTCCACCGCATTGACGTTGGAGTAGTAAACGAAGCCGTCGCCATCGGCCAGGGGGTTGGTCGGCTCGAGGCGCTTCTCCACCTGGCGGTCCGACTGCACTATGCCGGCGATCTGCACCTGGGCGGCGCCGAGCCCCTCGGCATCCTGTACCCGTTGGTAGAGGGTGGAGAAGACCGGCTTGATGGCCCGGAACGCGGCCTCTTCGCTGCCGGCGGCGCTGTCGACGTTGGCGAGGTTGGAGGCGACGGTGTCGAGGCGGACGGTTTGCGCCCGCATGGCACTGCCGGCGATGTCATAGATGCGATTGAACGACATGATTAACGGCCCTCGATCGCCTTGGCGATCCCGGTGATTTTCATATTCAAGAAGGTGAGGCTGGTCTGAAAGTCGGTGGCATTGCTGGCAAACTTGCTCTGCTCCACGCTGAGCTCGGCTGTGTTGCCGTCCATGGAGACCTGGTAGGGAATGCGATAGAGGGGATGCTGCATGTCGGTCTCGCCCTGGCTGATGGCGCTGCCCTGCTCGCCCGCCGCGACCTGCTGTGCGACGCGACCGAGGATCGACTTGTAGTCGACATCCCGCGCCAGATAGCCAGGGGTATCCACATTGGCCAAGTTCCCTGCCAGAATACGGGCTCTGTCCGCCCGCACATCGAGGGCATAGGGGTGCACGCCAAGCGCGCTGTCAAATGAGATACTCATGCTTCATCCTTCTTGTGAACCAGTCAGACCAGTGCATCCTTTATCAAGACTCATGCCAATCGTGAAAATCCCTTATTTCCGCTGGTCGGGGCATAGACTGCGGCCGAGGGCGCAGGCAAAAGGGGAAGCGTTGTTTCCCACATGGAAGCGGGGTGGCCTGCTCGCCCTGCTGATCCTGGCGCTGCCCCTGCGGGCCGAACCCGAACCGCTGGCGCAACGGCTGAGCGACGGACTCAAGGAAGATGCGGCGCTGGCCCTGCGCGACTATCTGCAGCAACAGGGCTGGCCGGACACCCAAGCCGACTATCAGGTCTGGCTCTCCCCCGCCGTGGCCCATCTTCCCCCCTGCCAGCAGGCGGTGCGCTACCAGGCGGGCGGGCAGTATCGCCAGCCCTGGGGGCGGCGACCCTATCTGGTGGAGTGTACCGAACCGGCCTGGCAGCTCAGGGCGCGGGTGGAGGTCACCCTGATGCTGCCGGTCTGGGTGACGGCGCAGGAGATCCAGAAAGGGCAGACCATAGGGCCGGGGGATCTGCTCGAGAAGTCCCTCGACGTCAGCCGGTTGCAGCGGGGGTTCGTCCCAAGCAATGAGTCCCTGGTGGGCAGCAAAAGCACCCGACATCTCAGGATGGGCCAGCTGATAGGGGAACTTGACTTGCAGCTGGCCTGGGCCGTCCGGGCGGGGGAAGGGGTATTGATCAGGGCGGGCCAGCAGAGCTTTTCCGCCACCACCCGCGGCACTGCGCTGACCAATGCCGCCATTGGCGAGGGGGTCAGGGTCAGAAACCTCAGTTCGGGCAAGGAGATCCAGGCCTGGGTGATCGACAAGGGGGAAGTCGAAACCCGTTTTTAGCCCACAAAAGGCGAGTTTGATTCAAGTTCGGCCGCCTTCGGGTCGCCTGTCAGAGATAGACCATCAGGAATTGACGTTATGAAAATCACACGCACCGACCCTATCTATGTTCAACCCCAGCAGCAGCGCAAGGCCGATGCCGCGCCCGCAGCCCAGCCACGGGCCGGCCAGGGGGATGCCCTAATCAGCAGCACGGCCCAGAGCATCAATCAGGCAAGGTCTCAGCTGGCATCCACTTCCGACGTGGACATGGAGAAGGTGAACCAGATCCGCCAGGCCATCAGCGAAGGCCGGCTCGAGCTCGACATGGATGCCCTGAGCCAGGCCATCCTGGACATGCACCGCCGATGAGCATGGCCCCCAAGCTGAGGGTCAAGGAGCTGATCATCGGCATCCAGCAGGACTGCGGCCGCTACGCCGATCTGCAGCAGCTGCTGCTCAACCAGCACTCTCTGCTGGCCAGCCACGATGTCGACGGGTTGACCGGACACAACCGGCAGCAGACTAGGCTGATGGCCGACATCCAGCAACAGGCCCAGCAACGCTGTCAGCACCTGCTGGCGCTCGGGCTCAAGCCCGACGAGCAGGGCATGGCGACGCTCATCACCAGACTGCCCGACCCGCTGCAACAGCGCGTTGGCGAGCAATGGCAACGCCTCGAGTGGCTGTTGCAGCAGTGCCGGCGCCAGAACGAACTCAACGGACGCCTGCTGGCCGGCCAGATCGAAACGATCAACACCCTGCTGGGCCAGGAGTCATCCTATGGCAGGCAGGAACACTTCCCCGATTGAATCGTCAGCGCCCCTGCAGGGTGCGATGACGCAGGCTGGCGAGCTCGTCCAGTTGCCGCTGCTCCCCTGACTCCTGCCGCTGGCGCGCCGCCAGATCCCGCTTGTCCAGCAACAGTTCCAGCCCCTTGACCCGGCCAAACTGCTTGAGCAGTTGTCCCTCGTGGCGCGCCAGATCCAGGTTGGCCAGCGCGGACTGCTGCACCTGGTGATCCAGCAGGTGGCGCAGTTGTCCCTGCATCTGCTGCTTGTTCTGCCACAGCAGGGGATGGAAGCTGGCCGAGCCCGGTTGCAGCGTCGCTATCACCTCCTGCAATTTGAGGGCCCGCCGCTCCTCACGCAGCGCCACCTCCCGCAGCCGCTGCCGCTCCTTGCCCATGGTATCCAGGGCATCCTGTTGCAACCCGAGGTAGGATTTCAGCATGGGGCGTCCTTAGGCTCTGCCAAGCACTTGCTTGAGGCCGCTCACCACCTGGGTGATGGGGGTCTCTTCATGGATCCCCTGTTGCAGGAAGCTGGCGATGGCGGGATAGCGCTGCACGGCTTCGTCCATCTGGGGATCGGCGCCGGGCTGATAGCCGCCGAGGGGCAGCAGCTCGCGCACCTGCTGGTAGCGCCCCCACAGCTGGCGCAGGTTCACCGCCAGCCCCTGCCATTGTGGAGGCACCACCTGCGGCATCACCCGGCTCACCGAGGCGCCGATGTCGATGGCGGGGTAGTGCCCCTCCTCCGCCAGCCGCCGCGTCAGCACTATGTGTCCATCGAGAATGGCCCTGGCGGCATCCACCACGGGATCCTGCTGATCATCCCCCTCCGCCAGCACCGTATAGAAGGCGCTCAGGCTGCCGTCGGTGCGGGTGCCGTTGCCCGCCCGCTCCACCAGCTGGGTCAGCATGCTGAACACCGAGGGCGGATAGCCACGGGTGGCGGGCGGCTCTCCGATCGCCAGGGCGATTTCCCGCTGGGCCTGGGCATAGCGGGTCAGGGAGTCCATCAGCAGCAGCACGTCCTGACCCTGCTCACGGAAATACTCCGCGATGCGGTGGCACAGCTGGGCGGCCCGCAGGCGCATCAGGGGGGATTGGTCAGCGGGGGCCGCGATCACCACGGCGCGGGCCAGCCCCTCTGTTCCCAGGCTGTGCTCGATGAACTCCCGCACCTCCCGGCCCCGCTCGCCGATGAGCCCCACCACCACTATCTGGGCGCTGGTATTGCGCGTCATCATGCCGAGCAGCATGCTCTTGCCCACCCCTGAGCCGGCAAACAGCCCCAGTCGCTGGCCCTTGCCGACCGTCAGCAGGCCGTTGATGGCGCGAATGCCCACATCCAGGGGCTCGCGTACCGGGGTGCGCAGCAGGGGGTTGGGGGGGGAAGAGAACAGGGGAACCCGCTCCCCCTCCTCTGACAGCGAACGCCCGTCCAGGGGGTGCAGCAGGCCGTCTAGCACCCGGCCGAGCAGGTGCTCGCCGACCACTATGGTCTCCTCCCCGTCGATGGGCAGCACCCGGGCACCGGCATAGAGGCCGCTCATGGGTTGCAGGGGCATCAGGTAGGAGATATCCCGGTTGAAGCCGACCACCTCGGCCAGCAGGGAGTCACCCGTTGCCGTTTCCACCCGGCAGCGCTGCCCCATCACCAGCTGGCAGCCCACCACTTCCAGGGTCAGCCCGGTGACGCGCACCAGGCGGCCATAACGACGAAAGCCCGGGATCTCGTCCAGGCTGTCCAGCGCCGAGGTCAGCGCCTGCTGCAATGCCTCATGCATCCCGAGGCAGTTCCAAGGTCTGGTTGAGCTGCTCGATGCAACGACCGAGCCGCTCCCCCGTGTTGATCTCGATCACCGCGGCCCGGGTCTCGATCCGGGCGTCACCGACCCCCAGGGCCCCGTCCACCTGCAGCGGCCACTTCTCGCAGCGGGTCACCCCCTGCTCGGCCAGGCGCTGCCTGTCCCCCTCATTGAGGTAGATCACCAGATCTTCCGACTCGCTCGGCAGGGTCGCCATGGCCTGTTCGACCTGCTGGAGCACCTGCTGCGGGTTGAGGGTGAACTCGGCCTGGATCACCCGCTTGGCCACCTGGGCGACCAGCTGGGCGATCAACGCCTTCTGCTCCAGCATCCGGGCCCGGGTCAGAGACTCCCACTGCTGTTGCAGCTTGGCAAAGGGGACCATGGCCTGATCGAACGAGGCCCTGCCCTCGGCCAGCCCCTGGGCCAGGCCACGCACCTGTCCCTGTTGCAGACCCTTGGCCTCCCCTTCAATCAGGCCGCTGGTCAACCCCTGCTGGTAGCCGGCCTGATACCCCTCTGTCTGTCCCTGCTCCAGCCCTTGCTGATAGCCGTATTCGAACTCTTCCTGCTGGCTTCTGGCCTCTTCCCCGCTCTGTCCCAGTGCCGGGAAACGGTAGAGACGGGTGGCACCGGCCGCCAGTTTGCGAACATGCTGACTCATGCCTGTCTCCTGTTAGCTGACGGTGGCTTCTTCGAACAGCTGGAACTCGATCTCGCCCTGCTCCACCAGTTCCCGCACCAGTTGCATCACCTCTTCCCTGGCCTGCTCCACCTTGCGCAGGGAGACGCTGCCCTGATCCTGGATCTGGGCTTCCAGTGCCTGCGCCATCCGCTTGGGCATGGCCCCCAGCACCACCTTGCGAAAACCGGCGTCGGTATTCTTCAGGGCCAGCGCCAGCAGATCCGCCGGCAGCTCCTGCACCAGACGCTGCAGGGTGTCGTCGCTCTGGCGACGCAGGGCCATGAAGTCGAACATGTTCTTCTCGATCTCGAGGGCCATGTCGCCGTCGTGTTCCCGCAGCAGGGAGAGCATCTGCTCCTTGTCACCCTGATAGCGGTTGAGGATGTCGGCCACCTGGCGCACCCCGTTCACCTTGGCGCCGGACTGGTCGGCCACGTAGGCGAGACAGCGATCCAGGGTCAGCCTCAGCTCGGCCAGCACATGCTCGCTGACCGAGCTGAGGCTGGCGACCCGGACCAGCAGATCGTCGTGGAGCGACCCCGGCAGGGCATCGAGCACGGCCGAGGCGGTCTGGGGCGGCAGGAAGGCGAGCAGCACCGCCTGCATCTGGGGGTGTTCGTTGCGAAAGAAGCGGGCCAGGACATCCGCTGGCACCCATTGCAGGCGCTGGATGTCCTGGCTCATCGCATCGCCATAGAGGCTGTCGAGCAGGCTGCGGGAGAGGCGCTGACCCAGCGCCAGATCCAGGGTCTGCTCCAGGTATTCCCGAGACGCGCTGCCGATGCCGCTCTGCTCGCGATACTGGTTGAAGAACTGCTGCAGGGTCCACTTTGCCTCTATCGAGCTCACGCCGGAGAGGCCCGCCATCTTGGAGATGAGCCGTTGCACCTCGTCCCGCGACAGCTTCTGCATCACCTTGGCGGCCGCCTCTGTGCCCATGCTCAGCAGCAGGATGGCGGCCTTCTCGAGGTTGTCGATGTCGATGTCGACCGCGCTCTGGTTCAGATTACCGTTGTTCATTGCCACTCACCCATTGTCTGACCACTTCCGCCACCCGGGCAGTGTCTTTATCCACCAGCAGTTGCAGGTGCTTGAGCTGCACCTCGAGCTCGGAGCCAGGCTCCGGCAGCGCCTCCAGATCCAGCGAGGAGAACTGGGGCTCCAGCTTGTATTCCGCCTGCTGCAGGCTCTTGCCAATCGCGGTGCCGTCAGTCTCGTCATCCCCTTCCCGGCGCATGGAGAGGCCTATGGTCGGTTCCTGCTCTTCATCCTGCTCCTGTTCCGACTCGGCATCAGGATATTGCTGGGTACGCACCAGGTGCTTCACCAGAGGGCGAATGCCGAAGAACACCAGGGTCAGTCCCAGCAGGCCACCCACCAGGTAGCGCAGGGAGTCTTGCCAGTAAGGGGTCTCCAGCCAGCTCGACTCAGGTGGCGTCACCGGCACGGCGCCGGTGAAGTCGAACACCTGCAAGCTGATCTGATCGCCACGCACGCCGTCAAAGCCGACGGAGCGCTCCACCATCTGGCGGATCTGCTCCAGCTGCTCCGCGCTCCAGCCCCCTTTGGGGCCGCTCTGCTGGTTGAGCAGTATGGAGACGTTCATCCGCTCCAGTCGTCCCTGCTGATAGCGGGTATGCACTATGGTGCGGCTGTTCTCGTACTGCTTGCTGACCTCCTGCCGTTCGGTACGGGTGTCATTCTTGGCAGGCTCCGGCGCCGCCGCATTCCCTTCGGCAGCCTGGTCGGTCTGGGGCGCCGTCTCGGGAGGACGGTTGGACAGGGCCCCCGGAATGCCGAGCGCCAGGGCATCTATGGTCTTGTCGGACTTGTTGGATTCCTTGGTCACCACACCGTTGGGATCCAGCTGTTGCTGGGTCTCTTCCACAGCGTTGAAGTTGACATCAGCGGCGATCTGGACCCGGAAGTTGCCGGTGCCCAGCATGGGATAGAGCATGTCGCTGGCACGCTGGCGGATGTACTGCTCCAGCTTGCGCACGTATTCCATCTGCTGGACGCTCTGCTTGCCGAAGCCCGCCTTGTCGCCAAGCTCGGCACTCAACAATTGGCCCGCCTGATCCACTATGGTCACGGCACCGGGCTTCATGCCCGAGATGCTGCCCGCCACCAGGTTGGCGATGGCCTCGACCTGACCCGGCTCCATGGACTGGCCGGGTTGCAGATCCAGCATCACGGAGGCGCTGGGTTTCTCTTCGTCACGGCCGACAAACAGGGTCCGCTTGGGGATAGCCAGATGCACCCGGGCACTGCGCACCGCATCCAGCGAGATGATGGTTCTGGCCAGCTCCCCTTCCAGGGCATGGCGATAACGCGCCCCTTCCATGAACTCGCTGGTGCCAAGACCTGTCACTGTGTCCAGCCCCTCGAGGCCGGCCGGCATGGCCGCCCTGACCCCGCGCGCCGCCAGCGCCATGCGCACGTGGGCAAGCTGGCTCTCCGGTACCAGGATCTGGCCCGAGCTTTTCTCCAGCCGGAAGGGCACCTGCTCCTTCTCCAGCATCTCCATGATGTTGGCGGTGTCGTAGAGCTCCTGCTTGCCGTAGAGCGGCACATAGTTCTTGCTGGAGGTCCAGAGGATCACCACTATGGTGCCCGCCACTATGGCGGCAAGCAGCGCTATGGTCAGGATGGATTTGTTGTCCCGGGACAGGGTGCGCCAGTTGCGCATCCCTTCCTGTACCCGGGCGATCAGGGAGCCCGATGCCCCCGGCGAGGATGATACCAATTCAGTCATGACCTACCCTCAGAGCGGCATGCGCATGATGTCATCGAAGCCTGTCATCAGTTTGTTGCGCACCTGCATCAGGGCGGAAAAACTGAGACCTGCCTTCTGGCTGGCCACCATGGCCCCCACCAGATCGTCGCTCTGACCCGCGTCGACGGCGGTCATCAATCTGGACGCGACATTCTGCTGTTCGTTGACCCGGCCGACGACGTCACGCATGGCGTCGCTGAACGAGACAGCCGAGGCGTCGTTAGGCTCGATGGAAGGGGTGTGACTGGCAACGCGCTGCATTTCCTGCATCTGCTGCAGGAGCGTCACCTGTGATGACATGATCTCAATCTTCACTCGGTTATCCCTTAGTTTTGAATCTGCTGCTCGACATCGATGCCCTGCTCGCGCATGGCAGCCAGCTTGTATCTAAGTGCCCGGGTCGTCATCCCAAGGGCTTCGGCCGTACGAGTCCGGTGACCACGAAAACGGCGCAACGTCTCCAGGACGAATTGAAATTCGGCATGCCGTTTGGTCTCGCTGAGCCCCTCCGGGGCCGCAAGCGTCTGCGGTAACAGGTTGTCGGCTTCCACGGCATAATGGGGCAGCATCAAATCGACCGCCTGAATATGCAATCCGCGAGCCATAATTAGCGCCCGCTGGATCACGTTGTCCAGTTCGCGCACATTGCCCGGCCAGTCATAGGAGAGCAGCTGCTTGCAGGCGCTCTCGCTGAGGCGATACCCCTGCTGGGCGGCGTAGCGCTCGATGAAGTACTCCGCCAGCGGCAGTATGTCGTCCGGCCGCTCCCGCAGGGCGGGCCAGCTCATGGGCAGCACATCGAGCCGGTAGAAGAGGTCCTCGCGAAACTCCCCCTGCAACACCAACTCCCTCAGGTCTCTGTTGCTGGCGGCAATGATCCGCACATCCAGCGCAATCACCTGATGGCTGCCCAACCGCTCGACCTCTTTCTCCTGCAGTACCCGCAGCAGCTTGGCCTGCAATGCCAGCGGCAGTTCGGAGATCTCGTCGAGCAGCAGGGTGCCCCCCTGGGCCAGCTCGAACTTGCCCTGCTGGCTGGCGGTCGCGCCGGTAAAGGCCCCCTTGCTGTGTCCGAACAGGATGGATTCGAGCATGGATTCGGGGATGGCTGCGCAGTTGATGGCCACGAAGGGCTTGCCCGCCCGGCTGGACATCTCGTGGATGTAGCGGGCCAGCCGCTCCTTGCCCGTCCCCGACTCGCCGCCGATGAGGATGGTGGCCGAGGTCTTGGCAGCCCGCCTGGCGAGCTGCAATACCTGCAGGCTCAGAGGCGAGGAGGCGATCAGGTTGGGAATGGCCTGACGCAGGCGCAGGGCCCCCCTCACCACATCGAGGATCTGGCGCTGACTGAAAGGCTTGATGATGTAATCGATGGCGCCGGCCCGCATGGCCTCCGCCGCCAGATAGGCCTGGTGCTCATTGACCAGGATGACGCAGTCGGTACCCGCCAGCTCCTGCACCATTGAGGGACCGGCCTCGGTCATGACCGCCATGTCGAGCAACACGAGATCCGCGGAATGGTTGGAGAGAAATTGCTTGGCCAGCGGGACAGAATTCAGGCAAGAGACGCGATAGCCTGCATTCAACAATATTCCCTCAACATCGTCTCCATTTGATAACGAAGAGGAAACTAATAATAGATGTGCATGAGATTCAATACCGACGGGTATTGAATTTTCCTTGATAGATAAATCAGAAAACATATTAACCCGAACCTGTGATTGCACATGAATCAATCAACAGAACTGACGCTCAAAAAATAAAAACGCACCAGGACGGGGCAGCACCTCTTATTGAGCACTTACCCTATATCGGTATGAAAACAAGGCTGGAATCATGACCTTGGTAACCCCGCTATCATTAGCATCAATGCCGTTAGACCGGAGGCTTTGCGTCCTGACTTTTCAGTTCAGTTTGCCTTTATCATGCGACGACCCGTATTAGGATGGCATGGCTTGGTTGTCCTTAAGCCATGTGACACATCTGACTGTTTCTATTTTATTTTTTCACTGTCAGTCTGTGTCGCGTCAAAAGCCGTCACATCATAACGGCTTTATATGACAATTCAAGCAGATGTGCGGAATAGTCTCTTCCTGCCGGCATATGGGCGTGGCAATTCCACTTCAGCCCAGGGTGCCAATTACTTCGACCCGTAAATCTTCCGGGATCTCGTTATAAGAGAGCACTTTGAGACCCTTTGAGAAGGATCGGGCATAGCGGGCGATCAGGGGCCTGAGCTGGGGCATGACCACCAGCACGGGCGCATACCCCTGCTGCTGCAACTGCTCCTTCACCAGCGGCATGTTCTGCTGCAACTGCGCCAGCAATTGCGGGTCGACCGGGAAGCTGTCCAGCTGGATTTTTCCCTGCTGCTGGGACTGGTTCATTGCCGTCAGCAGGGTCTGCTCCAGCCGGTCGTCCAGGGTGAAGGCCGCCAGTATGTCGCGGGATCCGATCGCCTGCCTGACGATCTGGCGCTTGAGGGCGCAGCGCACGTCCGAGGCCAGCAGCACCGGGTCCTTGGTCAGCTCGCTCGCATCCAGCAAGGTGGTGGCTATGGTGCGGATGTCGGTGAGGCTGATCTGCTCCTTGAGCAATTGACGGAAGACCCGCAGTTGCTGCATCTGGGTCAGGGCCAGATTGAGCTCTTCCGCCAGGCGGGGGGACTGGGTGGCCAGATACTGGCCCAGCTTGCCCACCTCGTCATGGCCGAAGAGCCCATCGAGCTGCTCCCTGAGCAACTTGCTGGCATGGGTGGCGATGACGGTGGCAGAGTCGACCACGGAGTAACCCAGGTTGAGCGCCTTGGCCTTGTTGTCCGGCGAGATCCAGACAGCGTTCATGCCATAGGCCGGATCCTGGGTCAGCTCGCCGTCCAGGGCGCCATAGGTCTCGCCGCTGCTGATGGCCATCAGCCGCTGGCAATCCACATTGCCTGTGGCCAGGGCAATGCCAGACAGCTTGATGCGATACTGGTCCGGCTGCAGTTGCAGGTTGTCCCGCACCCGGATCTCGGGCAGCAGGAAACCGTACTGCTCGGACAGTGTCTTGCGAATGCCGCGCACCCGGGCGAGCAGCTCGGCCCCCTTGTTCGCCTCGGCCAGCGGCACCAACCGATAACCCAGTTCGATGGCGACCGCATCCACCGGCGGCAGATCCTGCCAGTCCAGCCCTTGCGGCTCCGGCTGTACCATCTGCCTCGTCAGCTCCTCGGCCGCATCCAGGGCCGGATCCTTTGCCCGGCGCTGGCTGACGCTCCAGCCGGTCCAGGCCAGCACAGCGGCAAAGCTGAGGAAGGCCAGCATGGGCATGCCGGGCACCAGGCCCAGGATCAGCATGATGGTCGCCGCCGTATAGATGACCCGGGGAGAAGCCAGGATCTGCTGGCCGACCTGATCCGACATCTCCCCCTCGTCACTCACCCTAGTGACTATGATGGCCGCCGCGGTGGACATCAGCAGGGAGGGGATCTGGGCGACCAGACCATCACCTATGGTGAGCAGGGCATAGATGCGGAAGGCATCGGAGACCGGCAGCGAGTGCTGGAAGATACCGATGGCGAGACCGCCCACCAGGTTGATGATCAGCACCAGCAGGCCGGCGATGGCATCGCCACGGACAAACTTGGAGGCCCCGTCCATGGCGCCGTAGAAGTCGGCTTCCCTGGCGATCTCTTCCCGCCTGGCGCGGGCCTGGTGCTGATCCAGGGTGCCGGCGTTGAGATCGGCATCTATGGCCATCTGCTTGCCCGGCATGGCATCCAGGGTGAAGCGGGCGGAGACTTCGGAGATCCGCTCCCCCCCCTTGGTGATCACCACGAAGTTGATGATCATCAGGATCACGAACACCACCAGACCCACCACGTAGTTGCCACCGATCACCACTTCCCCGAAGGCCTGGATGACCTTGCCGGCGGCCTCGTTGCCCTCATGACCATGGAGCAGCACCACCCGGGTGGAGGCGACGTTGAGGGACAGCCGCATCAGGGTGGCCACCAGCAGCACTGTCGGGAATACGGAGAAATCGAGGGGGCGGCGAGCCGAGACAGAGACCAGCAGCACCAGCACCGCCAGCACTATGTTGAAGGTGAACAGGGCATCCAGCAGCCAACCTGGCAGAGGCAGTATCATCATCGCCAGGATGGCCAGCAGCATCATGGGGATAGCTGTATAGGATTGGGTCAATACACGCCAGTTCACAACTTACCTCTCAGGTTGACGTAACTCGGGCGGCACATGCAGAGGAGCAAGGGGATTGGGTTTTCTGCCCTTGCCTGCCTCATAGGCCCGTAACTGCAATACGTGGTTCAATACATAGGCGACCGCTGTGTAGAGGCCCGCCGGCACTTCCTGATCCACCCGGGTGGAGTAATAGATGGCCCGGGTCAGCTCCGGCAGGCTCATCACCATCTTGTCGTGCTGCCTGGCGACCTCGCGGATCCGCTCCGCCATGCCGTCTATACCCTTGGCAATCACATAGGGGGCGTTGGCCCTCGCAGGATCATACTTGATGGCGACCGCGTAATGGGTCGGGTTCACTATGATGACGTCTGCCTGCGGCACCCGCTGTTCGATGCGCGCCCGCGCCAGCATGCCCTGCACCTGGCGGATCCTGGCCTTGATCTCTGGGCGCCCCTCGCTGTTCTTGTGCTCGTCCTTGACCTCCTGCTTGGTCATCTTCAACTGCTTGTTCAATGACCAGCGCTGATAGGGGACATCCAGCACGGCGATCAGCATCTGCACCGTGCCTAGCAAGATAAATGCCTGAGAAAGGATGCGCAGCGCCTGTTCCATGGCAGCCTGGGGCGGCATGCGGTTCATCATCATCAGCAGGGGCCACTGGTGCTGGAGCATCAGGGCCAGGGTGCCGCCGATCAGCAGCACCTTGAGAAGGGATTTCAGCAGTTCCATCAGGCTGTGGGTCGAGAACATCCGCTTAAGGCCCTTGAGCGGATTGAGCTTCTCCCCGCTTGGCATCAGCTTCTTCCAGACCAGCACCATGCCCCCCGGCACTATGCTGAGCAGGACCAGCAACAGGGCGAGCAGGCCGAACAGCGGCAGCAGGACCCACAACATGCCGATCAGCGCATCGGCGGTCCACTGGATCATCATCTGGGGATCCCGCGCCCCCTGCCAGTTGAAGCGTTGGGGCTGCTTCATCAGCTCGGCAAAGAAAAGGCCGAAGCTCGGCACCATCCACTGCATGGCCAGCCCACCGATCAGCAGCAGACCGGCGGAGCTCAGCTCCTTGGAGCGCGCTATCTGCCCCTCTTCCCGCGCCTTGCGCCTTTTCTGGGTGGAGGCCTCTTCGGTTTTATCCTGGGCGCTGCTCTGACTCATGTCGGCGTCAACGCCCTGAGCTGGGCCAGCACATGGGCGACCAGATCCAGATACCGGGCCGGCACACCGCTGATGGAGATGGCCATGGTGAGCAGCCCCAGCAACAGCGTCATGGGGAAGCCCAAAGAGAAAATGTTCAGCGAGGGGGCGGTACGGTTGAGCACCCCGAAGGTGAGATTGACCATCAGCATGGCCACCACGGCCGGCAGGGTCAGGATCAGGGCCGCCCCTATGCTCCAGCCGAACAGGCCGATGACCCCCTTCAGGTCCAGCGCGTAGAGGGAGGCCCCCGGTGGCCAGCTGCGCAGGCTCTGCACCAGCACCTCCAGGGTCACCAGATGGCCGTTCAGGCCGAGGAACAGCAGCGAGCAGAAGATCAGCATGATCTGGCTGACGATGGGCGCCGTGTCCCCGTTGGACGGATCATTCATCACCGCCATCGCCAGACCCATCTGCATGGAGAGGATCTGGCCCGCCATGGTCATCACCATGAACAGCATCTGGATGCAGAGCCCGAACAGCAGACCGAACAGCAGCTGTTCCAGGGTCAGCACCATCATGCCGACGCTGAAGGGATCCAGAGCCGGCATGTCCTTGAGCATGGGGGCGATCAGCAGGCTGATGACGAAGGCCAGAAAGATGCGGACCTGGGCCGGGATGCGGCCATCACCAAACACCGGCATCACCCAGAAGGCTGCCGCGATACGAATGAAGGGCCACCACCACTGTCCCAGCCAGGCGGTCAGCTCGGCCGCACTGAGCGACAGCAGGGAGTTCATCCGATGAGCCCGGGGATCTTCTGGAACAGGTCGGAAAACAGGGTGGTGATCTGCGACAGCAGCCAGTTCCCCGTGAAGATCAGCGTCAACAGGGTCACGATGAAACGGGGCAGGAAGCTGAGGGTCTGCTCCTGGATCTGGGTCGCGGCCTGGAAGATGCTGACCACCAGACCGACGATGAGGCCGGGCACGATCAGCACCGAGACCATGATGACCACCAGGTTCACGGCCCCCCCGACCAGGGCCACGCTCTGTTCAGGTGTCACCTCAGCCTCCGCCGCCGAAACTGGCCGCCAGGGTACCGACCGTCATGGACCAGCCATCCACCAGCACGAAGACCATCAGCTTGAATGGCAGCGAGATGATGAGGGGCGAGAGCATCATCATCCCCATCGCCATCAGCACGCTGGCGACCACCAGGTCGATGACGAGGAAGGGAATGAACAGCATGAAGCCTATCTGGAAGGCGGTGTTTAGCTCGCTCAATACGAAGGCGGGCAGCAGCACGCCGAAGGGCACCTCGCTCTTGGCGAGGGTGGTGGGCTCGCCGGAGATGCGCAGCATCTGCTCCAGATCCGGCTCCCTGGTCTGGGCCAGCATGAATTGCCGCAAGGGTTTCTCCGCCCGGGCCAGCCCCTCGGACAGGGTAATCTCGTTCTGGTCATAGGGCACGAAGGCGTGCTGATACATTTCGGTCCAGACCGGTCTCATGATCACCAGGGTCAGGATCAGGCTGATGCCGATCAGCACCCTGTTGGGGGGGCTCTGCTGCAACCCCATGGCCTGACGCAGGATGGCCAGCACTATGATGATCCGGGTGAAGCTGGTCATCATCAGCAACAGAGTCGGCAACAGACCCAGCAGGGTCATGAAGAAGAGGATCTGCAGCTTGATGCTGTAATCCTCGCCCCCGGTATCGCTGGGGGAGACAGAGAACAGCGTCATGTCCGCGCCCCAGCTCGGCAGCGCGAACAGCAGCAGGGCAACCGGCAGATAACGCATCAGTCGTTCATGCCACCCAGCAGCTTGGTGTCGACCACGTCGACCAGGCGCAGGCCGTACTTGCCATTCACCACCACCACCTCGCCCCTGGCCAGCAGGCGACCGTTGACCCGCACATCCAGCGGTTCGCCCGCCAGCTTGTCCAGCTCGATGACGGCCCCCTCTTCCACCTTCATCAGTTCACCCAGCGCGACTTCGGTGCTGGCCACTTCCAGCGTCACCTTGACCGGGATCTGATGGAAAAAGGAGAGATCCCGCTGCTTGCTGCTACTGGTGGGCGCCATGTAGTCGGCCGCACTCGGCATGCTGATATCATCACCAAACAGCTGATCCAGGCCATCCAGATCCAGCGGGTCATTCATGTTGTGCTCGTTCACGATTCGACTACTCCTCTACCACAGTCGCAACCTGATACACCAGGCTGCCTTTATGTTCAGCAATGCGTCCATTAAAACAGGGGCGGTTGCCGATCAGGGCCGGCACCACCTCGGGCAAATCCAGCGAGAGCACATCCCCCACCTTGAGGCATTCCAGATCCGCCAGTGTCATGGACATCTGCCCCATGACCACTCGCAGTTGCACCGGCACCTGAGTCAGGGCCTGCTCAAGCTGCGCCTTCTGCACGGGATGACCGGCTCCTATGCTGAGGGTCTCCTCGGGAGGCGCCAGCCAGAACTGCCAGTCATGGTTGCTGCCACCGGCCAGCATGCTGGCCTCTGTCACCCAGAGCCGGGTTGCCGGCACCGCATCCCGGGTGACCAGGGTCAGCTGCCAGGCGAGGTCTCCCTGACCGAGGCAGGCAGACCAGATGTCGATCTGGTACTGGCATAGCCGCAGCAGCAATCGCTGCTCGGTATCGGTCAATCCCCTGCCATGGGCGGTCGTGGCGCCCTTGTGTTGCAGGGAGCCACCAAAGAACAGCACGGCAAGCTGATAGATGACGGTGGGAGAGATGGAGAAATAGGCGACACGCTGGGCATCCAGCGGGGTGCGCGCCTCGACCCAGATCAGGGTATCTTCGCGATCCTGGGGCAGAGCGGAAGAGAAATCCTGATAACCCAGTTCGCAATCCGCCGCATTGAACAGCTGGGCCATGCAGCCCGATGCCTGCTGCGAAAAAGAGCCCAGCTGGGCGTTGAGCTGCTTGAGCCGCGCCTGATTGGCTCGCTCGACGCCCAGCAGATCATAATGGGGAAGGGTTTTGCCCCGCTGCGCACAGAGCAACCGGGAAGGTGTGAGCATTACGCCGCTTGATGACATTACAAATCCACCTTTGCCATTTTCATCTCGCCCTACTGCCTTATAGAGACACTCATCAGGCCAGCCGCGTGATCGATACAAATAGTCCAGCCGACATAGAGCGACCGAAACGGGCGAGAACTTTATTACAAAACCCCAAAAGGCGCCACGCGGCCGCATGGCCAGCCGAAAATAAAAATCCCGGCACCAGAGGTGCCGGGATTTTAAGGTAATCACTTACCAGAAATAGGTCGGAGTCGGCCTGTAAGCCGGGTTCTGTACCGGGTTGCCCCGGGTAGCAATCATTCCTCTAGGCCAGCAATCGCTCACTGGCTCAAGCAACCTACCCGCCCCCAACGCGGGCCGCGCCAATAGGGGCCTATTTGGTCTTGCTTCGGGTGGAGTTTACCGTGCCACGAACTGTTGCCAGTCGCGCGGTGCGCTCTTACCGCACCCTTTCACCCTTACCTGATCCCTTGCGGGCCATCGGCGGTTTGCTCTCTGTTGCACTGGTCGTAGGCTCGCGCCTCCCAGGCGTTACCTGGCACCCTGCCCTATGAAGCCCGGACTTTCCTCCCCTCCGCCCGTCTGTCCCGAGGGACACAACGACGAAGCAGCGATTGCCCAGCCGACTCCGAGGCGCGGATTATAGCCTCGTGACACAGTGGGGTAAACCGGCAATTCCCGTTTGCAGCAATTAATAGTGCGCCAACCCCTGCCAGCCGGGCCCACTCTTGCGGGCCACCTGGCTTGCACCAGTCAGAACGCTCTCATTTTGCCTATTTTTACGCCTTGGCGGTGCTCATTTGGCCTGCTTGCACGGCTCAGTGGTGCTCGAGACCATATTTGTAGAGGGCATTCTTTTTCACACCGTGGATCTCGGCGGTAAGAGCAGCCGCTTTTTTCAACGGCAGCTCCGCCACCAGCAGCCCCAGGGTGCGGATCGCCTCGGCGGGCAACTCTTCATCTACCTTGCTGGCACCGGCCACCACCAGCACTATTTCACCGCGGCAGCGATTATCGTCTTCCCCAAGCCAGGTCAGCATCTCGGAGGCAGGCAGACCGTGGATGGATTCGAAGGTCTTGGTCAGCTCGCGGCACACCACCACCTGGCGTTCACCGAGGATGCGAGCGATGGCTTCCACCGTATCCTGCACCCGGCGCGGCGACTCGTAGAACACCAGGGAACGGGTGTCTTCGATGACGGCCTGAAGCCGATCGTCACGGCCCTTGGCTTTCGCCGGCAGAAACCCTTCGAAGGAGAAGCGATCTGTGGGCAGACCGGCGGCAGAGAGTGCAGTGATGGCGGCGCAAGGGCCCGGCAGCGGCACCACCTTGACCCCAGCCTCGCGACAGCGGGTGACCAGATGATAGCCAGGGTCGCTGATGAGCGGCGTCCCTGCATCCGAGACCAGGGCGACGCTCTTGCCCTCCTTGATCCGGCCGATCAGCACATCCGCCTTCTGCTGTTCGTTGTGATCGTGCAGGGCGAAGGTCGGCACCGAGATTTGGTAGTGGCTGAGCAGGATGCCGGAGTGCCGGGTATCTTCGGCTGCCACCAGATCGACGCTGCGTAAAATGTCCAATGCACGCTGGGTGATATCCGCCAGATTACCGATGGGAGTGGGGACTATATACAGGGTTGGGGTGTCACTCATGGGATCTCCGAGTGTCCCGACAATTGTGTCGCCATATTGGCCCGTTTACACTATGGAGAACTTCAACACTGGTCGGGGAATGAACTTGAACCGGGTTACAAAGCAGCTAAGTGTATCACGACTCTTCGGCATCATACTCGCGGCAGTACTGCTCGCCGCCTGTGCGTCGGAGCCCAACCCATCCTCCGCGGAACCCGGCATGCCGTCGGCGTTCTCGGATCTGACCAAGAATGCCCAGTGGTATCTGGAGCAGGTGGATCCCGCCAAACCGGCTGAGGCCTTCACCTGGCAGGTGATGGCGGCGCGCAGTTATCTGGCGCTCGGTCAGGCCAAACCGGCCGCCGCCCTGTATCAACAGTTGCAGAAGCAGGCCGGCAACCCGGTGCAGCAGGCACAACTGCAACTGCTGCAGGCGCACCTCCTGCTGGCCCAGGGCAACGCCAACCAGGCCCTGATCCTGCTGGAAGGCAAGCCGAATGTGGCCCTCGATGCCGATACCCAGAAGGATTGGTATCGCCAGCGGGTGGTGCTGCAACTGGACATCAACAACAAGTTTGGCGCGGCCAAGTCGCTGATCCTGCTGGAGCCTTACCTGGCCAAGAATGAGCTGGCCACCAACCACCAGCAGATCTGGTCCCTGCTGAAAAGCATGACCCCCTCCACCCTGCAGGCGCTGGAAGAGGCGCCGGCCCCCGACGTGACCACTGGCTGGCTGCGACTGGCGGCACTGGTGAACGAGTTTGGCGCCCAGCCAAGTCAACTCGCGCGCCAGCTCGCAGGCTGGAAGCAGAGCTTCCCGAACCACCCGGCCCAGACTGACATGCCGGCCGGCCTCGGGGATCTCGCCACCACGGATACAGGTGTACTGCAGCAGGTCGCCGTCTTCCTGCCCCTCTCCGGCAACCTGGAGGCGCAGGGCGCCGCCATCCGCAACGGCATGCTGATGTCCTACAAGGATAATCAGGGGCAATTCACCCTGAACTTCTATGACACTCAGGGCAAGGCGATGGGGGATCTCTACAAGCAGGCGATCCAGGAGGGGGCCAACATGATCATTGGCCCGCTGCTGAAAGATCAGGTCGAGGAGCTGCTCAAGGCCAACCCGACAGTGCCGGTGCTGGCGCTCAACGAGCTGGACAAGCCGATCATCAACGACAACACCTTCTATTTCTCCCTCTCCGCCGCCGCTGATGCGAGCCAGGCAGCCCAGTACCTCTATGGTCAGGGTTACCGCAAGCCGCTGCTGATCGCGGCGCAAGGCCGGATTGGCTACAGCAGCATCAAGGCATTCGAGCAGGCCTGGGCTGGCGTCAGCCAGGAGAAGCCCGTGGTCGCCACCTTCGGGGCACGCAACGAGGTGCAGGGCATGGTCAAGAATGCCCTGAGCGGTCGTTCCACCGCCCGGGCCGGGGAGATAGTGCAGCTCTCTGATGCGGCACCGCGCAGCATAGACGCCGTCTATGTGGTAGCCAACAGCCTGGAGACCCGGATGATCAAGCCCTATGTGGACATCTCGGTCAATCCCATGGGCAGCCTGCCCATCTACAGCAGCTCGCGAGGCTATGACAGCGGGGCGACAGAGGTGGCTTCCGAACTCAACGGCATGCATATCTCCGACATGCCGCTGCTGTTGGGAGGCTATGAGCAACAACGGGAACAGATAGCTCTGCTCTGGCCACAGACCCAGGGTGACCTGCTGCGCCTGTTTGCCCTCGGCTACGATGCGGTCAGCCTGGCCGGCAACCTGCCGCAGATGCGCAAGCTCAATGCCATGCAGCAACCGGGCATGAGCGGGCAGCTGAGCGTGGATCCCCAGGGCAACATAGTGCGCATGCTGGACTGGGCCACCTACCAGAATGGCAAGCTGGTCAGCGACAGCGCCGTGCCCCAGCTGGAGGACGCTACCCATGAAGAGGCTACTGGCACAGCTGCACCAGCAGTGGTTGAACCTGTTGCCGTCGGCAGCGACGAGCAAGGGACAGCACTTTGAGCAAGTAGCGGAACGCTGGTTGCAGGCCCGCGGCCTGCAACCAGTTACCCGCAACTACCGCTGCCGTGGTGGTGAAATAGATCTCGTCATGCGCCAGGGGGATACCCTGGTGTTTGTCGAGGTCAGATATCGCGCTCGGGCCAGCCATGGCGGAGCCGCCAGCTCGGTCACCCGGCGCAAACAGCACAAGATCGTGCTGGCCGCGCGCCACTATTTCAAGCAACATGCCATCAACGAGGCCAGCCAGGCCTGCCGATTCGATGTGATCGCGTTCGAGGGCGACCAGCCAGACTGGATCCAGAACGCTTTTTAAGAGGACCCCATGACTGATCCCATCAAAGAGAATTACACCGAAAGCATCCAGACCAAGATAGCCGCCGCCGAGGCGCTGCCGGACGCCATCCACACCGCGGCCCAGATGCTGACTATCTGCCTGCTCAATGGCCACAAGGTCATGGCATGCGGCAATGGCCCCTCCTCTGCCCTGGCACAGTTGTTCATTTCCGAGCTGGTCAACTGCTACGAGACACCACGCCCCTCCCTGCCCGGCCTGGCCCTGACCCCCGACATGGCCACCATCAGCGCCATCGCCACCGACCACGGCTTCGAAGAGGTCTATGCCAAGCAGATCAGGGCTCTGGGTCAGCCCGGCGACATCCTGGTGGTGCTCACCACCACGGGCAACAGCCGCAGCCTGATCAAGGCCGCTGAGGCGGCACTCTCCCGCGACATGACCATCATAGTGCTCGGGGGTGGCGATGGTGGTGAAATCGCCGGCCTGCTCGGGCCCAATGACGTGGAGATCCGCGTGCCGTCCGCCCGCCGCCCTCGCATTCTGGAAGTGAATCTGTTGACCCTGCACTGCCTCTGTGATCTCATCGACCAGACACTTTTCCCGCAACAGGAAGATTGAAACCATGAAGAAGCCTATTCTCGCACTCGCCCTGCTGACCGGCGCCCTGCTGCTGCAAGGCTGTGCCGCCGTGGTAGTGGGTGGCGCAGCCGGTACCGCCAAGGCGACCGGGGATCGCCGCACCCTGGGTGCCCAGTGGGACGATCAGACCATAGAGCTGAAAGCGGCCAATCTGCTGGCCGACAACAAGTCGCTGAGCGCCTCCAGCAAGATCAGCGTCTACAGCAACAACGGCCGTGTCTTGCTGGTCGGTCAGACACCGTCTGACGCTTACAAGCAGGAAGCGGGCAAGATTGTGGGTCGGATCGAAGGGGTTCGTCATGTCTACAATGAGCTGCGTCTCGGCAAGCCGGTGAGCATAGGGGTGCGCAGCAACGATACCTGGATCACCTCCAAGGTAAGGGCCGACATGCTGGGCACCAAGAACTTCGACAGCACCAAGGTCAAGGTAGTCACCGAGAACAGCGAGGTGTTTCTCATCGGCCTGGTGACCCGTCAGGAAGGGGATCAGGCAGTGGAGATCGCCCGCCACGTCAGCGGAGTGAAGCAGGTTATCAAAGCCTTCGAGTTTGCCCAGAACTAAGCGGGCAATGATGAGATAAAAAAACGCAGCCAGTTGGCTGCGTTTTTTATTTGATGACTTTCAGGGTCGGACGACCCGTCGGGCGCGGTGGCTCCGGCTCGGGTTCCACCGGCGCCTCGGCCTGCTCCAGCCAGAGATCGTAGCCCGGCTCAGGCGGGAACAGGGTTCCCACGCCGTTTTCCCTGGCATGGATGGCCAATATGGCCGCCATGGGAATGTAGACCTGCTGTGACACGCCGCCGAAGCGGGCGCTGAAACTGACGGCATCATTATCCATGTGGAACTGGCCCACGGCCCGAGGCGCTATGTTCAGGACGATCTGCCCATCCTGCACGAACTGCATCGGCACCATCACATGGGGGATATTGGCATTGACCACCAGATGCGGGGTCAAGTCGTTATCCAGCAACCAGTCAAAAAACGCCCGCAACAGATAGGGGCGACTGGGTGTCATGGTCGGTTCCATACTACTCATACGCTGGCACGGATCTCGCGTTCAGCCTCGGTCAGGGAGGCCTGGAAGGATTCACGTTCGAACAGACGGACCATGTAAGCCTTCAGCTCTTTGGCACCGCGACCGGTGAAGTCGATGCCCAGGCTCGGCAGACGCCACAGCAGCGGAGCCATGTAGCAGTCAACCAGACCGAACTCTTCGCTCATGAAATAGGGCATTTCACCGAAGATCGGCGCTATGGCCAGCAGGTTGTCACGCAGCTCGGCACGGGCGGCTTCGGTATCGGTGCCCGCCATGATCTTGTCGGCCAGCGAGTACCAGTCCAGCTCGATGCGATGCATCATCAGACGGCTGTTGCCGCGAGCCACCGGATAGACAGGCATCAGGGGCGGGTGCGGGAAGCGCTCGTCCAGATACTCCATGATGATGCGCGAGGTGTACAACGCCAGCTCGCGATCCACCAGAGTCGGTACAGTGTTGTACGGGTTCAGCTCGGCCAGCTCGTCCGGCAGGTTGCTCGGGTCAACCTGGCAGATATCCACGCTAACACCCTTCTCCGCCAGGACAATACGCACCTGATGGCTGAACATATCGTTGGCACCGGAAAACAGCGTCATTACCGAACGCTTATTGGCAGCTACAGCCATTGAACCCTCCCGTCATTAAAAAGCAGAAACGGCAATGAAGCATCTTGATCTCCATTGCCGTGCGTCATATTACTCCGATCTGGTCGCTTAGTGAACGTCGCGCCAGAATTCCTTCTTCAACAGCACAGTGAAGATGAAGAAGATTGCGATGAAACCTAGCACCCAGAAGCCCATGCGTTCGCGCTCCTGCTGCACCGGCTCAGCCGAGTAGACCAAGAAGTTTACCAGATCCAGTACCGTCTGATCATATTCTTCGTTGTTCATTTCACCATTGCCGTCAGATTTGATGCTGACGACTTGCTGCATCTCCACTCCATCCAGGGTGTGGGTCTCGAACTCGGCACGGGGAGTCCCCTGCAACGGCTCCAATACGTGGGGCATGCCCACGGACGGGAAGACCGCATTGTTCACACCGAACGGCCGGGTTTCATCCACATAGAAAGAACGCAGATAGGTGTAAATCCAGTCGGCGCCCCGCACCCTGGCCACCAGGGTCAGATCCGGTGGCGGCGCCCCGAACCAGCGCGCCGCATCCTTCTCGGACATGGCGCTCTTCATCAGATCGCCAATCTTGGCGCCGGTGAAGACCAGGTTCTCCCTCATCAGCTCTTCCGGAATGCCTATGTCGGCGGCAACCCGGTTATAGCGCTGATATTGGGTGGAGTGACAGCCGGCACAGTAGTTCATGAAGGTCGCGGCCCCCCGTTGCAGGGATGCCTTGTCACTCAGGTCGTACTCTGCCTTATCGAGGGGGAAGCCACCGCCAGCGGCCAATACCAGACCGGGCAGCAGGGCCAGCACTGCAAAAATTATTCTTTTCATTTGAATGTCACCCTCTCCGGCAGCGGCTTGGTGCTCTCATTCTTGCTGTAGAAGAACAACAGGACGAAGAACCCGAAATAACCCAGAGTGCAGAGCTGCGCGATCAGCGTCAGCATCGGCGTCGATGGCAGAACGCCCAGCACACCCAGGATGACGAAGCAGAACACGAACTGGGCGATGTTCAGCTTGTGCAGGGTGCTGCGGTAGCGCACCGAACGCACCTTGCAGCGATCCAGCCAGGGCAACAGGAAGAGCACGACGATGGAGAGCCCCATCATGATGACCCCCAGCAGCTTGTCCGGCACAGCGCGCAAGATGGCGTAGAAGGGGGTGAAGTACCAGACAGGGGCTATGTGCGCCGGCGTCTTCAACCCATTCGCCACTTCAAAGTTCGGTTTCTCGAGGAAGTAGCCCCACATATCCGGCTTGAAGAAGATGATGGCGCAGAACAGGAACAGGAAGCCCGCCACACCTATCATGTCCTTGACGGTGAAGTAGGGATGGAATGCCACCGCATCCAGCGGCCAGCCCTTCTCATCCTTGTGCTTCTTGATATCGATACCGTCCGGGTTGTTGGAGCCCACCTCGTGCAACGCCAGTATGTGCATGGCAACCAGCATCACCAGCACCAGCGGCAGTGCGATGACGTGCAGCGCGAAGAAGCGGTTCAGGGTAGCCCCGGAGATGACGTAGTCCCCCCGGATCCACAGGGTCAGATCGTCACCTATGACCGGAATGGCACCAAACAGCGAGATGATGACCTGAGCCCCCCAGAACGACATCTGTCCCCAGGGCAGCAGGTAACCCATGAAGGCTTCGGCCATCAACACCAGGAAGATCAGCATGCCGAAGATCCACAGCAGCTCGCGCGGCTTCTGATAGGAGCCGTAGATCATGCCGCGAAACATGTGCAGATAGACCACAACGAAGAAGGCGGAGGCGCCGGTGGAGTGCATGTAGCGCAGCAGCCAGCCGTAGTCCACGTCCCGCATTATGTATTCCACGGAGGCAAAGGCTCCCTCCGCCGACGGGTTGTAGTTCATGGTGAGCCAGATGCCGGTGATGATCTGGTTGACCAGCACCAACATGGCAAGGGAACCGAAGAAGTACCAGAAGTTCAGGTTCTTGGGAGCCGGATACTTGGCCATGTGGTCGTTGTACATGGCCGTGAGCGGGAAACGATCGTCAATCCAGCCCATGAGTTTGGCAAACATGGTCAGGCCTCCTTGCCATCGGCACCGACCAGAATGGTGGTGTCGCTAAGAAATTGGTATGGCGGAATGACCAGGTTCAGCGGTGCGGGCACGCCCTGGAACACTCGACCGGCCATGTCGAACTTGGAACCATGGCATGGGCAGAAGAAGCCGGAGGTCACCCCTTGCACCTGCTCGCCGAAGCTGTCCGGCAGGTAGGAGGGGGAGCAACCCAGGTGGGTACAGATACCGACCGCCACGAAGATCTCCGGCTTGATGGATCTGTAGCCGTTGTGGGCATAGTCCGGCTGCTGTGGCTCATCGGAGGCGGGATCGCGCAGTTTGTCATCGTGTGTGGCCAGGGCATCCAGGGTCTGCTTGGTGCGCTTCACCACCCAGACCGGCTTGCCGCGCCACTCGACGCGGATCAGCTGACCCGGCTCCAACTTGCTGATATCCACCTCTACCGGTGCCCCTGCCGCTTTGGCTTTGGCACTCGGGTTCCATGACTTTATAAACGGCACTGCGGTAAAAGCAGCTCCTACACCGCCAACGGCAACCGTTGACCAGGTAAGAAATCTGCGGCGACCGGTATCAACTGGCGCATTGCTCATCCAAAAACTCTCCCATGTGGACTCCGCTCATTCTTATAGTGTCCCCGTTTCCTATCTCCTCTCCCTCTGACAACTGCGGCGGAAGCGGAGTGGCAATTGACACAGAAAGACCATGGAAATTTTAAAGAAAAGATAACAATTTGACAAGAAAGAGAAGCGATGGGCAAAAACAATAAATACACAAATTTTTGTCTTTTGTGACGTATGGTTAGCATTGGCGTAGGTAATATTACCAATAAAAAAAGCCTGGCACATGGCCAGGCTTTTTTGACACTCGTGAGAGTGCGTACCAAAAGCGAATTAACGCTTGGAGTACTGCGGACGCTTACGCGCTTTGTGCAGACCGACTTTCTTACGCTCAACCTTACGGGCATCGCGAGTAACAAAGCCAGCTTTACGCAGTTCGCCACGCAGGGTCTCGTCGTACTGCATCAGAGCACGAGTGATACCGTGACGGATCGCACCAGCTTGACCGGAGATGCCACCACCGTTAACGGTGATGTACAGATCCAGTTTCTCGGTCATCTCAACCAGTTCCAGCGGCTGACGAACTACCATGCGGGCAGTCGGACGACCAAAGTATTGCTCCAGGGAGCGCTGGTTGATTACGATTTTACCGCTACCCGCTTTGATAAAGACGCGAGCAGTGGAGCTTTTGCGACGGCCGGTACCGTAGTATTGATTTTCTGCCATGTTGCCAGTTCCCGTTAGATATCCAGTACTTGAGGTTGCTGAGCAGCATGAGCGTGCTCTGCGCCTGCGTAAACTTTCAGCTTACGGAACATGGCACGGCCCAGCGGACCCTTCGGCAGCATGCCCTTGACGGCAGCTTCGATTACCATTTCCGGCTTGCGCTGAATCAGCTTGTCAAAGCTGATGGACTTGATACCACCCGGGAAACCGGAGTGAGCGTGGTACATTTTGTCGGTAAATTTCTTACCGGTTACGTGTACCTTCTCAGCGTTTACAACGATGATGTAATCACCGGTGTCAACGTGCGGAGTGTATTCAGCTTTGTGCTTACCACGCAGACGAGCAGCGATCTCGGTTGCGATACGACCCAGAGTTTTACCTTCTGCGTCCACAATGTACCAGTCACGTTTTACGGTTTCTGGCTTGGCAACGAAAGTTTTCATTAAGTTAAACCCAATTACCTGTTACAGACCCAATTGCTTATGGGGGCTCTCCCACAAACAACAAACGATGGCCTACCTGTACCCCTTCGAATACAAGTAAAGCTTAAAGTGTTGCTGTCTTATCGACAGCTGTAACGTGGGCCGGGCGATTATAAGTGAAGTTGCCTTAAATATCACCTGCTAATTTCACTGCCATGAAGCTAGCAAATGTCGCCCGGCCCTACCTGCCGCAGATGCCCATCCGACTGGCAGGCGCGGTATTGTGACTAAGGAAGGTGCACTCTGGCAAGGTATTCGTGCGATTGCATTTCCTGGAGCCGTGAAAGACAGCGCTTGAATTCGAAATTCAGCAGGCCATCTCCGTAGAGCGCGGCCATGGGCACCGCCGCCGACAGAATGAGTTTGACATGCCGCTCATAGAACTCGTCCACCATGGCGATGAAACGGCGCGCCGCATCGTCCGTGCCTGTGCCCATGTGCTGCACGTTGGCCAGCAGGACGGTGTGAAACTCCCGGGCCAGCTCTATGTAGTCGCCTTGGGATCGCGGAGTACAGCAGAGCTGCTCGAACTCCATATAAAGCACACCTTCCCCCACGCCCAGCGCACTCAACTGGCGATGGTTGATCTCCAGCGTGGCGGCCGTGATCTGCGCCAGCCCGGTCAGTTGCCCAAAATAGCGGTCCAGGTTGGACTTGGCCTGCTGATCCAGCGGGAAGTGATAGATTTCCGCCTGCTCCAGGGTGCGCAGCCGGTAGTCGACGCCACCATCCACATTGAGCACCTCGCAGTGCCGCTCTATGAGGGCGATGGCAGGCAGGAAGCGGGCTCGCTGCAGCCCATTGCGATAAAGGTCCCGGGGCGGGATGTTGGAGGTGGCCACCAGCACAACGCCATGACCAAACAGTTCCTGGAACAGGGTGCCCAGCAGCATGGCATCCGTGATGTCGGAGACGAAAAACTCGTCAAAGCAGATGATGTCTGTCTCGCCGGCCAGCTTGCTGGCGATGAGCTTGAGCGGATCGGCCTGACCGGTCAGCCCCTTGAGTTCATCGTGCACCCGATGCATGAAACGGTGGAAGTGGATACGCAGTTTGCGCTCCCCAGGCAGGCTGTCGAAAAAAGTATCCATCAGCCAGGTCTTGCCTCTGCCCACTCCGCCCCACATATAGAGACCCAGGATGGGCTCGCGGGCTTTCGGCTTTTGCAGCCAGCCGAGCAGGCCACGGGATCTGGTCGGAGTCGGGCTGGCGCACAAATCCTGATAGAGTCGCTCCAGGCGGGTCACGGCCATCGCCTGGGCCGGGTCGGCCAAAAAGCCGGGACGCTGCAAATCCTGCTGGTATTTTTGCTGCGGGGTCATCCTGTAAACCGCCTCCAAGTCCCTGAATGAGGGACAAAATGGTATCACGCTCTCGGGGGGCACGGTATAGTGCCAACGAGGCATCGCGGTCAATCCGGCCGCCTCAAACTCATCGATTTAGCTGTAACAAGGAGCTTCTATGACTCTGTTAAACGGGATCCTGCTGGCGGTAGCCGCCCTGATCATCGGCGTGTTGATCGGCCGTTTCACTGTCCGCAGCCGGGATGCCGGGCGCCTGGAACAGGAGCTGAAAAAGGCTCACAAGGAGCTGGAAAGCTACCAGGGCCAGATCACCACCCACTTCGCCGACAGCGCCGCCCTGATGGAGCAGTTGGCCGATCAATATCAGACCCTCTATCGCCACATGGCCGAACAGAGCAAGTTCCTCGCCAAGGCGCAGGAGCCCTTGTTCCGCGAACCTCAGGCGGAAGAAGGCAACGCTGACTCCGCCAGCGAGGAGCCGGGCCAGCCGCCCCGTGACTACGCCGGTGCCTCAGGCCTGCTCAAGCAGCCTGGTTAGCCTCTGGTGGAACTAATTACGCCTTATCGTGGTCAGACCTTGACGATTGCATTGCAACTTTTTCTGGGAGCTGTTTCTCATATGCGTAAATCTCTTTCTGTATTCAGTGTGTTAGCCCTCAGTGTCGGTATCGCCCTGTCCGCAGCGCCGGCACAAGCCGCCCTGCCCCTGATGGGCAACAGCCAGGAGATGCCGAGCCTGGCCCCCGTGCTCGAGCAGGTAACCCCTGCCGTGGTCAATATCTCCGTCTCTGGCAAGAAGATCACCCGCCAGCGCCTGCCGGAACAATTCCGCTTCTTCTTCGGCCCCAACATGCCCGATGAGCAGGTGAGCGAGCAGCCCTTCCAGGCCCTTGGCTCCGGCGTCATTATCGATGCCAAGAAGGGCTATGTGATCACCAACGCCCACGTGGTCCACGAGGCGGACGAGATCAAGGTCAACCTGAAAGACGGTCGCGAATACGCGGCCAAGAAGATAGGTGAAGACAAGCAGTCCGACATCGCCCTGCTGCAAATCAAGGCGGAGGACTTGGTGCAGATCCAGTTTGCCGACTCGGACGATCTGCGGGTCGGTGACTATGCCCTGGCCATCGGCAACCCCTTCGGCCTGGGTCAGACCGTCACCTCAGGCATCGTCAGCGCCCTGGGTCGCAGCGGCCTCAACATCGAGAATCTGGAGAACTTCATCCAGACCGATGCGGCCATCAACTCCGGCAACTCGGGCGGCGCCCTGCTCAACCTGCGTGGGGAACTGATCGGCATCAACACCGCCATCCTGGGCCCGAACGGCGGCAACATCGGCATCGGCTTCGCCATCCCCTCCAACATGGTGCGCGATCTGTCCGAGCAGATCGTGAAATACGGTGAAGTGCGCCGTGGCCAGCTTGGGATCACCGGTACAGAGTTGACCACCGATATCGCCAAGTCCTTCGGCTACAACAAGAAGGATGGTGCCTTCGTCAACCAGGTCATGCCTGACTCCGCCGCAGCCAAGGCGGGCATCAAGGCCGGCGACATCATCATCAGCATAGATGGCAAGCCCATCCGCTCGTTCGGTGAACTACGCGCCAAGATCGCCACCATGGGCGCCGACAAACAGGTTGCTCTCGGCCTCATCCGTGATGGCAAGGAGCAGACCGTCAAGGTCACCCTGAAGAAGGCCGATGACAGCGAGATCCTCGCCAGCGCCCTGCACCCGGCACTGGAAGGGGCCAAGCTCAGCACCACCTCGGATCCGGTGACCGGCGTAGCTGTGGCCGACATAGATCCGCGCTCCCCTGCCGCCGCTGCCGGCCTGCAGAAGGGCGACATCATCATCGGGGTCAACCGTCTGCGCATCAACTCCATGGATGAGCTGACCAAGGCCTTGAAGAACAAGCCGGAAGTGCTGGCGCTGAACATACAGCGCGGCGACTCCTCGCTCTATTTGGTGATCCGTTAAGTCCCTCACACCCGCGGCAACCGCCGCGGGTGATTTTTATCCACCGATAATGTTATTCTCTGCGCGCAGCATGTACGGACGAGAATGACATGAAAATCCCACCTTTGATCAGTTACTTGGGCAAGTCTGTCGGCTTTGGCCTCACCGTGGCTGCGCTCCTGTTGCTGCTGTTCCCCAGTTTTCGGGGCGGCGCCCCCCTGCCGGGCCTCATCACCAATGCCCGCGAGCTGAGTTTCTCCTATGCCGCCCACCGCGCCGGTCCTGCCGTCGTCAACATCTATACCCGCAGTTTCGCCGGCAATCGCGGCGAGAAGGCAGAGCTGAGGCCACAGGGGCTGGGCTCAGGGGTCATCATGAACCAGCGCGGTCATGTGCTGACCAACTACCACGTCATCGCCGATGCGGACCAGATCATAGTCGCGCTGCAGGATGGCCGGGTATTCAGCGCCGAGCTGGTCGGCACCGACAAGCTGACCGATCTCGCCGTGCTCTACATAGAGTCGGACAACCTGCCGGTGATACCTCAGGATCCGGAGCGGCTGCCGGACGTGGGCGATGTGGTGCTCGCCATCGGCAACCCCTACAACGTCGGCCAGACCATCACCCAGGGCATCATCAGTGCCACCGGTCGCATCGGTCTCTCCAGCATGGGGCCCGACAGCAACGGCCGGCAGGATCTGCTGCAGACCGATGCCGCCATCAACGAGGGCAACTCGGGTGGCGCCCTGGTCAATGGCCGTGGCGATCTGGTGGGCATCAACACCGCCGCCTACCACCTCAACGGCAATCAGGAGAGCTACGGCATCAGCTTCGCCATCCCCTACAAGCTGGCCAAGCGGATCATGGACGAGCTGATCGCCAATGGCCGTGTCATTCGTGGCTACCTCGGCATCTCCAGCGTCGAGATCAACCCCATAGTCGCGCGCATGATGAATCTCGGTGAGCTGCAGGGTCTGGTGGTGGAGAGCCTGGATCCCGACGGCCCCGCCACCAAGGCCGGCCTCAGGCGCGGGGATGTGTTGCTCAAGATCAACGGCGAGGCCATCAGCGGCGTACGCCCCGTGATGGACAAGATCGTCGAGAGCCGCCCCGGTACCAAGCTGACCATCTCGGTGATCCGCAATGGCAAGCCCCTGGACGTCGACGTCATCATAGAGGAAGACGTGCGCTACCAGAATCTGCCCACCAGCAGCGCAGTCCCCGCCAGCTGACGGCAAGGGAACCAATAGAGGGGCCATCAGGGCCCCTTTTTCGTGCCTCCCTCTCAGACCCCCCTTCCCTGGCGTGAGATGACTCACAGTTTCCACCCGCGCACGATCGGGCGGCTGCGGGGTGAAACTGTGGTCCCGCTCACACAGCACCGGGGTCAATCCCCTCCCTTTCCCCCTTGTCGCCACAAATCCGGCCTCTTTCGGGGCTTTTTCCCCGGAATTTCCATTTCGAATCGGAAAAACGGTGCCTCCTCCCGCTCTCTTCCCCGTTTTAAGGTAATCCCATCCTTTCTGCCAGCCTTGGAGAGCAGACCTTGACTACCGACACTCACGACACCGCCCTGACCCCGAACAGCCCGGCGTTGCTGCGCAAGACAGATCTCACTCTGGCGCGCATCCACGGCCTGCTGGCGGATCAGGGCATCATCCCCAACGAGGTGCAGAAACAGATGCTCGCCTCCCACGTCAAGGCCATGGTGTGGCGCTCCCACAGCGGTGAAGCCCTGCCCGAGGTCGACCTCAGCCTGTTCGAGGAGATCTCCCCCCTCTCCCTGCGCCTCGCCGAACAGGTGGTCGGCTGGCTGGACAGGCTGGCCTATGAAGAGGCCCACCTCTTGTCCGTCCATTTCGAAGTTGCCAAAGAAAATGAACTCAGCTCAGTCAAAGGAGAAATCTAAATGTCAGCCATCAAACTCGTGATTGGAGATCGCCTCGGCAAGGGTCAGAAGGTAGGAGCCGGGGCAGAAGCCGCCGGCGCCACAGTGACCGTCATCCCCGGCATGGCCGCCGACATGAAACTCGGTGATGTGATGAACAAGGAGCAGGCGGATCTCGGCATCTCCTTCTGCGGCAGCGGCGGCGCCGGCGCCATCACGGCCCAGACCAAATACGGCTACAAGTGCCGCTACGGCATGCGCTCCGTCGAGGAGGGCATCACCGCCATCAACGAAGGCTGCGTGGTGCTGGGCTTCGGCTTCATGGACAAGGAAGAGCTGGGTCAGAAGCTGGTCGAAGCCTTCGCCAAGAAACACGGGCGCGCCTGATGAAAGAGGACTTCACCACCCAGGTCATGGTCAACGGCAAGGGGGCGACCCGCCAGCAGGCGTTTGCCGCCGCCCTCGGCCAGGTGCAATCCAGCCTGCTCAAGGACAACCCCAGGGTGATGCTGCGGATCGAGCCGCTCGAGGTCCGGGTGCTCAAGGCCGAGGAGTCGGTGCGGGTGGAGAAGTTCCTGTTCTTCTTCCTGCCGCGCCAGCGCCGCGAGTTCAGGGTCCAGCTGGAGATCAGGGTCAAGGTCAGCAGCCTGGATGTCGACAAGGTGGATTTCACCAGGGTGTAACCCCACAACCAAAAGGACATGTTGGATGTTTCTAATCATTTTGATGAAGTCACTCATCATCGGCGGCCTGGTGGGCGTCGGCGTGGGAGCCGGTGCGGCGCGGATGTTCCACGCCCCGACAGTACAGGGCATGGGTGCCTTCCGTACCCTGGGTGAGCTCAACTCCTGCGAAGGGGATCCCGCCTCCCACTTCTCGTTCGGGCTTGGCTTCTTCTTCAACGCCTGGGCCTCCACGGTCGCGGCAGGTGCCTTCACCCAGGACGTGGATCACCGCATCATCCCGCACTGGGCCACGGCCGCGCTGCTGTTCAAGAACCGGGATCTCGCCACTACCCTGCACGACCCGAAGAAGATGGCCATCGCCGGCGGCATCATAGGTGCCATCGTCGTCGCCTTCCTCAACAGCACGGCGGCGGCCGTGCCCGAGGCCCTGCAGGTCACTGCGGTCAAGGTGCTGGTGCCAGCCGCCAACCTGCTGGTCAACACCGTCATGCCGGTGATCTTCTGGCTGGCCGCCATAGAGGCGGGCAAGAAGTCCGGCTTTTGGGCCACCATCTTCGGCGGTCTGGCGCAGCTCATCATGGGCAACGCCGTGCCGGGCCTGGTGCTTGGCATCCTGATCGGCAAGGGCGTGGAAGAGAGCGGCTGGAACCACGTCACCAGGGTGATGATGAGCGCAATAGTGCTGCTGTTCGTGCTGAGCGGCTTCTTCCGCGGCTTCGATATGAAACTGATTGAGTCCTTCCACCTGGGCATTCCCCTGTGGCTGGAAAACGTCCATCACCTGCTTGGCAGTAAATAAGGGACCACCACATGGATGAGAAACTGAGAAACAACTTCTGGTACGCCGACTGGTCCTTCCCCATCTTCGTCGGTCTGCTGTCGGCCGGGGTCTTTGCCGGGACCCACATGTTCTACCTGTACGGGGTCGGCGCCTTCAACGAGGTGGCCTTCGTCGCCATGCTGAAAGCCGGAATGGACACAGGTGCCTACGGCGCAGTCGCAGCCTTCGGTGCCAGCTTCCTGTTTGCCCGCATCATAGAGGGCTCCCTGGTGGGGATCCTGGACATAGGCGGCGCCATCCAGACCGGCGTCGGCCTGGGGGTTCCCGCCCTGCTGCTGGGTGCCGGCATCGTCTACCCGGTGGAGAACTTCGGCGCCTCCCTGGTCACCGGCATGGCCATAGGCCTGGCCATCGGCTACGTGATCATCCTGGCGCGCAAGTTCACCATCAACCAGAGCAACTCCACCTACGGGGCGGATGTGATGATGGGGGCTGGCAACAGCTCGGGCCGCTTCCTCGGCCCCCTGATCATCCTCTCCGCCATGGGGGCCTCCATCCCCATAGGGCTGGGTTCCCTGGCGGGAGCGCTGCTGTTTTACATCTGGGAGAAGCCCATCACAGGCGGCGCCATCCTGGGTGCAATGCTGCTCGGTACCTTCTTCCCGGTTGCGCTTGCATAACCTTCCGCCGCCCTTCGGGGCGGCACTCTAGAGGCCATCAGCATGTACGACATCATCATCAGAGCGGGACGCCAGGGAAATGGCCAGCTCATCGATATCGCCATCCAGGACGGCAAGATAGCGGCGCTGGGCGCGCTGCCAGAGACCACCGAGGCGAAGCGAACCCTCACTCTGGCCGGACAGGTTCATGTGAGCGCCGGCTGGATTGACGGCCACACCCACTGCTACCCCGCCTCTCCCATCTATCAGGATGAGCCGGACAAGGTGGGCGTAGAGTCCGGTGTCACCACTGTCATCGATGCGGGCAGCACCGGGGCTGACGACGTGGACGACTTCCAGCGCCTCGCCGCTGGCTGCAAGACCCGGGTCCATGCCCTGCTCAACATCTCCCGCATCGGTCTGCTGCGCCAGAACGAGCTGGCCAACCCCGCCGACATAGATCCCGCTCTCGCCCGGGCGGCCATTCGTCGTCATCCCTCCTTCATCGTCGGCATCAAGGCGCGGATGAGCGGCAGCGTGGTGGGCGAGAACGGCCTGCAGCCGCTGCGCGTGGCCAAGCAGATCCAGCAGGACAACGGCCAGCTGCCGCTGATGGTGCACGTAGGCAACACGCCACCGGATCTCGACGAGATAGTCGCCCTGCTGGGGGAAGGGGATCTGCTGACCCACTGCTTCAACGGCAAGCCCAACCGCATCCTGACCCCGGCGGGCGAACTGCGCCAGGGGGTGCGCGAGGCGATGCAACGGGGCCTGCGCCTCGACATCGGCCACGGTGGTGCCAGCTTCAGCTTCGAGGTGGCAGAGGCCGCCATCCGGCAAGGGATATTGCCTCACACCATCAGCTCGGACATCTACTGCAAGAACCGCATCAAGGGCCCCGTCTACAGCCTGGCCCACGTGATGTCAAAGTTTCTCGCCATCGGCATGACCCTGGAGCAGGTGATCGCCTGCGTCACCAGCCAGGCCGCCGATGCCCTGCGTCTGCCCGGCAAGGGACGACTCGAGGTGGGCACCGATGCCGATCTGACCCTGTTCGAGGTCATGAGCGGCCCGACGCTCTTTACCGATACCGAAGCCGGGTCCCGCCACGGCGACCGGCAACTGCGCCCCCTCGCCGCCCTGATGGGCGGTGACCTGGTTCTCACTCAATATGGACAATCCCACCATGCCTTCCGTGTATGAGAAATATCAGCTCAAACCCGTGATCAACGCCTCAGGGCGCATGACCATCCTCGGCGTCTCCACCCCGGAGCAGGAGGTGGTCGACGCGGTCAACTTCGGCCTGGGCCACTACTTCGAGGTCAAAGACCTGGTCAACAAGACAGGTGCCTACCTGGCCAATCTGCTCGGCGCGGAAGACGCCGTGGTGGTCTCCTGCGCTAGTGCCGGCATAGCCCAGTCGGTGGCCGCCGTCATAGTGCGCGGCGATCCCTACCGCCTCGAGCAGTTGCATGCCCATGCCCACGGGGTGCCGAGCGAGATAGTGCTGCCCAAGGGTCACAACGTGAACTTCGGCGCGCCGGTCGGCACCATGGTCAACCTGGGGGGCGGCAAGGTGGTGGAAGCTGGCTATGCCAACGAATGCTCCCCCGCCCAGCTGGCTGCCGCCATCAACCCCGATACCGCCGCCATCCTCTACATCAAGTCCCACCACTGCGTGCAGAAGAGCATTCTGTCAGTCTCCGAGGCGGCCGAGGTGGCCAGGGCCCACGGGCTGCCGCTCATCGTCGATGCGGCGGCGGAAGAGGATCTGCGTCTCTATTACCAGCAAGGGGCGGATCTCGTCATCTACAGCGGCGCCAAGGCCATCGAGGGGCCCACCAGCGGCCTGGTGCTCGGCAAGCGCCAGTATGTGGAGTGGGTCAAGCAGCAGGCCAACGGCATAGGGCGCGCCATGAAGGTGGGCAAGGAGGGGATCCTCGGCCTGACCCACGCCATCGAGCGCTACCTGGAGAAAGAGCAGGAGAGCGGCGCCGCCATGGCCGCCAAGATGGCGTCCTTCATCGAGCGCCTCAACCAGCTGCCCGGCGTCACCGCCCGGGTGGTGTGGGACAGCGCCGGGCGCGACATCGCCCGCACCGACATCGCCTTCGACCACGCTCAGATCGGCATGACGACGGTGCAACTGGTGGCCCGCCTGCAGCAGGGCAATCCGGCCATCTACTGCCGCGGCTACAAGGCCAACGAGGGGCACATCGAGATCGACGTGCGCAGCGTCACCATCCCCCAGCTCGACCAGATCCATGCCGCCATTGCCAACCTCGTTCAGGAGAACAACTGATGTCTCTTACCCCTAATTACTACCGCGATCGTGTCTGCCTCAATGTACTAGCGGGATCCCGGCAGCATGCCGTCGTCCAAGACCATATCTAATTAAGGAGGATCGCTGATGTCCCTTGTTCCCAACTACTACCGTGATCGTGTCTGTCTCAACGTGCTGGCAGGGTCCAGACAGAATGCCGTCGACATCTATGAGGCGGCCGAGGGCCATGTACTGGTCGGCGTGCTCTCCAAGAACTACCCGGATGTGCCCTCCGCCGTCGCCGACATGCGGGAGTATGCCAAGCTTATCGACAACGCCCTCTCCATCGGTCTGGGGGCGGGGGATCCCCGCCAGTCCGCCATGGTGGCCGAGCTGGCTCGCCAGCTGCAGCCCCAGCACGTCAACCAGGTATTCACCGGAGTGGGCCCCAGCCGGGCGCTGCTGGGTCAGCCTCACAGCCTGGTCAACGGCCTCGTCTCCCCCACCGGCACCCCCGGCATGGTGAAGATCTCCACCGGCCCCCTCAGTGCCCAGCAGCCGGATGGGATTGTGCCCATCGATACCGCCATCGCCCTGCTGAAGGACATGGGCGGCAGCTCGGTCAAGTTCTTCCCCATGGGAGGCCTGGCCTGCCGCGACGAGTATCAGGCGGTGGCCGAGGCCTGCGCCCGTCACGGCTTCTGGCTGGAACCCACCGGCGGCATCGATCTCGACAACTTCGAGGAGATAGTCCGCATCGCGCTGGAGGCCGGGGTCGAGAAGGTGATCCCCCACATCTACAGTTCCATCATCGACAGCGAGAGCGGCCAGACCCGCCCCGAGGATGTGCGCACCCTGCTCGCCACGGTCAAAACGCTGCTGGCATAACGGCACCCGCAGGCACCGGTCCGATCACTGGCCGGTGTCTGGCTTGTTGATGATCACCTTGTTAACATCGACCCTTTATTTCGCAACAGGAGTCTTGCCTCACCCCATGATCAAGCTGCCCCACCCCAGGCTCCATCAACTGCTGACCCAGCTCCATGCCGAGCCGCTGCCCCAGGAGGAGCTGGCCCGTCGCCTCAATGTCTCCACCCGCACGGTGCGCACCGACGTGGCGACCCTCAACGAGTTGATCGCCACCCAGGGCGCCCACCTGATCCACCAGCGCGGCACCGGCTATCAACTCAAGATTTACAATCAGGGGCTTTTTGATGCGCTGCTGGCGGCACAGGAGCAGGAGAGCAGCCTGCCGCGCACCAGTCGCGAGCGGGTGCTGCATCTGCAGATCCTGCTGCTGACGGCGGAGCAGGGGATCAAGCTCGACGAGCTGGCAGATACCTGGTATCTGAGCCGGGCGGCCCTGCAGGGAGACATGGCACAGGTGAGGGAGCGGCTCGCCCACTTCGGGCTCACCATAGAGAGCAAGCCACGGCTGGGCATGCGTATCCAGGGGAGCGAGACGGCGATCCGTGCCTGCCTGACCCAGCTGCTGTGCCAGGAGCTGCTGAACAACCACCCGTTGCAGAGCCTGCTGCCCACCCTCTGCCCCAGCAAGACCCTGGAGGTCGTGGGCAACCACATTCACGATCAGCTCGGCCGCCATCAGCTGCGCCTCGCCGACGAGAGCCTGCAACAGCTCGCCATCTACTGCGCCGTCGCCCTGCTGCGTCAGGCGGCAGGCCACGAGCTGCGCCAGTTCGCCAGCGACGACATCACCCAGACCCTGGCCGCGGTGGCCCGCGACATCTATGCCGAGCTGCCGACCCTGACCCCGCCAGGGGAGGAGGAGATCGCCTGCCTCGCCATCCAGATCCAGGCCAGGCTCACTGCCGATACCCCCCAGCTCAGCCCGGCCATGGCCGCCGAGAGCGAGCAACTGGTGGAGCATCTGCTGACCTACATCCACCAGCACTACCCCTACGATCTGCGCGCCGACCCGCAGTTGCGGGCCGACCTGCAGACCCACATTGGCGCCATGCTGCTGCGGGTCAAATACCAGATAGGCAGCCACAACCCGCTGGCGGACCACATCAAGCAGTACTACCCCCTCGCCTACGACATCACCCTGGCTGCCATCTCGGAGTGGATAAGGCAGACCCCCTACCGGCTGACCCATCACGAGATCGGCTATCTGGTGATCCACATCGGGGTCGGGCTGGAACGCCACTATGACATCGGCTACAGCCGTCGCCCCCAGGCCATGCTCCTGTGCGATGCGGGCAACGCCACCTTCCGGGTACTGGAGGCACGCATCCGGCGGGAATACCCCCAGCTGCAGCTGACCAGCCTGGAGTCGGTGCGGGATTACGAGGGGCTGGCGCACATCGAGCAGGACTTTGTCATCAGCACCCTCAAGGTGAGCGAGAAGAACGCCCCCGTGGTACAGGTCACCCCCTTCCCGACCCAGTATCAGCTGGAGCAGCTCGGCAAGCTGGTGCTGATCGATCGCACCCGCCCCTACCTGCTGGACAAGTACTTCGATGCGGACCACTTCATGGTGGTCACAGAGCCGCTCAGCCAGGCGCAGCTGTTTGGCCGCATCTGTGACCAGCTGGAGTCCGAGCAGCTGGTGGAGCCGGGATTCAGGGGATCGTTGCAAGAGCGGGAGCGCATCGTCTCCACCCTGCTGGGAGAGGGCATAGCCCTGCCCCACTCCCTCGGCCTGCTGGCCCGCCGCACCCTGGTCTATACAGTGCTGGCCCCTCAGGGGATCGACTGGGGCAATGGCGAGACCGCCACCCTCATCTTCGTGCTCGCCATCAGCAAGGCGGACTACGAGGAGGCGATGGGGCTCTACGATCTGTTTCTGGCGCTGATGAACGAAAAAGCCAGCAGGAATCTGCTGGCTTGTCGGGATTTTTGCGGCTTCAAGGCGCTGGCGCGCGCCGGATCATGACGGCAAGGGAGGCGCTGCTCACTCCTCGTTGAAGCCCGAGGTGAACAGCGCCACCACGGCGGCCAGGGCTTCCACTTCTTCGGGGCCCTCGACCTGCACCTCCACCTGCTTGCCCTGAGCGGAGTCCAGCATCAGCAGGCCGATCACGCTGTCCGCATCGGCTTCGATGCCGTCCTCGTTGCGCAGCAGCACATGGGCATCGAACCCCTGCACCAGCTCAAACAGCATCATGGCAGGTCTGGCATGGATTCCCAGCTTGTTTTTGACTTCTACCGAGGCGGAAACTGTCATCTGAACATCCTGTGGGTCTGTCAGGCTTGGGGGGAGCGCTTGTCCAGCGTGCGGTGACGGATCTGCACGTTCTTGCCAAGCAGTCGGAAGGTGCTGGCCAGCCGCTCGGCGATGAACACCGAACGATGCTGTCCGCCGGTACAACCTATGCCGACGGTCACATAGCTGCGATTGTTGCGCTCCAGGTGAGGCAACCAGGTCACCAGCATGTTCTCTATCTGCTGGATGAACAGCATCACGTCCGCCTGGGCCGAGAGGTAGTTGGCCACTGGCTCATCCTGACCGGTAAAGGGCTTGAGCTCCGGGATCCAGTGGGGGTTGGGCAGGAAACGGGCATCGAACACGAAGTCCGCATCCTTGGGGATGCCGTATTTGAAGCCGAACGACTCGAACACCAGCACCAGCTCGTTCTCTTTCTTGCCGAGCACCCGGGTCTTGATGAGCTCGCTGAGGTCGTGAATGCTGAGGTTGGTGGTATCGATGCGCAGATCGGCGGTCGAGGAGAGGGGCGCCAGCAGGTGAGTCTCTTCCCGAATCGCCTCATCCAGCGACAGCTGTTTGCGAGACAGGGGGTGCAGCCGGCGGCTCTCGCCATAGCGCTTGAGCAGGGTCCCGTTGTCCGCATCGAAGAAGAAGCTGGAGAACTCCACCCGCCCCTCGTTGCGCACCTGGGTCAGCAGGTTGTCCAGCTTGTCTGGCTGGGTCGGCAGGTTGCGCACGTCTATGCTGACCGCCAGCTTGTCATACTGGCTCTCCACCGAGACGATCAGCTGGGGCAGCAGGTTGACCGGCAGGTTATCCACGCAGTAGTAACCCAGATCCTCCAGCACCCTCAGGGCCACCGTCTTACCGGAGCCCGAACGACCGCTTACCACTATTAACTGCATCTTGTCCCCTCACGCCAACGTGGCTTCGTCAGACCCGGCATCAGGCCGAGGTCATGATCTGATAGAGTTCTTCGTCGCTGGTCGCCTGGCGCAACTGGCGGCAGACGGCCTTGTCACCCAGCTTGGATGCCATCAGGGAAAGGGTCTTGAGATGCTGCTTGCACTCGCTTTCCGGCACCAGCAATGCAAAGAGCAGGTCAACCGGTTGATTGTCGATAGAGTCGAAAGGGATGGGTTCGGAGAAGGTCATCAGCACGGCCGTCGGCGCAAAGGCGTCGTCGATCCGGCCATGGGGAATGGCGATACCGGCACCGATCCCGGTACTGCCCATCTTTTCCCGCGCCAGCAGGCTTTCAAACAGTACCTGGCGGGAGGCACCGAGGCGCTCTGCGGCCAGCTCACTGATGATCTCGAGGGCGCGTTTCTTGCTGGTACAAGGGACCGCACTCTTGGTGCAGTCCCGACTCAGTATGTGTTCAAGTTGCATAGTTATTTTTGATTTAACTTATCTTTGTGCTTGATGATCTGCCGATCCAGTTTATCCAGCAGGGTATCAATCGCCGCATACATGTCGGCATGCTGCGAATTGGCGAACACCTCTCCCCCGCTGACGTGCAGCTTGGCTTCGGCGATCTGGTTCAGTTTTTCGACGCTCAACACCACATGTACGTTGTTGATATGGTCAAAGTGACGCTCGAGTTTGGCAAATTTGTTATTCACATAATCACGCAGAGCTTCGGTAATCTCGACATGGTGTCCGGTCAGGTTAATTTGCATAACGTCTTCCTTTTGTTTGCCTAAACCAGGCGTTTGCGCTGATTGGATGGCGGGATCAACAAGGATTCACGGTACTTTGCGATCGTGCGTCTCGCCACCATAATACCCTGTTCGGCCAGCAAATCCGCGATCTTGCTATCACTAAGCGGTTTGGCCGGGTTTTCGGCCGTCACCAGCTTCTTGATCAGGGCGCGAATTGCGGTCGATGAGCACTCTCCTCCTCCCTCCGTGTTGACATGACTGGAGAAAAAAAACTTCAGTTCAAAGATGCCACGGGGCGTATGCATGTACTTCTGGGTCGTCACCCGTGAAATCGTCGACTCGTGCATCTCCACCGCCTCGGCGATGTCGTTGAGTACCATGGGTTTCATGGCCTCTTCCCCGTATTCGAAGAAGCCCTGCTGTTGCTCGACGATGCAGCTGGCCACCTTGAGCAGGGTGTCATTGCGACTCTCCAGGCTCTTGATGAACCACTTGGCTTCCTGCAAATGGGAGCGAATGAACTGGGTATCAGTGCTGCTGCGGGCATTGCGTGCCATGGCCGCATAGGCCTCGTTGACACGGATGCGCGGCGCCGAATCCGGGTTGAGCTCAACCACCCACTTTGCCCCCTTCTTGACCACTGAGACGTCCGGGATCACGTATTGCGATTCACTCTGGATGATGCCATTGCCAGGTCTCGGCTCCAGCTGCTGGATGAGATCCAGCACCTCCTTGAGGTCGCTCTCCTTGAGCCGGGTCTTTCGCGCCAGAGTGCGGTAGTCACGGTTGCCGAGCAGGTCCATGTGGTCGCGAATCACCTCCCTTGCCTCATTGAGCCAGGGCAGATCCGGCGAGTACTGGCCAAGCTGGATCAGCAGACACTCCTGCACCGAACGCGCGGCAATGCCAACCGGATCGAAATGCTGCACCCGCTTGAGCACGGCTTCCACTTCATCCAGTTCAACTTCTACCTCTTCACTGCTGACTGCAGCCTGAATATCTTCGAGAGAGGCGGTCAGGTAGCCGGACTCATCGATGGCATCGATGATGGCGAGGGCGATGGCGGCATCCAGATCGCTGAACGGCGTCAGTCGCATCTGCCACAGCAGATAGTCCTGCAGGTTCTCGGTGGTTTCTCCCTGATAGACGCTGTCTTCCCCGTCATGGATGGGGCCGGCGCTCTGGGCCGTACCGGCGGAGTAGACCTCATCCCAGGTGGTGTCGACAGGCAGCTCATCCGGCATCTTGTCCTGCGCCATGGCGTCGCTGGAGTCGAGTTGACTGGCGTCCTGGGGCTCTATCGGGCTGGTTTCCTGCGCTTCATTCTCCTCCTGCTCCAGCAAGGGGTTATTATCGAGCGCTTGCTGAATTTCCTGCTGGAGTTCCAGGGTGGAGAGCTGGAGCAGACGAATCGCTTGTTGTAATTGTGGCGTCATGGTCAGTGACTGACCGAGACGCAACTGTAATGTCGGCTTCATCTACGTCGGGATATCCTTATGTTCAGCGAGGCAGTCACCTAACAAAAATGAGGGGTGCCCCCTTACTATAGACTGAATTGATCGCCCAAATAGACGCGCTTGACCTGCTCATCGGCGAGGATCTCGGCCGGCGCCCCCTCGGCAATCATCTTGCCGTGGCTGACGATATAGGCCTTCTCGCACACATCCAGCGTCTCTCTGACGTTGTGATCCGTGATCAGCACACCCAGCCCTCTTTCCTTCAGATGCTGGATGATCTTCTTGATGTCTATGACCGAAATAGGATCAACACCTGCAAAGGGTTCATCCAACAGGATGAATCGCGGCTCTGCCGCCAGCGCACGGGCAATCTCGACCCGCCGCCGCTCCCCGCCAGACAGGCTCTGACCCAGGCTGTCGCGAATATGGGTGATGTTGAACTCTTCCAGCAACTGCTCGACCTTATCCTCACGCTCCTCGCGGCTCAACCCCTTGCGGGTCTGCATGACCCCCATCAGGTTGTCGAACACCGACAGGCGCCGGAAGATGGAGGCCTCCTGGGGAAGGTAGCCGATGCCATTGCGGGCGCGGATATGCATGGGCTGCAGGCTGATGTCCTGCTCATCTATGGTGATGAGGCCCGCATCCCGCTGCACCAGGCCCACGATCATGTAGAAGGAGGTGGTCTTGCCGGCACCATTCGGGCCGAGCAGCCCCACTATCTGGCCGGTGCCCACTTCCAGGCTCACGTCGCTGACCACCATGCGGCGCTTGTAGCTCTTCTGCAAACCCGTTGCTTTTAACACTGCCATGGCTTCTGTTTCCTACTTCTTCTGATCGGCGGGTTTGTCGAAGTTTTCTACCTGATCCGGCAGGAACACCGTCTTGACCCGCTGGGTGGGCCCCTTGCTCTCGGCGATCATCTTCTGTTTGACGATGTCGTAGCGGATGAGATCGCCGGTGACCTGGCTGTCTTCCTGCTTGAGCTGACCGTTGCCTGTGATGGTGACCAGGCGGTTCTTCAGCTCGTAGCGAATGCTGTTGCCGTGGGCATTGACCGGCTTGCCGTTGTCCAGGATCTGGAAGAAGGTGGCGGGATTGCCATAGGCGGTCATCACCTCGGCCCCTTTATCGCCGGAACGGATCACCACCACCTTGTCGGCCTTAATCTTGATGGTGCCCTGAGTGATGAGCACGTCTTCGCTGAAGGTGATGCGGTTGTCCTGCATCTCGGCCACTTGCTTGACCGCATCCACATAGACCTTCTCGGCAAAGTCGGACTCTTTGGCGCTCACTGTACTGCACAGCAGCAGGGCCGCGAGGGCCAGATTAACGTTTTTCATTGAAATAAGTGGCATGGCCTTTATCCAGTAATTCGAAATATTTACGTTCCAGATGGCCCTTCAGGCCAACGCCTTCGGTCTGGAATTCCTGGCCCACTATGCTGATGTGCTGGTTGCTTCTCATGTCCTGAGTCACCAGATCCAGCTCCAGATAGGGGGTATCCAGCGTGGAGATGAAAGACGCCGGCAGTAGGCCGTCCAGATGTACCTTGTCACGCAGTATCACGTTGTCATCTGTGTTGAGCACCCCGGTTTCAGCCGTGACTTTCCATTCGGCCTTCCCCTGCTCATCGAACATGTAGACCACCGGCTTGTTGAAGGTGGCCTGCTCGAGGATCTGGTAATACTCCGCGTATTCGGACTCCAACCGCTCGGTTCGTTTGCCCTGCTCGTTGAAGCGGGTCGTGACCAGATTCCTAGCGGTGAAGTCCGGTTGATAGTTCTCTACCTTGGCAGCCGGTTCGGGCGCCAGCTCGATCTCGCCAAACTGCCAGGCGGCCAGCGCCGCCAGAAACAGCAGGGCGAACAGAAACGTCTGCTTGTTCATACCGAGACCTCGGGTTGGTAGTCGCCCAAGCCCTGCGCCTGCAGGATGAGATCGCACACCTCGCGCACCGCGCCCACTCCGCCCCCCAGACGGGTCACCAGATCGGCACGAGCCAGCACCAGCGGATGAGCATCCGCCACCGCTATGCCGAGACCGCAGGCCTGCATCACCGGCAGATCGATGGTGTCGTCCCCCATGTAGGCGGCCTGTTCCGGCATCAGGCCCAGCTTGGCCAGCAGCGCCTCGAAGTGGGGCAGCTTCTGATCCGCCCCCTGCACCAGATGCTGCACCCCCAGGCCCCTCATCCGATCGCTGACGATACGGGAATTGCGCCCCGTTATGATGGCAATCTCGATGCCGGCGTTGAGCAGGGCACGCATGCCAGCACCGTCACGGGTGCAGAAGGTTTTCAGCTCTTCACCGTTATTGCCCATATAGATGAAGCCATTGGAGAGCACCCCATCCACATCGCACACCAGCAGGCGGATCTGCGCCGCCTTCTCATACTGGCCGCGCGTCACCGGACCATAGAGGGTCGGTACGTCTTGCATCAAATCACCCCGGCTCTCAGCAGGTCGTGCATGTTGAAGGCGCCCAGTGGTCGCCGTTCTTCATCCACCACCAGCAATCCGTTAATCTTTCTGGTTTCCATCAGTTTGACGGCCTCGGCCGCCATCATCTCAGGCCCTACGGTAACACAATTGGCCGTCATTACGCGGCTGATCGGGGTGTGGTGAATGTCCACCTGCAGATCCAGGATCCGGCGCAAGTCACCGTCGGTGAACAGACCGGCCAGCAGCCCCTGTTCATCCACCACAGCCGTCATGCCGAGGCCCTTGCGGCTCACTTCCAGCAGCGCCTGGCTGATGGTGGCATCTATCCCCACCCGGGGCAACAGATCGCCGCTGTGCATCAGGTCGCCGACCCGCAGCAAGAGCCGCTTGCCCAGCGACCCGCCAGGGTGGGAGAGCGCGAAGTCATCGGCGGTGAAACCGCGAGCTTCCAGCAGGGCCACGGCCAGGGCGTCCCCCATCACCAGGGTCGCCGTGGTGCTGGAGGTCGGGGCCAGACCCAGCGGGCAGGCCTCTTTCTCCACCTTGATGCACAGGTGCACGTTGGCCTCCTTGGCCATGGTGGAGGCCGAGTTGCCGGTCATGCAGATGAGCGGAATGCCGCGGCGCTTGAGTACCGGCAGCAGGGCGAGGATCTCGTCACTCTCGCCTGAGTTGGAGATGGCGATGATGAGGTCTCCGGCGGAGATCATCCCCAGATCCCCGTGGCTGGCTTCGCCAGGGTGGAGGAAGAAGGCAGGCGTGCCGGTGCTGGCCAGGGTCGCGGCAATCTTGTTGCCGACATGACCCGACTTGCCCATGCCGGTGACCACTATCTTGCCGGCGCAGCGCAGCACCATCTCGCAGGCACGCTCGAAGGTCTCGTCGAGGTACTGGTAGAGCCCATCGATGGCTTGTTTTTCTATGTCCAGCACCGCGCGGGCACTGCGACGGAAATCGAACAATTCAGACACTTTTTCAGGCTTTACAGACATAAAGGCACAGCTCCGGGCCGAAATTTGCTGCGGGATTATAAAAAAGTCTGCCGAGATAAGCGAATCGGATGCGGGACGCTCTGCCGCTGATGCAAGTTGTTACATAAAACTGTCGCGTATTTGGGGGGCAAAGCCGCTCAATAGTTGTTCCTTGCTGTTGCTTAGACCTAGACTAGCCCATAAAATTCGCTCTTCATTTATACCGGATGGACAATTGTTTGAACGATGACCTGATCACCATCTCCGACCTGACCTTCAGTCACGGAGATAGGTTGCTGTACGACAGGATCAACCTGACCATTCCCCGTGGCAAGGTCACCGCCGTCATGGGCCCCAGCGGCATCGGCAAGACCACCTTGCTGCGCCTGATCGGTGGCCAGCTGAAGCCTGAGTCCGGTCATATTCTGTTTGACGGGGAAGACATCCCCACCCTCTCCCGCAGCCGTCTGTATGAAGTGCGCAAGCGGATGAGCATGCTGTTTCAGAGCGGCGCCCTGTTCACCGGCATGACTGTGTTCGACAACGTGGCCTTCCCGCTGCGGGAACACTCGGGTCTGCCGGAAGAGCTGATCCACACCATCGTCATGATGAAGTTGCAGGCTGTGGGTCTGCGTGGCGCCGCCCGCTTGATGCCCTCCGAGCTCTCCGGCGGCATGGCCCGTCGTGCAGCCCTGGCCAGATCCATAGCACTGGATCCGGATCTCATCATGTATGACGAGCCCTTCGTCGGCCAGGATCCCATCACCATGGCGGTGCTGGTCAAGCTCATCAAGGAGCTCAACGATGCCCTCGGCATCACCTCCGTCATCGTCACCCACGATGTGAATGAGGTGCTGAGCATCGCCGACTACGCCTACATCATCGCCAACCGCAGGGTGGTGGCACAGGGCACGCCGGAGCAACTTCGCGAGGAGCACAATCCCGAGGTCGAGCAGTTCCTCAAGGGATTGCCCGATGGTCCTGTTCCGTTTCATTTTCCGGCAGGCGACCTGCTACAGGATCTGTGATGTTCATAAGTCAGATAAGCAAGCTGGGGCGGAGCGGGGTGCGCTTCATCAGCGCAGTCGGCCGCGCCACCATCATGCTGTTTCACGCGTTGGCGGGCAAACCCGAGCCCCGCAAGCACTTCCCCCTGCTGGTACAGCAGCTTTATGTGGTAGGAGTACAATCGGTCGCCATCATACTGGTGTCGGGTCTCTTCATCGGCATGGTGCTCTCCTTGCAGGGTTACAACGTACTGAAGGACTTCGGCGCCGAGCAGAGTCTGGGGCCCCTGGTCTCCCTCTCCCTGCTGCGGGAGTTGGGTCCTGTGGTCACCGCCCTGCTGTTTGCCGGTCGTGCAGGTTCGGCCCTCACCGCCGAGATTGGCCTGATGAAGGCCACCGAGCAGCTCTCCAGCCTGGAGATGATGGCGGTGGACCCGCTGCGCCGGGTAGTAGCCCCCCGCTTCTGGGCTGGGGTCATCAGCATGCCGCTGCTGGCCTTCATGTTCAGCCTGATCGGCATCTTCGGCGGCAAACTGGTCGGGGTCGACTGGCTGGGGGTGGATGAGGGCAGCTTCTGGTCTGCCATGCAGGCCTCCGTCGACTGGCAGGACGACATCATGCAAGGGGCCATCAAGAGTGTGATATTCGCCCTGGTGGTGACCTGGATCGCGCTCTTCAATGGCTATGATGCCAAGCCGACCTCGGCCGGGATCAGTCAGGCGACGACCCGTACCGTGGTCCACTCATCCCTGGCCGTGCTCGGTCTGGATTTTATACTCACCGCAGTCATGTTTGGATAAGGGAAAGATGAAGTTCAGCAAAGTAGAATTCCTGGTCGGTGCCTTCATGCTGGCTGGCATCGCAGCCATTCTGGCGTTGGCACTGCAAGTGGCGGGATTGAGTTTCAAACCGGAAGGAGAAACCTATACCCTGCGCGCCCATTTCGATAATATCGGCGGCCTGAAAGTACGCTCGCCGGTCAAGGTCGGCGGCGTCGTCGTCGGTCGAGTCAGCGACATCACGCTGGATGCCAAGAGCCAGGTGCCCATTGTCTCCCTGCAGATGCAAAAGAGTGCCGGCGAGTTCTCCGAAACCAGCACCCTCTCGATCCTGACCTCGGGGCTGCTGGGCGAGCAGTATGTCGGCCTGGCACCGGGTTTCACCGATGAAGAGATGGGCACCAACATGCTCAAGGATGGCGACATGATCGAAGACACCAAGTCTGCCATAGTGCTGGAAGACCTGATTGGCAAGTTCCTCTACAGCCAGTCTTCCCCGGCCACCGATACGCCAGCAACCAAGGAGTAACCATGTTCAAGAAGATCGCCCTGCTGCTGGGTCTGATGACCAGCATGCTGTTTTCCGTCTCCGCCCTGGCGGCGGTCAATGCCGCCGACCCCTATGCCCTGGTGGATCAGGCTGCCCAGCAGACCTTCGCCCGCCTGAAGGCGGACCAGTCCCAGGTCAAGAGCAATCCGGATCACCTGCGGGTGATCATCCGCGAAGAGCTGCTGCCCTATGTGGACAACCGCTTTGCTGCCTACAAGGTGCTCGGCAACCAGATCAAGGAGACCACCCCGGCCCAGCGCGATGCCTTCGTCCAGGTGTTCACCGAGTACATGGTGAGCTCCTACGCCGATGCCCTGGCCCATTTCGACAAGCAGACCGTCAAGGTACAGCCGGGCAAGGCGCCCGGTGACAGCAACATCACCGCCGTCAACGTCAGCGTGAAAGAGGCCGGCAAGCCGGACATCTTCCTCGAGTTCAAGCTGCGCAAGAACAACAAGACGGGTGAATGGAAGGCCTTCGACATGGTTGCCGAAGGGATCAGCCTGCTCTCAGCCAAGCAGAGCGAGCTCGGTGGCCTCATTCGTCAGAACGGCATAGATGCGGTGATCGCCCAGCTGCGCGAGCACAATGCCAAGCCGCTGGTGCTCAAGTCATGACACTCCAGGGTGAGCTGCAGGCATCGCAGGTCAATGCCCTGTGGCAACGGCGATCCGAGTGGTGGCAAGATGATGCGCTCGATATGAGCGGGGTCACCACCCTGGATTCCGCCGGCCTGGCCCTGCTGGTCAAGTGGGCCAAAGCCACCCTGACTCGGGGTGCAACGCCGCAACTGGTGGGCGCCTCCACTGATTTTTATACCCTGGCCAAGCTGTACGGCGTGGCCAGTCTGTTTCAACCCACCCCGCCCAACACCGAGGACGCATAATGCAAGTCTCTGAAATTGAAGCGATACTCCTTGAGGCTTTGCCATTGTCCGAAGTACATGTCAAAGGCGACGGCAGTCACTATCAGGTGATTGCGGTCGGCGACATGTTTGACGGCATGAGCCGGGTCAAGAAGCAGCAGGCCATCTATGCCCCGCTGATGGACAAGATCGCCAGCAACGCCATCCACGCCCTCTCCATCAAGGCCTTTACCGATGCCGAATGGAAGCGCGAACGTAAATTTCTACTGCCCTCCTGATTTGGTATCTAAGTAAATGGACAAATTCAAGATCACCGGCCCCTGCACCCTCTCCGGTGAAGTGACCATCTCCGGCGCCAAGAACGCCGCCCTGCCGATCCTGTTCGCCACCCTGCTGTGCGACGAGGAGATCCAGCTCTCGAACGTGCCGCGCCTCAAGGACGTGGGCACCACCCTCAAGCTGCTGGAGATGCTGGGTGCCAGCACCAAGGTCAACGGCAACGTGACAGTGCTGACCGGCGCCGTGAACAACCACGTCGCCCCCTACGAGCTGGTGAAGACCATGCGCGCCTCCATACTGGCGCTGGGCCCGCTGGCCGCTCGTTTCGGCGCGGCTGACGTCTCCCTGCCCGGCGGCTGCGCCATCGGTGCCCGCCCGGTCAACCTGCATGTTCACGGCCTCGAGCTGATGGGCGCAAAGATCGCCATCGAAGATGGCTACATCAAGGCCCGTGTCGACGGTCGTCTCAAGGGTGCCCACATCCTGATGGACATGATCTCCGTCACCGGCACCGAGAACCTGATGATGGCCGCCACCCTGGCGGACGGTCGCACCGTGATCGAGAACGCCGCCCGCGAGCCGGAAGTGGTCGATCTCGCCAACTTCCTCAACGCCCTGGGCGCCAAGATCCAGGGTGCGGGTACCGACACCCTGACCATTGATGGCGTCGAGCGTCTGCACGGCGGCAGCTACAGCGTCCAGCCGGATCGCATCGAGACCGGCACCTTCCTGGTGGGCGCCGCCGTCACCGGGGGCAAGATCACCTGCCGCAAGACGGATCCTTCCCTGCTGGAAGCCGTCCTCGTCAAGCTGGAAGAGGCCGGTGCGCTCATCGAGAAGGGGGAAGACTGGATCTCCCTCGACATGACGGGTCGTACCCTCAAGCCGGTCACCATCAAGACTGCCCCCTACCCGGCCTTCCCGACCGACATGCAGGCGCAGTTCACCGTGCTGAACGCCGTGGCCAAGGGCACCGGCATGGTCACCGAGACCATCTTCGAGAACCGCTTCATGCACGTGCCCGAGCTGGTACGTATGGGTGCAGACATCGAACTGCAGGGCAATGTCGCCATCTGCCGTGACACCGAACAACTCAAGGGTGCCCAGGTGATGGCAACCGATTTGCGCGCCTCTGCCAGCCTGGTCCTCGCCGGCTTCGTGGCCGAGGGCACCACCATGGTCGAGCGCATCTATCACATCGACCGTGGCTATGAAGACATAGAGCACAAGCTGCAAGGCCTGGGCGGCTGCATAGAGCGCATCAAGGAGTGATCATCGCCCCTTGCCGATGAGCACTAAAAAGGCCCCCTCGCCAGGCGAGGGGGCCTTTTTCATTTCCGGAGTCTGGCGGCTTAGTGCCCCGCCAGCTTCATCTGCTCGACCAGCACAGAGCCCGTCTTGAGGCTGGAGCGCTCGTCTTCGTCGTTCCCCACCGCCACCAGGGTGCTGAACATGTCGGCCAGGTTGCCGGCTATGGTGATCTCCTCAACCGGATAGAGGATCTCGCCATTTTCCACCCAGAAACCGGCGGCGCCGCGGGAGTAGTCACCATTGACGATGTTGACCCCCTGCCCCATCAGCTCGGTCACCAGCAGGCCGGTACCCATTTCTTTGAGCATGCCCTGGAAATCCTGGCCGGTATTGGAAACCTGCCAGTTATGGATGCCACCGGCGTGACCCGTAGTGGTCAGCCCCAGCTTGCGTGCCGAGTAGGAGGTGAGCAGCCAGCTCATCAGCTCGCCGTTGCGGACTATGTCCATGTCGCGGGTGCGTACCCCTTCACCGTCGAAGGGGGTACTGGCAAGCCCACCCAGCAGGTGTGGAAACTCCTGAATGCTGAGCCACTCGGGCAGTATCTGCTTGCCCAGTTTATCCAGCAGGAAGCTCGACTTGCGATAGAGGTTGCCGCCGCTGATAGCCATCACCAGATGGCCCCACAGGCCGGCGGCGGTGTCGGGATGAAACAGCACGGGGGCGTGGCGGGTGCTGATCTTGCGGGCCCCCAGACGGGAGACGGTACGCTCCACCGCCTCGTCAGCGATGCGCTGGGGGCTCCATAGCCCATCCAGGGCGCGGCTGGAGGAGTAGCCATAGTCGCGCTGCATGTCGCCATCCTGCTCGCCGATCAGCACGCAACTCAGGGAGTTGCGGGACGCCGCATAGCCTTTGACGAAGCCATGGCTGTTGCCATAGACCTTGACCCCCAGATGGCTGGAAAAGCTGGCGCCATCGGAGTGCTTGATGCGGGCATCACGTCCCAGGGCCAGCCGCTCGCACTCGATGGCCAGCTCGATGCCACGCTGGGGATCCAGCTCGATGGAGTGACAAAGTTGCAGATCCGGGGCATCCCAGGCCAGCAGTTCGGCATCCGCCAGGCCGGCATATTCATCGGGGGAGGTGTGGCGGGCAATCTCCATGGCCGCTTCAACGGCGGCACGGATGGCAGGCTTGCCGAGATCCGTGGTCGAGGAGGATCCCTTGCAGCCATTGCGATAGACGGCGATGCCGAGCGCCCCATCCTTGTTGAACTCGATGCTTTCCAGCTCACAGCCCCGGGTATTCACCGACAGCCCTGTCTGCTTGCTGATGGAAACTTCCGCAAGCCCGGCACCCAGCCCCTTGGCTATCTCCAGGGCCTCGGCGACCACCGCCTCGAGATGGGCTTGATCCTGGCGGATTTGATCTTGCTGGTCCATAACTCACATCTGTATGAAGGAAGGAAAGGGGCTAAGCATATCAGACCCCTGCGCCCAGCGGGAGAAGCTGGTAACATATCCCCCAACGCGAATGACAGGAATCAGAGACCGATGAGTCAGTATCAAGACGACAACGAATTGGACGATTGGGGTCCCAGCAAGAGCCAGCTCAAGCGCGACGCCGAGGCACTGCAGAAACTGGGGGCCGAGATCGTCTCCCTGAGCCACAGCGAGCTGGAACGGATCCCGCTGGATGAAGAGCTGGCCGAAGCCGTCGAGCTGGGCCGCAAGCTCAAGCCCAAGAAGGACGAGTCCTTCCGCCGCCACCTGCAGTTCATCGGCCGCCTGATGCGCAGCCGGGACATAGAGCAGATCGAGGAAGCCCTCTCCATCATCAAGATGCGTCACTCCACCGTGAATGCCCGCCTGCACCGGCTGGAGCAGTGGCGTGAGCGCCTGATCACCGAGGGTGACAGCGCCCTCAACGAACTGATGTCCCAGTTCCACGAGCTGGATCGCCAGAAGCTGCGCCAGCTGATCCGCACCGCCAACAAGGAGCGGGAGCTGAACAAGCCGCCGGTGGCCTATCGCGAGATGTACCAGTACCTGCGCGGCGAGATAGAAGATCTGCTGTGAGTCATGATGCCGGTGCGGAACACGCTGCCGGCGGCAGAAACGAAAACGGGGCCAATCTGGCCCCGTTTTTTCATGTGCCGTCAGCTGCCCGGCAAGCACTGGGTATGAGTACCCGGTTGCAGATAAGGTACCAGCAAGGGCGCCATCCCCTTGAGAACCTGCACCGGCAGTGCCGAGGTGAAGCGGAACTTGTCGGACTGGCTGCCGGGCACATAGGCCGTCAGGGTGCCGAAGTGATCATCCCCTATGTAGAAGACAAAGGTCGCTGTCCGGTTGCGCGCCAGCGAGCTGGTGACATTGCCGTAGCGGCCGACCGTCTCGATCCTGTTGTCCCCCGTCCCCGTCTTGCCCCCCAACGACAGCACTGTGCCATCCTGCAAGGCAAAGGCACCGGCGATGCGCCGTGCCGTACCACCTTCCACCACCTTGGAGAGGGCATTGCGCAGGGCGTTGGCCACCTCGACGGGCATCACCCGCACGCCCTGGGTGTTGGCCGGCTCGAACGCGGTGGCGAAGGGCGTGTCCTTGGCAAAAGAGAGATGCTCAATCCGCAGGGTCGGTGCCCGCATGCCGCCGTTCTGGATGATCCCCATCAACTCCGCCAGGGCGGCGGGCCTGTCACCCGAGCTACCCAGTGCGGTCGCCAGGGAGGGAACTAGGTGATCAAACGGATAGCCCAGGCGTGCCCAGCGCTGATGGATGTCGAGGAAGGCTTCGACCTCCAGCATGGTGCGGATCCGGCTATCCCGGGCGCTGCGATGGCGGGTCTTGAACAGCCAGCTGTAGACCTCCTGACGCTCATCCCGGCTGGCCGCAACCGCATCGGCGAAGGTGGCCTTGTCAAACTCCCTGAGATAGGAGAGCAGCCACAGCTCCAGCGGGTGAACTCGGGCGATATAGCCTTGATCCGGCAGTGAATACTTACCAGGACCATAACTGATATAGAGCTGCTCGATCCGCTTGTCACTCAGCTTGTTACGCGGCAGGCGCTTCGCCAGGAAGGCGGCAAAGTCGGCCTGTGACGCTTCCGGCATCAGGTAGCGATGCACGGCCGCGAGGCGCACTGCGCTGGGCTTGAGGCCGTCGAGGAAGGTATCGAGCTGCTCATCCGTGGTCTTGCCGCGATATTTGCGCCAGAAGCGCAGCAGATAGGTCTGGCCCTCCTTGTCGGCAAACTTGGCCAGATACTCGGTACGACGAGGATCCTTGTCATCCTTGAGCAACTGGGCTCGATTGCCTTCCTTGTAGAGGCTGTAGCGCACTATGTCCCGCATCAGCCGCACGAAGGGCAGGTTGATGGATTCGCGCAAGGCGTCGCGGATGGGCGGAATGCGGCCATTGTCTTCCTTGCGGAAGTTGTTGAAGGTGTGCATGCCGCCGCCGGTGAAGAAGCCCTCGTAGGGGCTGGCGGAGTATTTGCGATCCAGCGCCGCCTCCAGCATCACGGGCAGGCTCTTGTCCTTGGCACTCATCAGGTAGCCGATGGCCCAACGGCTGATGTTGTCCTGATCGGAGACCTCTATCTTGCGCAGGCTCTCGGCCGGCATGTTCCCATAGCTGTCATGCAGCTCGGTCACTATCTCCAGATAGGTGGTCAGCACCCGCAGCTTGGCGGTAGAGCCCAGCTCCAGCTTGCTGCCCTCATTGATGTCGAACGGCTGATCCGTGTTGTCGGTCTGCACCCGCACCTTGACCCCTTCCGGCGTCTTCTCGAACAGGGTGAAGCTGTATTTCACGTCCCCCGTCTTCTCCGGCGAGAGCAGGCGCTCACCAAACAGCCCAACCTGGGCGGCGAATGTGGGATCCGCCAACTGCTGCAGATAACGGGAGACGTCATTTTGCAGCGGCATGTTGAGGGTCGTATCAGCCGTCAGATCCATGCGGTCCAGATCATAGAGCTGAACCCCGAGCTGGCGACTGAGGCGGGTGCGCGCTACCTGCAACCCCTTGTTGTTATTGACCCGGGTGATCGCCGGTGCCTGCAGGAAGTCGCGGAACGCAAGCTTGGCCTTGAGCGCCGACTCCATCAGGGGCGGCGTGATCATGCCCTCCTGCACGAACAGACGCAGGTAGCTGTCAGTCAGGGCCGACAGCGCCTCCCGCCCCTGGGCCAGATAGTAGGAGGGGCGACGGTGGGCAATCATCAGAGATACGACCTGACGCAGCGCCAGCCCCTGCTCGGCCAGGGTGGCATCCTGATTGCGAGCGGGATCCAGCAGGCGATTCACCTCGTCCACATTGGCACCGAACCAGACCCAGAGACCATCCCCCAAGCCGTGCACCTCGCCATAGCCCGGGGCGGCGGAGAGCGGCACCGAGTTGAGATAGGCCCAGGCCACCAGTTTGCGTGCTTCCAGGGTTTCCGGCCCCAATCGATAGGCCCGCACGCTGGCCGAAGCCATCTGGCGGATCTTCTCGGTGGGGGACAGGGTCAAACCATCAGGAGAGTGACGATACTTCTCCACCTGGGTCGCCAGCGTACTGCCGCCGGCGGATTGATCCTGCATATCCAGCGCCTTGCCCACCTGGGACAGTGCAGCCTTGGCAAAACGGGGCCAGTCCACGGCCGGGTTGGCCAAGGGCTGCTCGTTGCTTAGCAGCTCCCGGTTCTCGATAAACAGCAGCGACTGTATGACCAAAGGAGGAATGGAGTTGAAATCAGGGTAGTAATGGGTCGGATACTTGTATTGATAGAAAGGCTCGGCACGGCAGTCGTGCAGCGTCAGCCCCGCCTGTACCTTCTCGGTATAGGGGACGAAGAAACCATGGCTGGCGTAGTTGTACAGCGCATCGGAAAAACGCACCTGCTCGCTCACCTGATAGCCACGCTGGATGAGGCGCTCCTGGATCATGGGCATCAGCACATAACCGAGTCGCTTGTCGAAGGGGCCATCATCCGGGAAGGTGATCTGCTTGCTGGGACCGGGTTCCAGCTCGTAAGTCAGCTTGGCGGCATAACGGGAGATCTCCTGCGATTGCAATCGGGAGGTCTTCATTTCATAACCGACCAGGGCGATCACGGCAGCCAGGCAAAGCAAAAAGATGAAACAGAACAACCAGCGCCACCAGGGGCGACGCTTGCGCTGATATTGCCCGTCCGCATGCGGTACGGATGAATCCTGAGATGCCACTTTGTTCGAATCCGTCTGTTTTGATGCGCCCATATCAGCCCCACCATGGTTGCGCAATTTATTGTCTTTCAATCAAGCTTAGTCGTTTCAAGTCAAGGGCTTGAAAACTATTGACCGCTTTGCAGCGATGTTAACAGGGCGATTGTAAAAATGGGAGCCGATTGTTGCAGTGCGGCGAGAGATCCGAGCTGCGGAATGGAAATGAAACACCGGCTGGAAGCCGGTGTTCGGGAATGGCGGTGTAAGCTTACTTGCTGGTACTCATACCCTTGAGCTTGGTGCTCAGCTCCTTGCGCTCCTTGGAAAGCTCGGCATTCTTGATGATGTGATCATCAACACGCTCTTCATAATCGGTGCGCATGTTGGCGATGATGGCCTGCACCTCATCGATGCTCATGCCGGGCTTGATATAGTCACTCAGGTTGTCGAGCAACAGCACCCGCTTCTGGTTGTCACGGATCTTCTTCTCGTTGTCCGCGATTTCACGCTTGAGCTTGTTCTGACGACGGGACATACGCACATATTCCAACACATCGCTGAAGGTAGACTTGTTTACTTGTTCCATATCGGTACCACTGACTGAAGGTGAATGAAAACGGGTGGGATGCTCTCATACCAGATGGAGAAGCAAAGGCATGGTATGGGCAAACCCGGAATGCCCTTTACTCTACCGAGTTATGATGCAGATACAACCCCAATTGCAGGCCAGATACAGGCTTTCAACAGGATAGCGCCGCGTGAGGAATCAAATGGAAAACCGGTGAGAGGGCAGATCCAGGTGTGGCGGCATACGAAGCCTCGGAAGCCGGAGGTCATGAGCACCAACTGGTGATGATACTGGTGAACACAAGGAATAATCAGACGAAGTCTCGGCAGGCAACGGCAGGTTCTGGGGAAGCGTCAGGCAATAAAAAACCCCGCTCATTGAGCGGGGTTTCTTCTAATTGGGTGCCTGGCAGTGTCCTACTCTCGCATGGCGAATGCCACACTACCATCGGCGCTACCGCGTTTCACTTCTGAGTTCGGCATGGGATCAGGTGGTTCCACGGCGCTATGGCCGCCAGGCAAATTCTTCAATCTCGGAAAGCTGACGTGAGTAACGACTGATTGGCTGTTGCCTCGTCGCTATCACTGAATTAGGTAAGTAGTTCGTTCACTTGCTACAAGCCTTAGAACACTTCTTGGGTGTTGTATGGTTAAGCCTCACGGGTAATTAGTATGGGTTAGCTCAACACGTCGCCGCGCTTACACACCCCACCTATCAACGTTGTGGTCTCCAACGGCCCTTTAGGACCCTCAAGGGGTCAGGGATGACTCATCTCAGGGCTCGCTTCCCGCTTAGATGCTTTCAGCGGTTATCGATTCCGAACTTAGCTACCGGGCAGTGCCACTGGCGTGACAACCCGAACACCAGAGGTTCGTTCACTCCGGTCCTCTCGTACTAGGAGCAACTCCCTTCAATCATCCAACGCCCACGGCAGATAGGGACCGAACTGTCTCACGACGTTCTGAACCCAGCTCGCGTACCACTTTAAATGGCGAACAGCCATACCCTTGGGACCGACTTCAGCCCCAGGATGTGATGAGCCGACATCGAGGTGCCAAACACCGCCGTCGATATGAACTCTTGGGCGGTATCAGCCTGTTATCCCCGGAGTACCTTTTATCCGTTGAGCGATGGCCCTTCCATTCAGAACCACCGGATCACTATGACCTACTTTCGTACCTGCTCGACCTGTCCGTCTCGCAGTTAAGCTGGCTTATGCCATTGCACTAACCTCCTGATGTCCGACCAGGATTAGCCAACCTTCGTGCTCCTCCGTTACTCTTTGGGAGGAGACCGCCCCAGTCAAA